>NZ_BLVP01000006.1 GCF_013340305.1 Desulfovibrio psychrotolerans
ATCTGTATCTAATGGTTCCAACCGAAGCCGGAACCACGCTAGCTGATAACTTTTCTGTCCAACTCGCTATTTAATTGTCAAGGAACCTTATCTCACCACACCTCAGCGGTGCGGGCGCGCACTCCGGCAGGGCATTCCCTGCTGCAAGCGCGAGAAGGCGTTTTGCCTGATTCCCCGCTACCTGTCAACCACTTTTATTTTTATTCCAGCGATTGTTCCGGGCAGCCTGTTGCTTTTTTCGCCCCGCCCTTTCCACTCTCGTTTTCAGGCATCTTGTTGAGATACTTGGAAAGCGTTGTTCGGGCAGTCCGTCGAAGCGAGAGCGGTTCTATGCAAAAGCACCCCGTGCGTCAACAGCTTTTTTCCTGTTTCCTCGCAAAACACCATAACACACTCAAAATGCAATGCTTTTTTCTTAAGACATAACGCTGCGGGAGGCCCGAAGCCCCCCGCAGCACCCAATCATCGTTTCAGCATGGCAGGAGGAACCACAGTCCCTTCTGTAACCATAGATTCCACCTGTGCCACATCCTTATCGCCCCGGCCGGAGAGGTTCACCAATATGATACTCTCTCTGCCCAGCGTGGGAGCAAGGCGAATGGCATGAGCCAAGGCGTGCGAAGATTCCAGCGCAGGGATAATCCCCTCCATGCGCGAAAGCATGAAGAAGGCGTCCATGGCCTCGGCATCGCTTGCATGCACGTACTCGGCCCGCCCTGCATCCTTGAGGAATGCGTGCTCCGGGCCCACGCTGGGATAGTCCAGCCCTGCCGAAATGGAATAGACCTCTGCCGGTTCTCCCTGCGGGTCTTTGAGCATGTAGGAGCGGAATCCGTGCATCACTCCCGGCTCGCCAAGGCACAGCGTGGCCGCATGCTGGCCATATTCAAGCCCGCGCCCGGAGGGTTCCACTCCCACCAGCTTCACCCCCGGTTCATCAATAAAATCTGCAAACAGGCCTATGGCATTGGAGCCGCCGCCCACGCAGGCTACGCAGTAGTCCGGCAGACGCCCCTCTGCCTCGCGCATCTGCCGTTTGGCCTCACGCCCCACCACCGACTGAAATTCACGCACGATAGCAGGATACGGATGCGGCCCCACGGCGGAACCCAGCAGGTAGAACGTTTCTTCCGCATCCTGCACCCATGCGCCCAGCGCTTCGTCCACGGCTTCCTTCAACGTTTTCTGCCCGCTCTGGGCGGCCACAACCTTGGCTCCCATCATCTGCATGCGGAACACGTTCAGCTTCTGCCGCTCCACATCCACGGCCCCCATATAGATGGTGCATTCCATGCCCATAAGCGCCGCCGTGGCCGCCGTGGCAACCCCGTGCTGACCGGCTCCCGTCTCGGCAATGATCTTCTTTTTGCCCATGCGCTTCGCAAGCAGTATCTGCCCGATGGTGTTGTTCACCTTGTGCGCGCCAAGGTGGTTCAGGTCTTCCCGCTTGAGATATATCTTGGCACCGCCCAGTGCTTTTGTAAGGTTGGAGCACAGATACACCGGCGTTTCGCGTCCCGAAAAATGCTTGAGATAGTAATTGAATTCCCTGAGGAACTCCGGGTCGTTCCGATATGTTTCAAACGCCTGCGCCAGCGTATCCAGAATGGGCTTGAGCGGTTCGGGCACATACTGCCCGCCGTACTGGCCAAAGAACCCTGCGGCGTCCGGCATAGCGGGGGATACGGTAGTCATGGGGCTAACTCCTTTTGATGATCCAGCGTTGTTGACGATGCGGATGAAAGATGGTCCGTTCTCCGATACCCGGGCAGACAGCCGGCCACAAAAAAACCGCGGCCAGTTGTGACTGCCGCGGTTTACTCTTTTTCCGTTGCTGCTTCGCCCAGCGCGAAACAAAACGCTTCCACGGCACTGTTACCAGTGCCACCACCAATTGCGAAGAGAAAGGGTGTTACCAAAAGCGTTTTTCATGAAGGCGATACTGTACGAAACAGCAGTCCTTGTCAAGAAAGCCGGCACTTCATGAACCGCAAGCAGAACCCCCATCCGCACTTTTTACGAGGCTAACCATCTGAATTGCCATATAGACATCGCAAGCGCCTTGCTCTGAGCAGTGAGACGCGCCCAAGCCGCAAACACATTCCGTGCCTGCTTCGCCCCTTTCCCCGCCTGCAGAATATTGCAGAATTGTAAAAAAGGCATTACAACACTCTCCGCTGTCTGTGAGCACCCACTGCGACACCCCTTTTGCACGGCACAAAGACTGCCAAAGGACGTATTCCCCGGTGCACACAGGACAACGTCACCGCCTGCTGGCCACGGCGTTGCCCTGCAGGCTCCCATGGCAAGGACAAGGCGCCCGCACCACGCGCCGCACATACAACCCGTTCGCTTCAAGGAGTTACCCGCCCATGAACAGATTCGCCTCTCTCGCGCTTGCAGTCCTCATCCTTGCCTTTTTCGCGCTTCCTGCCCTTGCCGGGACCAAAGGCGACTACAAGCCGGAATACAAGCTCAGCGTGGTTCCCGGTCCCACCTCCGGCTGGGGACTTTCTGCCACCTATTTTGCCGATCTGGTCGCCCAACGCACGGAAGGGCGCATTGTCATCAAGCCCTATTTCGGCAGTCAGCTTCTGGCGGGTAAGCAGACGTCCGAATTCCTTATGGTACGCAACGGGGCCATAGATTTCGCCCTTGCCTCCACCATCAACTGGTCTCCGCAGGTAAAGGAGCTGAACCTGACCGCCCTGCCCTTCATGCTCGCTGCGGAACCGGACCGCTACAAGGCACTGGACGCCATTGAAACCGGTGCATCCGGCAAGATGATGATCGAGGCCATAGAGGGCAAGGGCGTGAAGATCATCGGCTGGGGAGAAAACGGCTTCCGCGAACTGACCAACAGCAAGCGCCCCGTTTCTGCCCCCGAAGATATGAAAGACCTGAAGATACGAGTGGTGGGCAGCCCCATCTTCATAGACACCTTCCGCGCACTGGGAGCCAACCCGGTGAACATGAACTGGGCAGAAGCCACCACCGGCTTTCAGCAGGGCGTGGTGGACGGACAGGAGAACCCGGTGAACGGCATCTGCATTCCCGTTAAAATCTGGACCTACCACACCTATCTCACCGACTGGAACTACATTGTAGACCCGCTTCTTCTGGGCGTTAACCCCAAGGTATGGTCCTCCTTCAGCCCTGAGGACCAGCAGATTCTGCTGGAATGCGCGCAGCTGGCAGAACGCTACGGCAAGGCTATTGCCCGCGTGGGCATGGATAACGGCGAATCGCTCGCCTATTTGCAGGAGATAGGCATGGCACCGGAAGTGGCCGACCCGTTCGCCTTTCTGGCTGAGAAGGGTATGACGGTAATCAGACTCACCCCTGAACAGTCCAAGGCGTTCCATGACGCCACTGCGCCGGTGCGCGCAAACTGGATACCGCAGATTGGTGAAGGGCTTGTGCAGGCCGCAGAGGCCGATATGGCTTCCGTTCGCTGACCTGCTGCCCAAAGACTGCCCGCCCAAAGACTGCATACCTGAAGACTGTATAACGGAAGACTGCATGGCGGCGTGGGCTGTACAGACCGGACCGCGCCGCCATGCTCTGAAAATGCCGAACCGCACCGCTCCCGTTTTTTACTTGGTATCGCCGCCGGCGTCATAACCGGCATCACTGCCTTCATCACAACCGGCATCACTGCCGTGATAGCTGCCGAGGAAACCCGAGCCATGTTCAAATTCATATGGGATCGTTTCGAGGAACTGCTGGGCTCACTCCTGCTCTTCGTCATGGTAGCCATTGCCTTTGCCAACGTCGTCACCCGCTACTGCATCAAAATGTCTCTTTCATGGACGGAAGAGATCACCGTAAACCTGTTCGTATGGGTAGTTCTTCTCGGCACAGCTTATGCCTTTCGCAAAGACAACCATCTGAGCGTCACCCTGCTGCACGATGCCATGCCGCCATGGGCGCAACGGGCCTGCCGTGCGTTCTCGCTCATCGTATGCGTCGGTTTCTTTGCCGCCCTGTGCTGGCTGGGCATGGTGGAAGTGCGCGACGAGATGGATCTGGAGGTCATCACCGAGTCGCTTGCCATTCCGGTATGGTGGTACACTGTGGCAACCCCCGCCTTCTCGCTGCTCATCATCGTGCGCATTCTGGAACGCGCATGGCAAGACCTGCGTAACGGCAGGCTGTAGGGGGCAAGCATGGAATCACTCATACAAGACCCCGCCCTGTGGGCCGTGCTGCTTTTTGTTACCCCGCTCCTGCTGCGCGTGCCCATTGCCGTGGCCCTTGGCGGGGCGGCGCTGGCCGTGGCCTATCGCTGGGACCTAGGATACGAGATGCTCTCGTACAACATCTACGCCGGAGTGGCCAAGTTCCCGCTGCTGGCCATCCCCTTCTTCATTCTCGCGGGCATTATCATGGAACGGGCGGGCATTGCCGCACGCATTGTGGACCTGATGAAGGCGCTTGTTGGGTCCATGACGGGCGGTTTGGGTATTGCCACGGTGGCAGTGGCCACCTTCTGGGGCGCAGTAAGCGGCTCCGGGCCTGCCACGGTGGCTGCGCTGGGACTCATACTCATTCCGGGCATGGCGTGCGCGGGATATGACAAGCGGTTCGCCACGGCGGTGGTTTCCGTCACGTCCGGGCTGGCTATTGTCATTCCGCCCAGCATCGCCTTTATCGTTTACGGGGGTGTTGCCAACGTCTCTGTGCCCGCCCTGTTTGCGGCAGGATTCATCCCCGGCATTCTGGTGGCCCTGTGCCTTGCCGGGTCGGTATGGCTCACAAGCTGGCGGCACGGCTACCGGGGCAGCTGCGGGCCGGGAGAAGAACCGGCGCGCGTATGGCCTGCGCTCCGCCGCGCCTTCTGGGGCGTGATGACTCCGGTGATCATCCTCGGCGGTATATACGGCGGCGTATTCACTCCCACGGAGGCAGCGGCCGTGGCCGTATTCTACGGATTATTCGTGGGCGTTTTCGTCTACCGGACCATCCGGTCCGTGAGGGAACTCTTTGAGATTTTCGCCGCCACGATGCACGGCACTGCCGTGGTGATGATTGTTGTCACCTGCGCGGGGCTGTTCTCATGGGTGGGGGCGACAGTGGGACTTGTGGAAAAAGGTTCCGCCGTGCTGCTTGGTGCTTCAGACAGCCAATGGGTCATCCTGTTCATGATCAATGCCATTCTGCTGCTGGCGGGCATGGTACTGGATGCCATTTCCATCTATTACGTCTTTCTGCCCGTCATGCTGCCGCTTATCCACCACTTCGGGTGGGACCCCATATGGTTCGGGGTGATGATGACGGTGAACCTCGCCGTGGGTCAGGTAACGCCGCCCGTGGCAGTGAACCTGTACGTAGGCGCGAACATCAGCGGCCTTACCATGGAAGAAATTGCCAGACCGGCTCTGCCGCTTATCTTTGCCGCGCTTATCGCGCTGGCTTTCATCGTGGCGTTTCCGGACCTCTCCACCTTCCTGCCGCGGCTTCTGGGGCTTGAATGATAGCCACCTTCCTGTAACGACAAAAGCCGTCCCGGCTCTGCACCGGGGCGGCTACTTCGGCCCGACTCTGCGCCGCAGCAGTTCTTCGTAGCATGCGGGGTTTTCGCGGCAGGCATTGGCAAGGTCGCTTATATACCGGATGTTGGCCTCAATGGACGTGGCGTACAGGTCTTCGTCCCGGCCCCAGCGTTCCCTGAAGTGGCTGCGCATATGCGTATACAGCCCCTTAAGGCCGCCTTCCAGCCGCTTCTTGGCCACGTTGGTATAGAATGTTTCGGTCTGCATGATAAGCTCCTGCTCGGACGAAAAGCCGGGCAGCTTGGCTTCCTCGAATTCCTGAAACAGCAGGTGCAGCTTTTCCAGATAGGTGCGGTCCGCCATCTGCGCCAGCAGATCGGCCGCACCCACAATGCACCCGAGCACACTGTCTCCATCAACGGAAAAGGCGATGTTCTCCGGCGGCAGACTCAGGATGGTACAGCGGATCATGTCTGCGCAGGAACGGATGTCTGCCTCGCCGTACCCGTGCGAGGCCAGATAGCGCTCCATGAATACAATGCTGCGCTGTTCGTGCCCGACCGTATACTTGGCCCCCGTGCCTTCCGTATCGCCTTCTTCCTGAATCATGCCCGTGTCATGAAAGTAAGCCGCCATGACGCAGAGTAAAAAATCGCGCTCCGAAAGACGCAGAACTCCGTCCAGTACGCACCCATGCAGCAGCCGCGCCGTGGCCAGCACCACCGAGCAGGTGTGTTCCAGATTGTGATATTTTGTCGTACTGCGCCTGTAGCCGGGAAAACGGCCGCTGAACAGACGCACTATGTCTTCGTGCAGGGCGGTCAGAGGCTGTTCGCACCCGCCCAGCGAGAGCAGCGAGGCCACAAGGGCCACCTCTTCCAGCACCCGTGCGTTATCCTTGGGGTCCACCAGATCATAGAGATGCTTGTCGTCCGTGCCGTTGCAGACATACTGCTGCCGGGTGTTGCCCTCTCCCGAAGCATTCTGGCGGGTGTTCCCCTGTCCCGGCTGACAGGCCTGTTGGGACTCTCGGTTTTTTTCCATATCCGCTCCGCTTATTCCCCGCCTATTTCCGCAATTCTGGCATGCTCACGCATGTAACCGCATGTGACCCCATGTAACCGCGTGTGACCTCAGTGACCGTGCTTATACCAAAACAAGGCCCGTGCTGTCAGCACAGAGGCGCAACATCAGCAGATGCGCGGCAACTGCTCACCTTCCAGCATGCCCAGCAGCCTGTGCCCGCCCAGGGGCGTTTCCAGCACCACCTGCCCGGCCTTGCCCGGCCCGTCTGCCGCATCGCGCACGGTGCCCACCTGCACCGCGTTCTCCCCGTAGGGCATGGAGCGCATCAACTCCAGCGCAGCCTGCGCCTTTTCCTGCGGCAAAATGCAGATAAGCTTGCCCTCGTTGGCAAGATACAAAGGGTCCAGACCAAGGAACGAGCAACCGTTCCGCACGGACTCACGCACGGGGACATCGGCTTCCCGCATGTGAATGACCACGCCGGACTGCCCCGCTATCTCGTTGAGTGTGGTAGCCAGCCCGCCCCGTGTGGGGTCGCGCAGCACATGGATATCGCCCACCTGCGTTACCAGCGCCTCCACCATGTGGTTCAGCGGGGCGGAGTCGCTGCGGATATCCGTGGAAAAATTCAGCCCTTCGCGGCCGGAGAGCACCGTCAGCCCATGGTCGCCCATGGTGCCGGAAACAAGCACCGCATCGCCGGGACGGGCGCAGTTGCCCGCAGGGGCCGGGTCGGCAATAATCTCGCCCAGCCCCGTGGTGTTGATAAACACCTTGTCCACCGCACCGCGCGGCACCACCTTGGTGTCGCCGGTAACGATAACCACCCCCGCTTCGCTGGCTGCCGCGGCCATGGAGACCACAATACGCTCCAGCGTCTCCATGGGCAGCCCTTCTTCCAGAATGAACCCGCAGGAAAGGTATCTGGGACGCGCGCCCATCATGGCCACATCATTCACCGTGCCGTGCACGGCAAGGGTGCCTATGTCGCCGCCGGGAAAGAACAGCGGGTCCACGGTGTAGCTGTCCGTGCTCATGGAAATGGGACCGCACATGTCCAGCCGTGCCGCATCATTCATGGCGTTAAGGATAGGGTTGTCGAAATGCCTGAAGAACAGGTTGCCGATGAGACGGCTGGAAGCGTGCCCGCCGCTGCCGTGGTCCAGGAGAAGTGTCTTTTCAGAAAGGGTATCTGCAAGGGGAGATTTGCTCATGATGACCATGCCTGTCTTGCCAGACCGCTTAAGGGGATGCGCGTTGCAGCGGCGTCCGGTCTCCGCAGCCCGTGCGCCCGTACAGATTCGTCCGTACAGATCCTGGGCTTGCAGGTTCCGGGCGATTGCGCACCTGCGCAGCAACACCGTTACCGGCCTGATGAAATGTTTTTACAGCACGTTATACCGAATATTTGTAGTAGGCGGCGCAACTGCCCTCGGTGGAGACCATGCACGGCCCCACGGGCTTTGCCGGGGTACAGCCCTTGCCGAAGAGCGGACAGTCCACAGGCTGCATCTTGCCCTTCAGCACCTCACCGCACTTGCAGCCGGGAGTGGGCGGGGCTTCCTGCACCGTCACGCCAAGGGCCTGCAACGCGTCGAACGACGCATAGTCCTCGCGGAACACCAGCCCGCTTTCCGGAATGCGGCCCACGCCGCGCCACAGGGCATCTGCGGTTTCAAAAACGCCGAACATCACCTCGCGCGCCCGCGCATTGCCCGAATCGGCAACAGCGCGCCTGTACTGGTTCACAATGCGGTAATCGCCGGATTTACGCTGCTCCACCATGATGAGCAGCGATTCCAGAATATCCACAGGGTCAAACCCCGTAATCACACCGGGCGTGCCGTATTTTCCCGCCACGAACTGATACGGTTCCAGCCCCAGCACGGTGGACACGTGCCCCGGAAGAAGAAAGCTGTCAATGGCGCATTCCGGGTCGTCCAGCAGTACGCGAAGCGCAGGGGGAACCAGCTTGTGAAAACAGAGCACCTTGAAATTGCGCAACCCCTGCGCCTTGGCCATCATCACCGTGCCCGCCACCGTGGGAGCCGTGGTCTCAAAGCCCACCCCGAGAAACACCACGGTGTCTCCGGGATTCTTTGCGGCAAGCTGCAACGCATCCACGGGGGAATACACAATCTCCACCCGTGCGCCCTCTGCCTGCGCCAGCTTGAGATTACGCCCCTTGGGGCCGGGTACGCGCATCAGGTCGCCGAAGGTGGCAAGGATAATGCCCTCGCGCCCCGCAAGATCCAGAAACGCCGCCACCTCGCTCTCGTGGGTCACGCACACGGGGCAGCCCGGACCGGAAAGATGGGTTATGCCCTCAGGCAGCAGCGGACGCAGCCCGCTCTGAAAAATGGCAACGGTGTGGGTGCCGCACACTTCCATGAACCGCAAGGGGCGGTCCAGTTCCTCATGGAGACGGGCAAGAAGACCTTTACAAAGGGCAGGGTCCCTGAAGGAATCAGCTATATTCACAACGCCCTTCCTTGGTGCTGCTGGGTGAAAACGAACGGATGAAACCCGCAGGGCTGTGCGGAGCAAGCCCCTTTGACCATTCACTGTGCTACGCGCCACGCGCAACCGTGTCAACGGGGCCACCGTTGCCTGAGCCTTCAAACAGCTTTGCAATTTTTTCCGGCACTTGCTAAAGCCAAAGGGCATACGGTACTCACAACCATGCCACACGCACAGGATTTTGCATGAACCGCCATCCACGCACGCCGCGTCCGGCCCTTTATCATGACAGCACTCCGCCCCTGCGCTTTGCCAACAGCCCGCAGTGGCAGGTGCCTGATGCTGCCTGCTGCCGCAGCCTGTGGAACAAATACGCCATGCCAGACCACATCCGCCACCACAGCGAGCATGTGGCCGCTGTAGCGGAGTTTGTGGCGCGCACCGGTGCGGATATGGGCCTTGCCGTCCACGTACCGAGCGTCATTGCCTGCGCCCTGCTGCACGACATTGCCAAATCCTACACCATCGTCCACGGGGGCAACCATTCACAGCTGGGGGCCAGCATTGTCATGCAGGAATGCGGCAACCCCCATGTGGCGCAGGGCGTGCTGCACCATGTACACTGGCCGTGGCAGCTGGACGTGGACGCATGGTTTCTGCCGCTGTGCATCATCTACGCGGACAAACGCGTCATGCATGACCGCGTGGTGGCCCTTGACGAACGGTTCGACGATCTGAACGTGCGCTACGGCAAAACGGAACGCATCCGCCAGCGCATCCATGAATCCTATGTTCAGTCGGTTGCCATAGAAACAGCTTTCAGCAGAAGAATGGGGACACCTCTTCATGCGTATTCTCTTGATAGCGGGCGGATGGTCCAGCGAACGTGACGTTTCCCTGTCCGGTGCCCGCGGCATAGAAAAAGCCCTGCTCACGCTCGGCCACACCGCTACCCGGTTCGACCCCGCCACCTCGATGGACGGCCTTCTGGAGGCCGCCTGCGCCCACGACTTCGCCTTCATAAACCTGCACGGCTCTCCCGGAGAGGACGGACTGGTACAGGCCATGCTGGACGCCGCAGGCTGCCCGTATCAGGGGTCCGGCCCCGCCGGTTCCTTTCTTGCGCTGAACAAAGCCGTGGCCAAGCAGATATTTGTGCGCCACGGCCTGCCCACGCCGCCGTGGGTGTTCCTGCCCTCGCACCCGGCCCCCGGCTGGCAGCCCGACCTTGCTTACCCCCTGTTCGTCAAATCCAATGTGGGCGGTTCCAGCCTAGGACTCTCCCGGGTGGATGATCCTTCGCAACTGCCCGCCGCGCTGGACGCCGTGTTCGCCATGGGCGACGAGGCCATTGTGGAACCCGCCGTCACCGGCGTGGAAGTCACCTGCGGAGTGCTGGGGGATGAAGCCCTGCCCCCCGTCCTTATCCTGCCGGAAAGCGGCGCAGGCTTTTTCGACTACAAAGCCAAATACACCCCCGGTGCGGCGCGGGAGATTTGCCCTGCCCCCATTGCGCCGGAAGCCACGGAACAAGTAATGCATATGGCCATGGTCGCGCACCGTGCACTGGGCCTTGCGGGTTACAGCCGGGCGGACTTCATCCTCGGGCCTGACGGGGAACTGCACCTGCTGGAGGTGAACACCCTGCCGGGCATGACCGAAACAAGCCTGCTGCCGCAGGAAGCAGCGGCCATAGGGCTGAACTTCGAGGCGCTCATAGACCGCCTCATAACCTTGGGCCTTGAGGCCTTCCGGGAGAAGACGGCATGAGCGCACTGGCAAACACCCTGCTTCTCAAGGCATACGGGGCACTCTGGACCATTGCCCGCCCTGTTCTGCGCCGCCACGCGCGGCTGCGCAACGGGCTTGAGCAGCGCATGGTGCCCGCCGACTGGGCTGTAAAGACGGATATCTGGATTCAGGCCGCTTCCGGCGGCGAAGCCTATCTGGTGTGGGAGTTGCTCAGGCACCTGCCGGAAGACAACGACCACGCCCTGCTGCTCACTTCCTGCACGGCGCAGGGGGTGGAAGTGCTGGAAAAGGCGCACCGCTGGTGCCGTGAAATGCGCCCCCGGCTCAGCCTGCAGATACGCTACTTCCCCTTTGACCAGCCCGCGCTTATGCAAAAAGCCCTGCGCATGACCTCTCCCCGCGTTGTCGCCCTCATGGAAACCGAACTCTGGCCGGGGCTTCTGGCGGCGTGCAAGAACAATCGCGTGCCCGTTGCCGTGCTGAATGCCCGCATGAACACCCGCAGCCTTGCGGGCTACCTTGCCACACACTCGCTATGGCGTTCCCTGCGCCCGGACACCGTGCTTGCCATATCCGAGGCAGACGCCCGCCGCTTTGCCGCGCTGTTCGGAGAACAGGGTGTGCATGTCATGCACAACATGAAGTTTGACCGGGTAACCCCGCCAGCAGACGAAACGCAGGGAGAGGAAGCCAATCCCCTGCTGGACACGGTCATCAAAGCGGGCACGCCCCTCGCCACCTTCGGCTCCGTGCGGGAGGAAGAAGAGCAGGACGTGCTACACATCATCCGCCGTCTGCGTGAGGCGCGCCCCAAAACCAGCATAGCCCTCATCCCGCGCCACATAGAGCGGGTTATTCCGTGGGAAGCAACCCTGCGCAACGCCGGAATGGAAGCGGTGCGCCGCAGCACGCTGGATGCTCCCGCCGCGCCCGGCAGCCTTATCCTGTGGGACGAATTCGGCGAACTGAACCACGTTTACGCGCTTTCCCGCGCCGTTTTCGTGGGCGGCAGTCTGGCACCGCTGGGCGGACAGAATTTTCTGGAACCGCTGGCGCACGGCATTCAGCCCGTCATCGGCCCCTCATACAGGAACTTCGCGTGGGCGCAGGACCTGATCACGGAACGCATGGTGCATGTTATGCCCGATGCCGATGCCGTATTCGACCAGTTGCTCCGCAATCTCAAACGCCCCGCCCCGCGCGACAAAGTGCGGGAGCAGTTCACCCTCTGGCTGCACGACAGGCAGGGAGGCTCACAGTCCGCCGTACAGGCGCTTCTGTCTCTCCTGCAGTAGCCGCCAGCCTGCGCTGCCTGCCCGAAATGGCTGCCGTATGAGTCTTGCATGGGGCGGTATATGCCTGCGGGTATGCCCGGCAGATACGTCAGCGGTCATGTATGCCTGCAGATTGCTTTTTGTAGTCCCGCAGAAAAGCATATCGGGGGGCAAACCTTGCCTCCCCCCTGCCGAACACGTCTTAACACGCTGTTTTAGCTATTAAAAAAGCATTATTCCCGCTTTTTGCATCTTCGGAAACAATCCGGCAGCTTCTGCCGTTTCAGGAGGTGTTTCATGCAGATTACCGAAAAACGACATGCAGACCCTTTCAGCAAGCTGGAAGAGATGCTCCGGCAGGGCGATGATGTAACCCGCAGAAAATTGGCGGAAAAGGGTGCATCTGGAGCCATGCAGGAAGGCTTTGCCACACAGGACGCTCAGGCGGCACATGCGGGCGGCATATTGCCCCCCATGGCAGCGGATGAGGCAGACCGCGCATACGGGGCAGCCATGGACCTGCTGGGTGGCAACACCGACAGCGGCCTTGCGCAGCACGCGCTGGACCCGGACCGGGTGGCAGCCCTGCTGGGCCTGTAGACGGGGCGAGAAAGGGCCCGGAACGGCCCCGGAAGGCCCTGCGGCCGGATAAAGACGGGGACGGCAGGAGGGCGGCGGGCTATTTGAGTCCGAACTCTGCTTCCAGCTTTCTGGCAGCGGGAATGTTGCCGCTTTCTTCCAGCGACCGCACCAATAGTGTTGCGGAAAGTTTGGGATTGCGCTCCACCTTCACGGCGCGCTTCAGGTATTTGGAGGCCATGCGCGGTTGCTTGGCCGCAAGGCAGGCTTCGCCCATCAGGCGGAAGAGGCTGTGTTCGTCCACATACAGGTCCGCAGCTTCCTGAAAGGCTCCGTCCGCGTCCTGCACCTTGCCCGCCTCAAGCAGCTTTCGTCCGTAGCCCAGCAGCTTGTCCAGCTTCTGCTTGCGCTCCAGCGTCTGGGTATAGGTCTCCCGCTCCTGTGCCTGCCGTACAAGGCGCACCATCTGCACCAGCGCGCTGTGCAACGGCTTTTCAAATCCGGGCTTGTAGGCAATTCCTTTGGGGAAGCAGGCTTTCAGTTCGTCCGTGCGGTTGAGCAAGGCCACCATTTCCCGCAGGGCACTTTCTACGGCCAGCTTATCCGGCCCGGTCACCGTGCCGCCCTGCACAACAAACAGCGCGGCGGCAATCTCTTCCACCGCCCGCAGCACCTCGTGCCGCTGAAAATATGCTTTTGCCCGCGCCATGTGCGTCTTCGCGGCGCGCCCTCCGGAATCCATACCGCCTACCCCTGCTACCTCTGTTTGAACCGGTGTGAGAATGGAAATCTCTCTTGCCCAAAAACCGATTTAGTGATTACCGTTTTTCGGGGCAATTCTCGAACTGTGGCCGGACGATGAACCGTATCCCAAGCCCCGCCGGGTATCCCGCATTTGCTGGCTGCCCGCGCGAACCGAAACCAACGGGCATGCCCGCATGCCCCAACAGGAGGACCCCATGGCCAAGGAACTTGTCATTGATGCAAACGAGTGTATCGCCTGTGAATCTTGTGTGGAACTTTGCCCCGAAGCGTTCAAGATGTCCAGCGGCGATGAGTATGCGGAAGTGATAGACCTCCACTCCAAGGCCGCCTGCGTGACCAATGCCATAGATACCTGCCCCGTGCAGTGTATCTCATGGCAGGACGCTTAGCGCCCTGTGCCGAAAATAGGCCGTTCCCCTCACAGGCGGAACGGCCTTTGCTTTTCTCCGCAACCCCTTTGCCGCTACGCCTTTCAGCATGAGAGCGAAGCCAGCATGAGCCCGCCCACCAACGCTATGCACGCGGCTCCGGTCACAGAAAGCAGGCCGTAGAGCACCGTGAGTTTTCGCGGTCCGCGCCCGGCCACGTAGACCAGCGTGCTGCGCGAGGCCATGCTCAGCACACCGAACAGCGATGTGGTAAGCCCCATGCCCAACGCCAGCGCGAACATGGCGGCAATTCCGGTAGCCGGGATATTCAGGCTGAGCGAAAACGCCAGCACCAGTGCCGCGCCGGGGCAGGGCACCAGCCCCGCGAGCACGGAAACGGAAAGCAGGCTGCCGTAAGAATTCTTTTGCGAATCCGGTGTACCGGCCCTGCCAGTCGAAACGGGCGAAACGGGCGAAGCGGGTGCGGCGGATACGGAGGGTGCTGCGGTGCAGCATATTCTGGCAGAAAGCCTGCCGCTGGCCAGTTCGTACAGCGCATGGCAGACCATGAACACGCCTATGGCCAGCACAAGGCTGTAGCTCACCCGCTGCAATACGCACCCTGCCTCGTCAAAGGCGTGCGACCCGGCACCAGCCCCCCATGCGCCAAAGCCCCATTGCAGGGCAAACACCAGCACCACGGCGGAAAGCACATGCACAAAGGTCATCACATGGCCCATAACCATGCCGCGCATCACGCTTCCGCGCCTGCCCAGAAAGTAGGCAAACACCACGGACTTGCCGTGCCCCGGCCCGAGGGCGTGAATCACCCCGTACAGGAAGGAGAGCCCGAGGAACATCCAGAATGAGCGTCCACCGGGATTCTGGGCGATATCGCGTCCCAGCGAGGTAAGGGTGACGCGCAGGTCCTTCTGCACGGCTGTTATGGTGCGCATGAACCGCGTATACAGCGTGGCGGTCAGCCCTGCCCGCGACTCCCCTGAACCGGCAGCTACGGCAGATTCTGCCGCTCCAGGCGAAGGTTCGCGGGTGGTTTCCCGTGCGGCAGGCTGCATTGCATCCTGTTCAGGAGCCTGCTCAGACGCCTGTTCTGAAGCCTGCTCTGAAGCCTGCTCTGAAGCCTGTTCTGAAACCTGTTCAGCAGGCGGTGCAGCCCGTCTGCCCCCTCCGGTAAAAGGGTTGGCACCGGCCTCGGAAACCAGCCTCAGCCCGCCGTGGTCGGACAAGGAAAACGTCCCCGGCCATACGGACAGGACAAGGACACAAAGCAGAAAAACGCACTGTATATGAAGACGCTGCATGGCTCGCTGATCTTTTTGAAATGTCACGTATTGGCTGTCCGGCAGACGTGTATTGCAGGCCGCCTGCTAAAACACAATGCGGGCTGCCATGGGTATGACCTGCCCGCCGTAAAAGGCCAGTTCCGGCGCATCTTCAAACGCAAACTCCGCGCCGTCCGGTTCTCCCGACAGGCGCACGCCGCTCTCATAGGTCTGAAAATCCGTGTAGTAGCTCGGGTCATAGACAGCCACAAGCACCCGCGACCCGCGCGGCACCGCAAGCGGCGCGAAGAAGGTATATGTCAGCACGCCATCTGCGTAAGTGACCACAAAATCATGCACGGCAGTGACCGGGACGGTGGTTCCGTTCACCATGATGTACAGGAAAAACCGCTCCTCGGCCAGAAAGCCCGCAATATCCTCCCGCTGCGCCTCCCATTCTTCGCGGGTGAGCACGCCGTCGCCGTTGGGGTCCAGGTCCGCAAGGTACTGCATGCTCGCCATGGGGTCGAACTTCCACGTCACGCGTATGCCGCTCATCCCCTGTGCGTCAAAGACAACATCCATGGTGTTGTCCACAAACACATGCGGATGCGCATGCGCCGCAACCGGAAGCAGAACGGCAAGCAACCATGCCGCAAGACAGGCGCGCAGAACACGGCGTATGCTCCGGCTGGCCACAGGTGCTTCCCGATATGCTTCCCGATATGCTTTCAAGGGAGCTTCCCAATATGCTTGCAACGTCAGTCCCATTTTTTTCGTATTCCCGTGCCGCTCCGGCATGCTGCGGTCTGCCAAAGGGTACCCCCTTTTCCCAGAACATTCCGGGTCCGCAGGACATTCCGGCCCGCAGCATCTCCCTTTCTCAAGGAATCACAGGCGGAACTTGGCAAGGATGCCCACCGGGGTAGCATGGGAATTCCCTTCCCAGCTTCGCCGGCAGCCTTACGCCTGCGCCGGAGGATACTTCCTAGCAGGAGTCCGGGCGGGAAGAAAGTTTGAAAATAGAGTTGACAATGATTTTCATTTTCATGTAATGCTGAACACACGGTGCAGGAAGACAGGGCCGGGAATGCAGTGCCGGGCCATATTGGGGCGGATTATCCGCCACAACCACAAGGAACAAACAGGAGCATACCATGTGCGCAACGTTGGTCGGAGGAATGGACAGGCTGAAGAGGGAGTACATTAATGCCGCCAAGGCAAACGGCGTGGAGCTTAAGGTCTTCACGGGCAAGGAAAACTGCATATCCGAAAAAATGGGGCAGACCGAGCTGGTTATCGTGTTCACCAACAAGGTTTCTCACGCCGCCCGCAAAGAAGTGATGCACTATGCCAAATCCCGCAACATACCCGTGCGCCTTGTGCACAACTGCGGCGTTTCTTCCCTGCGCCAGAACCTTGCAACCAACTAGAATACCCCAGCCCGCAAACGGCAACCGGGCAGCAGCCCAAGGAGGACACCATGTGTGCCGCAAAGGAAATTGGAGCCCTGAACAAAAATGGCATGCAGGCCCTTACGCAGGGGAACTACGGCAATGCTGAATTTATGCTGCATCAGGCCCTGCGCAAAGCAACCGGACTGGGGGCGGAAGCCTACACAGCCAAGATTCAGAACAATCTGGGACTTGTTCTTGCCGCGCAGGGCAAACAGCGCGAGGCGGCAGAGCTCTTTGCCAATGCCCTTGTCGCCATAGAGCGCAAAATTGGCTGTGAAAACAGCCTGTACAGATCTGTGCTGCGCAATCTGCAGGCAACCGGGCACGGAAGTCTTATCTCCGGCTGTTCGCAGGCAGCTGCATAGCAGCCACCGGCAACAGGATGGGCATGCTCCGGCCTCCCCAATCTTCCATCCTCCGTCCTCTATTCCCCCCCGCAGTGCACAACGGCTTGCCGTGCGCCCTGTGGCGAATGCGCGCAGCCCCCGCACTGAAGCCTGATCATGGGATTTTTCAAGTAATAATTCCCTTTACGGGCACCTCCATGTACAGTAAAAAAGCATGCAGCATCCGACGCCCGCGCCGAACACATTACCCGGCTGCGCGGCAACCCGGCACATCCTGTACGAATGGAACGCAAGGAGCCCGCAAATATGAGTACCGGCATTGAGGTTGCCAAACCCTTTATCGCCGCCACGGTTAACGTGCTGTCCACCATGGCCGGCATAACCCCCATCCCCGGCAAGCCGTATGTAAAACAAAACAACATGGCGCAGGGCGATGTTTCCGCCGTCATCGGTATCACAGGATACAAAAACGGCAGCATTTCCGTCACATTTACCAAAAAATGCGCCATTGCCCTCGTCAAGGGCATGCTGGGCGATGACATTCAGGACGTGCTGCAGGATACCAAGGACGCCGTGGGCGAGGTGACCAACATGATTTCCGGCCAAGCCCGCGCGGGACTTGCGGAAATGGGCATGGTCTTTCAGGGGTCCACCCCCTCGGTCATCATGGGCGACAACCATTCCATAACCCACATCACCAAAAGCCCTATCATGGCCATTCCCTTTTCCACGCCCAACGGAGACTTCACCGTCGAATTCTGTTTCGAGTAGCCCCCCCCCCCACGAACCCGTGTCCCGTTCCGGTGCTCACCGCAGGGAGGTCATAGATGGCGCTGGCAGATTCCTTTCGCTCTATGGATTTTCTTGAACAGGCAACGGCGTTGCAGGCGCTGCAAGCCCTTCCCGCCGCTGAAGCCCTTGCCGAAATTACGCCCCTGTTTCTTGCCCCCACAGGCGACGCGGCAGCCGATTCCATGGTGCGCAACGCCCTGCGGGCCATTTTGCGCAGCAACCCCGCCGCCGTACTGAACGGTCTGACTGCGGACCAGCCACCCATGGCCGACCTCTGCCGCGACATGGCGGCGGAAATGCGCCTTGAAGCCGCTGTTCCCCATCTTATTCACGCTGCCGCAAGCGTTGCGGGCTCCCGCGACATGGACGGCCTGCGGACCATTCTGGGCATACTCGGCCGGATAGGCAGCCCGCAGTCGCTGCCCGCCTTCCGCGCTCACATGGACAACCCGGACCCGGTGACCGCCGCCCTGTGTATTCAGCATCTGGGAGCACTGGGAGATGCCTCAAGCCTGCCCGCTCTTGCTGCCGCCATCTCCGCCGCCAACGCAGAAGACCGCTACGAAACCTGCGACATAACCACATGGAAGGCCATAGAGGCCATTGGTGAAATAGGCCGTGCCGGAACTCCCGCTGCCATTGCCGTGCTGGCACGGTTCATCCACCACCGCAACCCCACGGCCCGCCGTATCGTTCTGGAAACACTGGTCCGCTGCGGCGAAGACGCCATTGCCCACGTTGGGCCCGCCCTGCTTGACCCGGACACGGATACCCGCATTATGGCCGCCAACGCCCTGCGGGACATAGCGCACAAGGCTGCTGCCGAACCTTTGGTGCGTGCACTGGAGAAGGGTGCCGCCGTGGATGCCAATGTGGGATTTGCCATTTACGAAGCACTGGGACACACGCCCGGCATGAAAAGCCTGGTCGCCCTGACCGAGGCACTGCCCAAGGAGCACGAACCCAGCACCCTTATGGCCATTGTACAGGCACTGGAAACGCAGGCTTCGCCCGCCGTGGGCAAACGATTCAATGAAATAGTCACCGACCGTCTTTCCGCGCAGGATGCGCAGGCCCAGCGGATTCTCTCTGCGGTCATTGCCGTGCGCGCCACAGGCCTTTTTCCGCACCTGTACGCCGACCCGGTGGTGGGTCGCATTCTTGTGGGGCTTATCCTCAAAACCAGCGACCCGGAAGCTCTGCGGAGTTTTGCGGAAATCCTGCGCCAGTGCCCGCAGCCGCAGGCGGAGAAAGACGCGCAGACCCTGCTGGCCGCCCTGCCTGCAACAGAAACGTCCGACCGTCCCAGACTGCTCGCAGTGGACGATTCCAACGCCATGCGCAACTTCTACCGCACCCACGGCGCGGCCATGGGATTTGACGTTACGCTCGCGGAACATGGCCAGCATGCGCTGGACATTGTGGAATCTGCCAGCGGGGCATCTTTGACCTTTGCCATTGTGGTGGTGGACATGAACATGCCTGTCATGGACGGCATCCAGTTTACGGAAAAACTGCGTGCCATGCCCGAATACGCCAGCACACCTGTGCTTATGGCCACCACGGAATCGGGCCGTTCACAGGCATCTCTGGCCCGCAAAAGCGGCGTTACCGCCTTTCTCCCCAAGCCCTTCACACCGGAAATGCTGCAATCCAAGATAGGCAAACTGCTGGAGCGGGCCGGACACTGACGCGATTCAGGCGTTACGCATGCGTCCCACTTTGTATCCCACTGTCGCGTCCCACTGTCGCGTTCCCCTGCTGCTTTCTTCTGTCGCGTCCCGCCGGCGTGTTCTCCTGACACCTTCTCCTGCTGCGCTCCATCACCGCAACAGGCAAACTAGAAGCGGCACGGCATCACATACGGCTGACGCTGTCGTATCACGCTGAAATCGTAAGCTCATTTCCTTGCAAAGTGTATCTTTCCGTTGACAACCCTCTTCAAACCTCCTAGTCATGAAAACGAAATTCATTTTCGTTTACTCGTTCTCTTTTCCGTCCCGTTAACAGCAGTGAGGCTCACATGAAGCTCGCCAGCCGGGCCACCGCACTTTGTACCCCGCATGTTCTCCCGGAACCTACCCACTGCCCCGGTCCGCAGAAGGCCTGCCCCGGAAACAGGGTTCTTACCGGACATGACCCGGTAAGCCGATCGCTGCATCAGTTCGCGGAATCCCTCGGCAATGCCATAGATGCCAAGGACCCGCACACAAGCTGCCATTCGGAAGAAGTGGCCGTGATTGCACAGGCCATAGGGCAGAAGCTGGGGTTGCGCTGCCACGATGCAGACATACTGCACATAGCGGGGCACCTGCACGACATAGGCAAGATAGGTGTGCCGGACTGCGTGCTGCAAAAACAGGGCAGCCTGACGGAGGAAGAGTGGCTGCTGGTGCGCCAGCATCCGGTCATCGGGGCCAACATTGTGCGGCCCGTGCAGGCATTTTCAGACATGACGGGCATACGCGCCATGATCCTGCACCACCACGAGCGGTATGACGGCACAGGCTATCCGCACGGGCTTGCGGGCGATTCCATCCCCTTGGGCGCGCGCATCATCGCCGTGGCGGATTCGCTTTCTGCCATGCTGCAGAACCGCCCATACCGGCCCTGCATGGCCTTTGAACAGGCGGTGGAAGAGGTGCGCGCCTGCGCCGGTGCACAGTTTGACCCCATGATCGTGCGGGCCTTTCTTGGTGCCCGCAACACCATTCAGGACCTTGTGACCATGCTCAAGGAATCCGATGCCTGCGAATGCGCCGCTCCCTTTTCTGCCGTGGCAAACACCGCCGAAACGCAGGGCAGTCTTACCCGCATAAAATGAAAAAAGCCGGGAGAGTCCCGGCTTTTGGTTACTGACAATAGTAGCTGTATGCGGCTAATGCCCGGTAATCTGGTATTTCTTCAGCTTGTACTGAAGCAGGCTCTTGGAGATGTTCAGCATCTCCGCCGCCTTTACCTGCACGAAATCTGAACGGACCAGCGCGCGCCGGATAAGCGCGGCCTCAATCTTTTCCAGAGTCTCGCCCAGATCCAGCTTAACGGGCAGCAGGTCCACCGCGCTCTTGAGCTGGGTTTCCTCGTCACGGATTTCCTGCGGCAGGTCTTCCACGGTGATCATCTCGTGCGAGGCAAGCACCATGCACCGCTCCACCACGTTTTCCAACTGCCGGATATTGCCGGGCCACTCGTAGCCCGTCATGTAGTCCATGGCTTCTGTGCTGAACGCCCTGCGCTCCACATTCTGCTCACGCACCACCTTATCCGCAAAATGCGTGGCAAGCAGGGGAATATCTTCCCGGCGCTCCCGCAGCGGCGGCAACTGGATATGCACCACGTTCAGGCGGTAATAGAGGTCTTCGCGGAAATTGCCCTTTTGCACCTCTTCCATCAAATCTTTGTTGGTGGCGGTGACGACGCGGATATCCACCTCCACCTCTTCGCCACCGCCTACGCGCTCTATCTTGCGTTCCTGCAAAACGCGCAGCAGCTTTACCTGAATATCCTGCGAAAGTTCGCCTATCTCGTCCAGAAACAGGGTTCCGCCGTGGGCAAGCTCGAAGCGTCCCCGCTTCATGGCCACGGCCCCGGTAAACGAGCCTTTTTCGTGTCCGAAAAGTTCGCTTTCCAGCACGCCGGGGTTGAGCGCCATGCAGTTTACGCTGATGAACGGGCCGTCCTTGCGGGGCGAGGAAAAATGGATGGCCCGCGCCACAAGCTCCTTGCCCGTGCCCGATTCTCCTGTGATAAGCACCGTGGACTTGCTGGGGGCCGCACGGTCCACCATGGCCAGCACGTCCTTTATGGCCCGGCTTCTGCCGATAATCTGCTTGAGCCCGTAGCGTTCTTCCAGATTGGCATGCAGCAGCCTGTAGCGGCGGTGCGCCTTGGCCAGTTCGGACGCATTCTGCACCGCAAGCAGCAGTTCATCGTTGGAGAAGGGTTTGGTGATATAGTCAAACGCGCCCGTGCGCATGACCTCCACGGCACTTTCTATGGTGCCGAAGGCGGTCATGATGAGCACCGGCGTCTGGGGATAGTTCTTTTTCACGTGGGCCAGCACGTCCGCCCCGGTCAGCTTGGGCATCTTCATGTCGGTGATCACCACGTCCACTTCCGATTCTTCCAGAAACGCAAGTCCGGTCTCGGGATCGTTCAGCGCGGTCACCTTGTAGCCCGCATCGCTGAGCAGAGCCTCCAGCACCAGCAGGTAGTTCTTCTCGTCATCAAGGACGAGCAGATGGGAATGGTCACTCATGGGTTCAGTCTTTCCTTGCACTCTTTTCGGCAGGCAGGCGCACACGCACTATGGCGCCGCCCTCTTCCGCGTTGGAGAGGAACATGTCGCCGCCGTGGCTGGTGATAATGCTGTTTACTATGGCCAGCCCCAGCCCGGTGCCGTCATCCTTTGTGGTGAAAAACGGGTCCAGCATCTTGTCCAGATTGGCCATATCGAAGCCGCACCCGGAGTCTGTAAAGGTTACCAGCACGTCTGCGCCGTGCACACCGCCCACAATGCGGATGCGCCCCTTGCCGGTTATGGCCTGCAGCGCGTTGGTTATGATGTTGTAAAAGGCGCGGTAGAGCAAGTCTTTGTCGCCAAGGACAAACAGCCCCTGCACGTATCCGCGCTCCACCTCCACCTCGTGCCGGGAAAGCTCGCCCTCCAGAAAGCCGAGGGCCTGATCCAGCACCAGCGCCACATCCACCAGATTTTTGCTGGGCACCTTGGGCCGTGCGTAATCCAGAAATTCCTGCACGGTCTTGGAAAGCCTTTTGGCCTCGTCATGGATGGCGGACAGTATCTTCTGCGTTAACGTATCTGTATTGGGGCGTTTGAGCAGCAGCTCCGCGCTGGAAGAGATTATTCCCAGCGGATTGCGTATTTCGTGGGCAATGGATGAAACCACCCTGCCCATGCTGGCGAGTTTTTCGCTCTGGTGCAGTTCGCGCTCCAGCCGTTCCTTCTCCTGCATGCGCTCGGAAAGAACCCGTTCTGACCGGCGGATAAAGGTGACCAGCAGAACGAACAGCAGCAGCGAAGAGACCATGGACGTGCCCACGATGAGCCATTGCAGGCTCACCACCTCCGCATAGTCCGCCGTTATGTCCTGCGTTACCTCCAGCACGGCTATGACCGGCTGCTCTCGCTCGTCGGTGATTTCCTGCAACCCCAGCATTACCCCGCCGTCATCTTCGCGCACGAGTATGGCCCGGTGCCTGTCGCGCAGGGGGAAGGTGGTGCGCAGAATGAAGGAACGCGGCGGCATGTCAAAGTCGAACATGGCCTCTAGCGGGGTGAGCGAGGATTCTATTTCAAAGCTGTGCACCTTTTCGCTCAGGGCGCGGGAGACAGCCAGCCCGGCATGGGCTGTGCTGCCCAGGTCTTCTTTGTTCAGCGCATAGACCACGGCCTTGGACGTATCGTACAGGCGCATGCTGTCTACCTGCAACCCGTGCACCACGCTCTGCACCACCTGATCCAGCCGCTCGTATTGCTCCGTATTATGCAGGTTGATGGGACCAAGGCCCAGCCGGTGAGGCTGGAAAAACCTGCGGTATATCTGATGATTCAGGTTTTCCGCCAGCAGCGTGGCAAACTCCTTCTGCTTTTGCAGCAGCGAGGTGCGCGCCGAGTTGCTGATAATGACCGATAACCCGAGACTGGAAATCAGAATGAGGATCAGGGATGTCCACGAGAGAAACTTGGCAAATCCGAGCGGTGCCTGATCCGTTGACTGTTTGTGGGACAAGCTAGAACTCCTGCTGTTCCGGGACGCGCGCGAGGAAGGCTTCCATATCTGCCGATTCCTCATCGTAGCCCGAAGCGCCGAGGCGGGCGTTGGCAAGCCGCTTGCCAAGCTCCACGGCGGGCTGGTCGAGGGGGTTTATATCCAGCAGCCAGCCGGTGAGCACGGTGGCGATGCCCAGAAGCGCCATAAGCCTGCCCGCAGCTTCTTCCCCGGTGCTGCCCATGCACATTTCCACAATCGGAGTACCGGCCTTGTACAGCGCCATCTGGGTTCCCAGACCCTCTGCCTGCAGCAGGTCACCGAAGTGCGCCCCGCGCAGATACGCCCATTCTTCCGGCAGGTCCGGCCCGAACTGCCGCCCCTTGGACAGGCTGGGCGAACTGAGCAGCAGGCACGCCTTGTCCCGCGGACCATCCAGAAACATCTGCTGCGTGGAATGCTGGTCGGTCACGCCCACGGCAGGCAACGGCATGGAGCCTTTGCCTTCCTTGCCCAGACTCTCTGCCCAGAGCTGCGTGAACCAGAAGCCGAACTGCGCCCACAACGGAATGTAGGAAAAGAAAATAAGCTGGGTGTAGCCGCGCTCCATGAGCGTGCGGTTCCACACCGCCAGCTTCCATGCGGGGTGCGTCTCCAGCGTTTTGACGCCCGCGCCCGGAGCGTACAGGGGAGCGCCCACGGCAAGTGCGCCGCGCAGGAGCGCCTTCCAGTCCATATCCAGAAAGGCGGCCGGGACCATGCCCACGGCGGAAAGCACGGAATATCTGCCGCCCAGATGGTCGGGTACGGGCAGGGACGCAAGCCCGAGCACGTCGGCTTCCTGCCGCAGATAGCCCTTGGCGACGTCGGTGATGACCATGACGTGTTTTTTCCACGCATCGCCCAGCGACTCGCGCAGCCACTGGCGGGCCAGAAAATACTGCGAGAGGGTTTCTATGGTGCCGCCGGACTTGGAAATAACCACCACAATCGTCTTTTCAGGGGGAAGCAGTTCAAACCACGCATCCAGCGTGTCGGCGTCCACATTATCGGCAATCCAGAGGCTGCGCCCGGCGTGTTCCGGCCTGTCCTGCTGCGGATAAAAGGCCTTTTGCAGGGCGCGGGCGCCCAGCGCGGAACCGCCTATGCCCAGCAACAACATGTGCCGGAACGACTGCAGCCACGGCGTGTAGGCTTCCAGCGAGGTTTCCAGCTCCTCCCGGAAGGGCATGTTGATGAACGGCAGCCGCCCCGCCGTTATTTCGGAAATCAGCCGCGTGGACATGTCTCCGCGGCGCACCTCGTACGGCATGGAATCGCCGGAGGCTACGCGTCCGTTCCACGCGCCGGTCCAGTCAAGCGTATTGGGAATTATCGAGCCTGCGGTCTTCATGGGCTTATCTCCTTGCGTTTACGGCCACCGGCCATGCGCCTCGCGCCCCCGCCCCGGCACCACCGGCAGTGGGCCGCACAGAGGGACACACAGAGGGACGGACATACAGGCACCCTACCGCATTTCCCTTCCGACTGCACCTATTTGAAAAGCACCTTCGCAATCTTATCCAGCGCAGAGGTGAGGGTTGCCTCATCCACGGCGTAGGAAATGCGGATACAGTTGTCATCGCCAAAAGCCGCCCCCGGCACGAGGGCAACGCCCGCTTCTTCCAGCAGGGCAGTGCACAGGGTGGCGGAATCGGGAATGGCCTTGGTGTAGTGGCGGTGCACATCGGGGAAGATGTAGAACGCCCCTTCAGGCACCGGGCACACCACCTCCGGCCAGCTGCCCACAATCTTCAGGGCAAGGTCGCGGCGCGCGCGGAAGGCGGCGCGCATCTCGTCCACCACGGCAAACCCGCCCGAAAGAGCGGCCACAGCCCCTTTCTGCGCAAAGGTGCACACGTTGGACGTGGACTGTCCCTGAATCTTGGTCATGGCCTTGATGAGGTCGGCATGGGCAAGCACGTAGCCGATGCGCCAGCCGGTCATGGCAAAGCTTTTGGCAAGGCCGTTCACCACGCAGACCTGCTCGGGATAGCGGGTCCACCATGAACACAGGGAAACGTGTTCCGCCGGGGCATATACCAGCTGGTCGTAAATTTCGTCGGAGATGATGAACAGGCCCTTTTCTATGGCCCAGCCGGCAATGGCGTCCATCTGCGCCTTGTTATAGGCGGCTCCCGTGGGATTGGAGGGCGAGTTCAGCAGCAGCACGCGGGTTTTTTCCGTGCGGTGCGCCTCCAGCTGCTCCACCGTAACCTTGAAGGCGGCATCCGCCGTGGCGGGCACCACCACGGGCACGCCCTCGGCAAGCTGCACCATGGGCGGATAGCTGACCCAGTAGGGGCCGGGAATGAGCACCTCGTCACCGGGGTTGAGCAATGCCTGAAAAAGATTGTATAAGGCCTGCTTGCCGCCGTTGGTGACCATGGTATTCTCCATGGCGGCATAGGCGTTGTAGAAGGTGTTGAAATACGCGGCAACCGCTTCGCGCAGGTCCGGCAGGCCCGGAACGGCGGCATAGCGGGTAAAACCGTCGTCTATGGCCTTTTTACATGCCTCGCGCACATACTCTGGTGTGGGGAAGTCCGGCTCGCCCACGGCAAGACTGACAATCTCCTTCCCCTGTGCCTTCAGTTCCAGCGCCTTGGCGTTTACGGCCAGCGTGGCCGAAGGCTTGAGCTGCTTCAAACGGTCCGAAATGTTCATGCGCATTCCTCTTTGTACGGATTGTCGGTCATGGGCTTTCCGCGAAGTATCAATTTGGTCTGCATCTGTAAACAGTTGAAAGTGCGGGTGAAGATACGCCACACTGAACGGCGTTCCAATCCCCCGATTACAAAGGATTTAGCATGACCGCAAAACCGCTCATTCCCTTTCCGCAGGGCTGCATCACCGGAGCGTTTGTCCGGCGCGTCAAGCGGTTCAGCGTGGAGATAGTGCACAATGGCCGGTCGGAATGGGTGCATTCCAATAATTCCGGTTCCATGATGGGATTGCTGCGCCCCGGCGCGCCCGTGCTCGCCTCGCCCGCCGCCAACCCGGACCGCAAGCTCAGATGGACGCAGGAGGCCGTGCGCATGCGCGACTGGTCGGGCGATTTTTGGGTGGGGGTGAACACCGCCACGCCCAACAGGCTGCTGGAAGCCGCCTTTCATGCGGGATTGCTCCCGTGGGCGGCGGGCTATACGCACCTGCGGCGCGAGGCCAGGTTCGGAGAAAGCCGTCTGGACGCCTGCCTTACCGCAGACCCGCAAAACCCGGCACAGGGGGATGGGGGCGGAGAAACAACGCTGCCGCCCCTCTGGGTGGAGTGTAAGAATGTTACCATGGTGGAAGACGATGTGGCCTGCTTCCCGGACGCGGCCACGGAACGCGGGCAGAAGCACATACGGGAGATGATGGGGCTTGTGGAGCAGGGGTTCCGGGCCGCGTTTTTCTATCTGGTGCAACGGGCGGACGGCTCCTGCTTCGGCCCTGCGGACTTCATCGACCCCGCCTATGCCGACCTGTTCTGGCAGGCGCTGGACGCGGGCGTGGAGGTATATCCCCACCGCGCGGTGGTCACGGAGCAGGGAATATTTCTGGGCGAGATGCTCCCTGTCCGGGCAAAATAATGCCAAGATAAGGCCAAAGTAAGGCCAAGGTAAGGCGCAGGCAAGGGAGAGGAAGACACAGGCAGGGTAAAGTAAGGCGACCTTAGACGGCGGTAACGTGGTCGCAGGCCTACTTTACCACATACGTGGTTTCCTGATTGCCCAGCACCATGCGCTCTGCCCATTCCACACCCTGCATGACGGAATGGTCCATGTTTGCGGCCTCGTACTGCCAGCCGCCGAAGCGTCCGCGCGAGTAGATGTCGCGGCTCTCCAGCCACGGTTGCAGTACGCGCAGGGCGGGGTCGCGCTCCAGCGTGGGCACGGGGTACCCGTACTCCAGTTCGCAGGACCAGCGCGAGAGGATGTTGTCCCGGTCCTTTTCGTCCATCAGCGCTGTGTTCACCAGTCCCTGCACGGTGGATTCCATGAGCTGCGACAGGTCTTCCTTCTTGTGGCGGGAGTAGGATATTTCGCACATCAGCGCACGCGAGGCACCGGGTTTGGCGGCGTTATTGGGCGAATAGTTGTGGAAGTTGGTCACGCGGTAGAACGGCGCGTTATCTTCCGGGAAATACATCCAGCAGGTGGGGTCGTCGCGCATGCCGTCCACGCCCACCCCCGCCACGAACACGGAGTTGTGCGCCAGCCTGCCCGCCGCCTCGCGCAATTCCCCGTTGGGGGTGTTCAGGCTTTGCAGCACGAACTGGTCCAGCGGGCCGGTATTGAGAAGATATTCGTAGGTAATGCGTTCACCCTGCGATGTTTCCGCCACCTTGGCTTGGGCGTCTACGGCAACCACCTCGGTATTGCGGCGCACCATGTCGCCCAGACGGTCGCCCAGACGGGTGAATATCTCTCCCGTGCCGCCGAACAGCGGAAAACGGAAGACATTGTTGGGGCCCCAGCTCTTGTTATCCAGTTCCAGAATCAGGTTTTTGAGCACCATCTCAAGATTCACCACGGAGACGCGTTCGCCTATCCAGTGATAAGCCATCATCTCCGCCGGGGTGGCCCATACCTTGAAATTGTACGGGACCATGAAATATTTGGCGATGCCCGCCCCGAACACCACGTCCATCCATTCGCGGAAGTTGGCGGGCTGCTTCTCCGGTCTTCTGCCGGGGAGCATGGCTTCCACTATCTCCCATTGCACCTCGCGCGGCAGATGGCGCAGGTTGTTCTGGAAGGGATAGGGCACCCAGCGTTCCAGCATGCGCACCATGGCGATGCGCTGGTGCTCCAGATAGGCATCGCCCAGCAGGTCCTCTATGAGCCTGTCGAAATACGCATAGTGCGAAAAGACCACGTGCCCGCCCAGATCCCAGGTAAACCCTGCGGAATCCTTGAAGCTGGCTGCAAGCCCGCCCGTGTAGGCATTTTTTTCCAGCAGCAGCACGCTGGTTTCGCCCAGCTCCCGCAGCCTGTGCCCTGCACCCAGCCCTGTGGGTCCGGCCCCTATGATCAGATATTTGACATGCATGCCGCGCCGCCTCCGGTGTGGAAAAAGTTCTTGTCCCGCCGCAGCCCGCGCCGCACGGGGGTGCCTGCCCTGCTCCGCAACGATGCGCCGTGGCGCTACTCCGGCGGCAGGGAATCCAGCACACTGGCCTTGGCAAGCAAATCCTGTTCCAGCAGCGCAGACTCCGCCCGCATGATGGCCTCTATGCGGTCACGCCCATAGGCGGCGTGCAGCTTGAACTTATTGCCCATGCCGTTACCGTATTGCGCGGCGGACATGCCCACCGCCTTGCCCGTGCGCTTGAGGTGGCGCACCGCAAGGAACCCCGTGTAGGCGCAGTGCCTGCCCTGCACCGCCATGCGCAGGTCGTGCTCCAGATCATCATACTGCGAGGGCGAGTAGAACAGTGAAAAATCTCCGCCCGCCGCAAGGTCCGCCGCGCGGAAGAGGTGGCAGCACCCGGTCACGGACACACAGGGGCGGATGTAGTCGAACCGTCCGGTATCCGACACCTGCGCGTGGATATCCTTTACATTGAAGGGCACGGCAAGGGCGTGGGCAAGGCTGAACGCCGCTTCCACCTCTTCTTCCGTGCCGCTCTTGATGGTCAGATGCAGATCGGCGGACTGCACCACGTGCGGGGCATGCTGGTCCAGAATTTTGCCGCCCCATACGGAAGCCTGCGGGCAGACATGCACCGCGCGCGCCATGTGCCCCAGCCAGTCGGGCGGCAGCATGGCATCGTCATCCAGATAGGCAATAAAATCAGCCTGCGCCATTTCCGGCAGGTTTTTAAGCCAGTTGCGTGCAGCAGGCGCGCCCACGTTCACCGGCAGGTGAATTGCCTGCATGCGCCCGCCCAGCCGGTCCGCCCACGCGGTTATCACGTCACCTGTGCCGTCTGTGCTGCCGTTGTTCAATGCCACGATGCGCCATAGCCCGGAGGCGGAAGGCGCAAGGCATTCCAAGGCGGCGTTCAGGTCGTCCGCCTTGTTCCACGAATACAGCAACGCCGCCACCCGGCCCAGTTGCGCGCCATCCTGCGGCCTGTCGTTTTCCTGCACAGAGTCGTGCAGCCGCATGAGCGCGTTCACGTTCCAGGGGCGCAACACCAGTATGCGACGCCACAGCGTATGCGCCCCCTCACGCTCCCCTGCCTTCCACAGGCAGTGGGCCAGCCTGTCCGCCAGCAGCAACGGCCCACCGGGCACCATGGACAGCAGGGAGTCTGCGGCTTCCCTCTCCGCCAGACAACGGGCCGCAGCCCCGGCGGCATGGTGCGCCTCCGCTTCCTCACTCACAGCGGCTGCGGCGCACAGCCCCACGGCGGTCACGCCTTCCTGCGCCGCGCGGGCAAACAGATGCAGCACCGCATCATGCCGCCCCATGGCGGTGAGCACATGGGTGAGCACCCCCATGCGCAACTGCGCACATTCGACCAGCGGTTCCGGCCAGTGGTCACGCACATGCTCCAGCACCCACGGAAGATCGCCCGACAACTCCCCCACCGCCAGAACCTGCTGCAACCAGTAGGCGTTGGCGGTGTCCTTTGCCCGCTCGCCGTCCAGATAGCTCCGTATCCTGCCGTAATCGGCCTGCTGCGCCAGCCGCTGATAGTATCGCTGGTTCTCCGGCCTGTTGAAACAGGCCGCCAGCCGCAGCAGCGTGGCCTTGGCAGACATGCTCAGCCACGGCATCTGACTGTCCAGCGAGAGCAGCTGGTGGGCAAAATCCCCGTTCAGCGGGTCATCTTCCCACGCTGCCAGCAGCAGGTCGCGCCCCGCCATGAACAGGGTGGCGTCCACCCCCTGCCCGTCGCCGTGCTCTCCGCCCAGTGCCCGCGCGGCAAGCCGCATGCAGCGGAACGACCCCACCGTGCCCGGCAGCAGTGCCGTTCGGAACCATGCGGGCAGCCCGCGCCAATACTGTTGCAACATGCGTAACTCCTGAAGTATGCAACACCCTGAAGATTCTGGAACGGTACCCGGGTACATCCGGTAACACCCGATAACGGGCGGTACACCCGGAAACAGACGGATACAGACGGATACCAGCGGATACGTTTGGACCACCCCCGGCACCACGCAGCCGCCCCGGATGACCGGATACGTTTTCTGATACGTTACAATTCGCCGTTCAGGCAAGGAACGCGGGCGTATTCCCGCACAAGGAGCCACATGAGCAGCATGGACTGGGAGCGACTTCTTTCCACCGCCCGTCTGGGACAGACCAGAAAGACCCCCAAGGAAGGCCGCACGGATTTTAACACCGACCATGACCGCATCGTCTTTTCCTCCGCCTTCCGACGCCTGCAGGACAAGACACAGGTATTTCCGCTGGCGGAGACAGACTACGTGCGCACCCGCCTGACCCACAGTCTGGAGGCTTCCAACATTGGCCGCACCTTGGGCACACTGGCGGGACGCCGCATTCTTGCCCGCCTGCGCGGTGACAACACGAACGAATGCACGGAAGACAGCGGGCACGGCACTGCGGGCAGTCCTTCGCGGCGGCTTGCCGATGGCACTGCCGATGGCGCAGGCGTGAATGCATCCCTTGCAGGCTCTTCGGGTTCCTTTGCGACCGACCGGCATGGCCTGTCCGGTGATAATGGCCCGTCCGGTCATAACGGCCTGCATAGCCTGACAGAAGACGACTTCGGCGCCGTGGTGGCCACCGCAGCGCTGGCGCACGACATGGGCAATCCGCCTTTCGGGCACAGCGGCGAGGACGCTATCCGCGAATGGTTCCTCTCCCACCCTACGGGTCAGGAAATTATCGGCCAGTTACCGGAAGCCTGCCGCGCCGATCTTCTCTACTTTGAGGGCAACGCGCAGGGGTTCCGCATTCTGAACCGGCTGCAGTTTCCGGACCGGGCATACGGGATGCGCCTGACCTGCGCGGTGCTGGGCGCGTTTATGAAGTACCCGTGCGATGCCTCTGTCATGGACAGCGGGCAGAATGCCGGGGGACGGTATACAAAATTCGGCCTGTTCCGGGCGGAGAAGGATAGCTTCGCGCAGGCGGCGGAAGAACTGGGACTGATAGCCCTGCGGCCTGACGGGTCACGTTGTACTGGGCCAGACGGCACCGGACAGACCCCATTGGCCGCATGGGCCCGGCATCCCCTCGCCTACCTCGTGGAGGCAGCCGATGATATCTGCTACTCCATTGCCGACGTGGAGGACGGCTTCCGGCGCGGACGCGTGACGTATGACGAAGTACGCGACCTGCTCTGCCCCCTCATCGCACCGGAAAACAACTGGTGGGAGCGCTCACTGGAAGCCATGCGTCAACCTACCGAGCAGGTGGAATTTCTCCGCGCTGTTGCCATGGGCGGCGTGGTGCGGAGCGCTGTGGACTGCTTTATGGAGCACGAAGACGCTCTGCTGCGCGGCGAACACCTGAAAAAGGGACTTACCCGGCACATGGCGCTGGCGACTCCCTTTGCGCGGCTGGGCGAGGTGAACTACGCCAAGGTCTATCAGGACCCGCAGGTGGTGGAGATAGAGGCTGCCGGCTACGAGGTGATGGACAGATTGCTCACTGCCTTCGGCGGTGCCGTGTTCAGACGTTATAACGGCCGCATGACCACACGGGATACAACCGTTGTCAAACTTTTCCCCGCCATCCGCCATGCGGCACAGGACAGTTTGTACGAACACATGCTGGAAGTTACCGACTTTGTTTCCGGCATGACCGACACCTCTGCCGTAAGCCTGTACAAGAAGCTCTCCGGCATGACGCTGGGCAGGGGGTAGGCTGCGGCTGACGACTCAGGAGACAGCAGTGCCCGAATAGCGTGCGGGTATTTCCCTGTTGTCGGAGGGAGTTCCCTGTACAACAGGAGTGATAGCTCCCGGTTATGCGCATTCACCACGAGTTATCGCTCTTGAAAGATCGCTAACATATCTGGATAAAAGAAAAGCCCCGCTGCGCAAAGGCAACGGGGCTTTGGTCATTCTATCGTGCACTTGGAGAAGGACTATTTTCCCTGCAATCCCAGCCGCTCCGCAATGGCCTTTGCGGCAGCCAGCGTGAATTCGGTGGGAGAAAGGCGGTCTTTGTCCGCCGCATCCAGCAGCAGTTCCGGCCTGTTGGCGAGCGACATATCCGGCACCACGCCGTATTCGGGCGGAAAGGCGTTGCTGAAATACATATCCTGAAACCCGGCAAACTTCATGGCATGGGCGGTGGCATCCAGCACGGCGCTCTGCCCTTCTGCCATAAGCCCCAGCTCCAGCGCGCGTTTGAGGCCAGCAAAGCATTCGCCGCCCTGCGTGCAGGCAATGTGCCCGTGGCGGTTCACCTCTATCATGCCGTCCATGATCTGCTGTTCCGTGACCTGCAACACCTGAAACGCGCCGCGGCCGCCTATGGCCTCGAACTGTTCTGCAAAGTGCCGCACGCGCGGGAAGGACACCGGGTTGCCTATCATGGCTGCCTGCGCCACGGAAGGCGTGACCGTGACCGGCCTGTATTCCCGCTCCGCAGGGTCATCTACGCTGTAATAGCGGTAGACGGGGTCCGCATGGTGCGACTGCACACCGAAGACACGGGGCAACGCGGGGATGATGCCCAGCCTGTGCAGCTTGAGGAACCCGCCCATGACGGCGGTTATGTTGCCCGCGTTGCCAATGGGCACAAACACGCATTTGTCCGCCACATCCCAGTTATACCACTGGGCAATTTCAAAGGCATAGGATTCCTGCCCCAGAATGCGCCAGCTGTTCTTGGAATTCAGCAGGGCCACGCGGTAGTGTTCCGCCAGATGCTCCACCACCTTCATGCAGTCGTCGAACACGCCGGGCACTTCCAGCACGGTGGCACCGGATCCCAGCGGCTGCGAAAGCTGCTGCGGCGTGACCTTGCCGTGGGGCAGCAGCACCACGGACTTGAGGGGCGCGCCCACGTAGGAGGCATACAGCGCGGCAGCGGCAGAGGTATCTCCCGTTGAAGCGCACACGGTGAGCACATCGTCCCATCCGTGCCTGCGCACCAGAGCCTTGAGGTAGGAAAAGGCGCACGCCATGCCCCGGTCTTTGAAGGAGGCGCTGGGGTTCTGCCCGTCATTCTTGTAGGCGAACCGCACCCCCGTCTTTTCCGCCAGATGCGGGCTGGCTTCCACTATGGGGGTGTTGCCCTCTCCGAGGTAGACGATATCCTCTTCTTCCAGCACGGGGGCCATAAGCTCGTAGAAACGGAATATGCCGCGCAGGGCCGTATTGCGCGAAGCGGCCCGCTCATCGAAAATCTGCTGCCACTCATCGCCGGGGGTTTCTGCCAGCCTGTCAAAGGCAAGGTTATCCAGCAGAAACACGCCGCCGCACGTGGGGCAGGTGTACAAAAGTTCATCCACGCCGTGGCGCGAACCGCAGCCAAGGCAGAAATATTCCATGTTTCCCCGGTAGCGGGGAAATACATCTGCGTTTCGCATTATGCCGCTTCCTCATGCTTTTTCTTTTGCCAGGACTTTTCCTCGCCGCGTGCCAGCCGCGCAATGTTTTCGCGGTGGGTCCAGTACACCAGCGCCATTACGCCCAGCGCAAGGGGAATATATGCCCAGCAGCCGGTGATGAGCAGTGCCGCAGGCATAATGGTTACCAGAGTGAGCGAGCCAAGGGAAACGTAGCCCGTGCGCCAGATGACCAGCAGACACACCAGCGCCGAAGCAAGCAGGCTGGAAAACGCCAGCGGGATGAACACGCCGATGGTGGTGGCCACAGCCTTGCCGCCCTTGAAGTCCAGAAACATGGAGTACACATGCCCCAGCAGCGCAGCCAGCGCGACCAGCGAAAGGAACAGCGGGCTGGTGCTTACCAGCATGCCCGCCCACACAGGCACCACGCCCTTGAGCAGGTCCAGCACCAGCGTCAGCATGCCGTAGCGGGTACCGCACAGCCTTGCCACGTTGGTGGCTCCCACGTTGCCGCTGCCGCCGTTGCGCGGGTCCACACCGCAGGCGGCCTTGGCCACCAGCAGGCCGAAGGGAACGGAACCTATCATGTACGCGATGAGGAGCCACAAAAGTATACCCAGCATAACCTCTCCTATTCTTCTTCCATCACATCAAGGATCTGTATCTCGTTTTCCAGCGGATGCACCTTGCCCAGCCGCACGCGCAGCCGCTGGCCGGGATACACCTTGTCGCCGAACGACTTGCGCCTGCCCCGCACGAAAATCTGCTCGCGCGGCAGCGAAACGGTGACGAACATGTCATTATCTTCCGTTACCACGGCGTTCCACCACTCCTTGTCGCCCCGCTGGCGGAAATACAGTAGCTTCCAGTAACGCGGACGGAACCGCTGTATCTGCCCCACGGCATCCAGCCGGGCACCCAGCACGGGCAGCATGGCGGCAAGGGCTTCCCGCGTCCACAAGGGCGCGCCTTCGCGCACATAATGCAGCACCTGCGCCACGTTCATCAGGTCCGGGTAACGGCGCAGCGGAGACGTGACCGGGCTGTACGCCTCTACCCCTATGCCCCGGTGCGGCTTGGGGGCGGGTTCCAGCAAGGCGGAGGAGAGCGACTTGACCACACGGGCAATATCCTGCGGCGCGCTCCAGATACCCGCATACTCCTTGGGCACCGCCACATCCTGCGTGCGGTGCAGCAGGGGCACATCCCGTTCCCGCGCCCACAGCGCAAGACCGGAATTGGCCAGAATCATCATTTCGCTCACCAGCAGCATGGACCGGGGCACTTCTTCCGCGTCGTGGATTTCCACCCGCACGTCAGCCCCTTCGCCGCTGAGCACCACCTTGGGGTCGTTGCGGTCTATAATCACCGCCCCGTTGCGCACCCGGCGGGCGATGAGCACATCTGCAAGCTCCATGGCACAAAGAATCTGTTCCCTGTGCGCAGCAGCGGGCGTTGCTTCCCCGCCTCCGGCGATAACCGCCTCGCAGTCCACATAGGTAAGGTTGCCTGCAAGGCGCACCCACTGCATGGAAGGCGCGCACCGCTTAGTCTCGCCCTCTGCGGAAAGTTCCATATCCAGCACCATGGCAGGGCGCACCTCGCCCCCCATAAGGCTGAAAAAGTCCGTGCCCAGCGCGGTGGGCAGCATATTGCCGTTGCCCTCCGGCAGATACACGCTGGTGGCACGCCGCAGCACTTCGCGGTCCAGCGGTCCTTCAAAGGGCCATTCCAGCGCGGGGCAGGCAATGGCGATGCGCAGACGCCAGCCCCCGTCCTCTCTGCGCGCAATGGCAAAGGCATCGTCAATGTCGCGCGTGGAGGCGGAATCTATGGAAATATACCCGTACCCGTCCGGTTCGCCGCACAGGTCACGCACCTTGCGTTGCAGGGATTCCACCTCTTCCGCGTGGGGTGCTGCCCAAGCCTCTGTGCAGTCGTAGCCTGCGCGGTCCAGCCAGAAATTGTGGTGCGGCGGAACCAGCCCCCACGCCTGCGCCAGCCGCAGCGGCATGTGCGGGTCTTCCGGCAGCCCTTTTGTGAGCAGCTTCCAGACCTGCTCAACATCGTGGTTATCCGGGTCTGCCATGCGCCCGAGGATAACGTCCCTGAACCGCTCCCGCAGTTCGCCTTCCGGCTGCCTGCCCAGCGGTTTGCCGCGTGACGCCGACTCCCACAGGGACTGGAAGAATTCCTGCCCAGCGGTCACCAGCATCTCGCGTTCTTCGCGCTTGCGCTCTTCCACCATGCGCGATTCCACACGCTCTGCGGAATAGATCTCAAAGTCCGGCGGCTGAAACCGGAAGTGTGTCTTGCACGCAAGCAGGGCATGCCCCAGTGCGGCCACATCGTCCACATGAGGCTGTTCCCACAGCAGTTCGGCAAACCACTCCACAGAGGCTTTATCCACCTCGCCCTGCGCCAGTTCCCACAGTTCCAGCGCGGCTATTTCCGCCTCGCGGGCCTCGCGCCGCCTGTGGTGGTCATCCAGAATGTCGCCTATCTGCTGCCGGGAATGCTCGCCGGAATACTGCGGTCCTGCCCACGGCAGGATACGCGCCGTTGCCAGCTTCATTTCCCGCTTGTTCAGGGTGAACAGCCGCAGCTTGCCGGATTGTTCTTCCAGCACCCACGCCACCTGCGCCTTGTTGCCGTGCATGAACTCCACAACGCAGCCGGGACCGGGATACCGGACCAGAGAAGATGCCATACTGCCTGCTTTATGTTCTCCGTACGCTGCGCACATGCTGCCCGTACGGAATGATTACACCCGGATTATTGCCGCCTGAACGGTGCCTGCCGCTGTCCGCCGGACAGGGCATGGGACAACACACGAGGCAGCCCCGCCCCGCCTTTTCCCGCATGTTGCAGAAAACGCAGAGGCACGCGCTTAATGCTTAAAGGACCGCTGGCCCGTAAACACCATGGCCACCTGCGGGCTGGCTTCGTTCACAGCCTGAATCACCTCATGGTCGCGCATGGAGCCGCCGGGCTGGGCAATGGCGGAAACGCCGTGCGCCAGTGCCGCATCCACGCCGTCGCGGAAGGGGAAAAAGCCGTCCGAAACCATGGCCGTTCCTGGCAGACCACCCCTGGCAGCGCGGGTGCGGGCGTCTATGTCCGCAAGGGCTTCTGCCAATGCAGGGTCTGTGGCGGCCTTTTGCTTCATCTCGTACAGCGACAGGTTATGCTCGGTAAAGGCCAGCATGTCCGCATACTTGGTGTAGGCCTTGTGCACGGTCAGTTCCACGCAGCCCACGCGGTCCTGCTCGCCCGTGCCGATGGAAACCGTGGCACCGCCGCGCGCAAAGATAATGGAGTTGGAGGTAACGCCGGACTCCACCGCCCACGCGAAGAGCAGGTCGTCTGCCTCTTCCGGGGTGGGTTTGCGCGCCGCCACCTGCACGCCGTTTTTGTCCGCCGTGGCGGGCAGAAAATCATCTACGGTGAGGATGCGGTTGCGGAACGACTGCTGGATGATGATGCCGCCGTCTGTCAGGCATTTGAAATCAAGGAACGGCTCGCTCACCAGTTCCTCAAGCCGCGCCATGCCGGGAATGTGCAGAATGCGCAGGTTCTTGCGCTTCTTGAGGATATCTACCACGCCCTCTTCAAAATCCGGGGCGGCCACCACCTCAAAATACACGCTGTTCACCAGTTCTGCGGCGGCCTTATCCATGGGCCGGTTCACCACCACCGCGCCGCCGAAGGCGGCAATGCGGTCGCTGCGGTAGGCCTTGTCCAGCGCGTCGGCAACGCCCTTGGCGGACCATGCCGCGCCGCACGGATTGTTGTGCTTGAGAATAAGTGCGGCGGGTTTGGCGGTCAGGTACTGCAGCATGTTTATGCCGTTGTCCACGTCCGTGAGGTTGGTCTTGCCCGGATGCTTGCCCGCCTGAATCATATGCTCTTCGGTCAGGGCGGAAACAAGCCCCTTGCCCGCGCCGCGGAAGCTCACGCCGCCGAGGGTCAGTCCGCCTTCAGCCAGTTCATACAGGGCGGCCGGCTGATCGGGGTTTTCGCCGTAGCGCAGCCCCTTTTCCTCGCCGTCAATGGTCCATACCCGCTTGCGGTACACCAGTTCCCGGTCGCCGAGACGGACGGTCATTTCCGCCGGAAACGGATCGCCGAGAATGGTCTTGTACATATTTTTCAGCCCGTTGGACACGCTGCTCACCTTGTCGCTCATGCGGATTCTCTCCCCTGTGTGAAATATTCTTGCCCACGCAACGGCAAGGCGCAAGAAAGTAGCACACACCCCGCCGACGGGCAATTTTCATTTGAAGCCCTTCGCCGATTGTCGTAGCGTTGAAAAACAGAACGGGGGCGGTGCCAAGCACCCCCCCCGCTCCCGTTGCCAAAACAGCTGAATTACATAATCACATAGCGGCTTCCCGGCGGGAAGCCAGGAGATACGACCATGGAACGCGCACTACGCAAACTCGCCGCCCAGCTCAACGCCTACGACGAAGCGTCTCTCATGAACCTGTGGGAGCACTACGCCAAAGAGGTGGAGCACTTCGAACCCACCAAACGGTGGGAAGAGTCGGCCCTTATCTTTTCGTTCATTCAGGCGGTGCGCTGGAAAAACCAGCTCTTTAACCACCATTGGGCGGAAAATTCCCGTCCGGATGCCACGGGGCTTCCGCCGCAGTCATCCTTTACCCTGCTGGAAGACCTTTCCGCAGGCGGCAAAGTGCGCGATGCGCAGGCATCGCTAGATGACGGCGGGCCAGCCGGAGGGGATGGCGCTCACAAGCGGGCCAAGGTACTCAGCTTCCGGCCGAGAGAGACTGACTAACCCGTGCATGATGTAATAGTAGTAGCGGATGCTTTCCACAAAGGCCACGGCCTCGTACCCTCTGGTGTAGCCGTGCTTGGTCTGTGAGTAGTATTTCTGCCACGCCAGCAGAGGCAGCACCTTTTTCAGTTCGTGCCACGTGCTGCCCGTGCCACCCATGGATTTGGACAGGGCAATGGCATCGTACACGTGGCCCAGCCCCTGATTGTAGCTGGCAAGGGTGAAGAACCAGCGGTCCCACGGTTCCAGTTCCATCGGCTCAAAGGCGTCCCACAGCATCTTCAGATACCGTGCGCCGCCGTCTATGGCCTGCACAGGGTCCAGCCTGTCCACGCCCAGAACGCGCGCCGTGTTCTGGGTAAGCTGCATCAGGCCGCGCACGCCGGTCTTGCTGGTGGCGTCCGCAACAAAGCGCGATTCCTGATAGATGACGGCGGTGAGCAGCAGCGGATCGATGCCGTTTTTGCGCCCGTGCTTCAGGATGGTATCGTGGTAGCGGGGCAGGGCACTCTGCAGGGCGCGGGTTAAGCTCTGCACATCGTAGTAGTCCACATCTTCGGGCAGAAACCCGAAATACTTTTCATGCAGCACGGCAAGCCTGCTGTCGCCTTCCCGTTCTTCCCAGAACCGGGAAAGGTCGGCATGCAGTTCGCTGTTGGCCGAACGCCAGAACCAGCGGTAGCTCACCTCTTTGCCCATGGACCTGGCAGGCTTGACCCCCAGAAAAAACGGCTGCCACAGGCTGTAGCTCCAGTCATCCACCAGAGCGAAACGGGCGCGGTCTTCGTTCAGCGTGTCCAGCACGGGAGAGACGCGCACGCCCTCCACCTTGTCTGTCCACGGTTCACAGTCCAGCCCCTGCCCTTCCTCCTGCAGCGAATCGGTGAGGTAGTGCTGCTCGGTGGTGAGGATGGGGTTTTCGCACATATCCTGCTCATTGCGCAGGGTGTAGCGTTTGGTGCTGTGCACCAGCACGGGACGGGACGTGGCATAGACAGGCCCCGCCACCACCGGGCTTTCCAGCGATTCCGGTTCCACGCCGCCCACGCCGACCACAAGGTCCACCTCGCCGGAATGCAGGGCCTCCCACGCTTCGGCGGGGGTCTGCACTTCTATCATTTCCAGCAAATAGCCCCGCCCTTCGGCAAACAGAGCCAGCAGTTCATGCTCAAATCCGGGACCGTAGGGGGAAATGGTGGTGGACACACGCTCCATTCTGGGAGCCGCCACCCGCAGCAGGGGCACGCCGTCCACATGGGTGGGACGGGGGGCTTCCCACAGGATAAGCCCACACTGGGCCGCTATGAGGAGTATCAGAGTTGCCCACTCACGCGGGCGGATCATCGTTCGGGTCTTCATCGTTTCGTGTTCCTTTGGCGTCCACGTAACCATCCTGTCAGGAAAGGAAAGGGGGACGAGACGTCAGGTGATACCGCAACGAATGAAAAGGCTCGGAAAGAATATGATTTTGAGGAGGGAACAGATTGACGTTGTCCGTATCTGTATATTAAGAGATGATGCCTTTTCTGCGTTCCGAGAACGCGGAGTCGTCGGGAAAGGGGATTTCCATGTCACAAGGAGAGGCTAATGTCAAATATTATCATCATGGGTGCCCAGTGGGGCGACGAGGGCAAGGGCAAAATTGTTGACCTGCTCACCCGCGATATAGACGTCATCGTACGCTTTCAGGGCGGCAACAATGCCGGCCACACAGTCATAGTGGGAGACAAGCAGTACATCCTGCATCTTATCCCGTCCGGCATCCTGCACGAAGGCAAGAAATGCCTCATAGGCAACGGTGTCGTCCTTGACCCCGCCGTCTTCTGGCAGGAAATTGAAAAACTGGCCGCCAAGGGTGTGGTCGTAGGTCCGCAGCGCCTGAAGATAAGCAAGAAGACGCACATCATCATGCCCTACCACAAGAGCCTTGACGGTGCGCGCGAAGAATACAAGTCCGCCGAAGACAAGATAGGCACGACGGGTCGCGGCATTGGTCCCTGTTACGAAGACAAGGCCTCCCGCGTGGGCATACGTGCCGCAGACCTTGCGGACCCGGAGTTGCTCAAGGCCAAAATCCGCAACGCACTGGTGGAAAAGAACGCCCTGTTCACCGCCCTGTACGGACGCGATGCCATGGATGCGGACGCCGTGTACGCCGAAGTGATGGAAGCGGGCAAGAAGCTTGTGCCCTACCTTGCGGACGTTACGTCTGAAATATGGGAAGCCTTCAATGCGGGCAAGAGCGTTATGTTTGAAGGCGCGCAGGGCATCCATCTGGACATTGACCACGGCACCTATCCTTATGTCACCTCCTCCAACACCGCCGCAGGCAACGCCTCTGCCGGTGCGGGCGTGCCCGCCAACAGGCTGGACCGCATCATCGGCATTGTAAAGGCTTACACCACCCGCGTGGGCGCAGGCCCCTTCCCCACCGAGCAGCAGAACGCGGAAGGCGACTACATGCAGGCGAAGGGCCACGAATTTGGCGCAACCACCGGGCGCAAACGCCGCTGCGGCTGGCTGGACCTTGTGGTGCTGGGCGAAACCACACGCCTGAACGGCCCCACCGAGTACGCGCTGACCAAGCTGGACGTGCTGAGCGGGCTGAAGGAACTGAAAATATGCGTTGCCTACGAGTATCGCGGAGAACGCGTGACCGTGGTGCCGCAGGAACAGAACGCCATGGCCTACGTAACCCCCGTGTATGAATCCATGCCCGGCTGGGAAGAGGACATTACCGGCATAACCGAATGGGACAAGCTGCCCGAGGCCTGCCGCAACTACGTGCTGCGCATTGAAGAACGCACGGGCGTTCGCGTGTCCATCATTTCCGTGGGCCCGGAGCGCGACCAGACCATCTTCCGTTAGCAGCGGCGGGATGCAGGAGACCGGTTTTACACCGGTTCAATACCGGTTCAATACCGGCGTAACATCGGCTTAACCGGCCGCAGGCATGCGTGAAGACCTGATTACTGCACTGCAGCACTGATGGCTGCCACCGTACCCCGCCGGTAAGCGGCAGAAAAACAGCATCGGAAAGACCATGGTTTCACAGGACGGCACTGCGGCCCCTGCCGCATCGCACACCAAAACCGCCGCGACTCAATCCGGCGGCGTCCGCACCGATATGACCGACATACTGGCCCCCGCCCTTGCCTCCCGTCAGGCAAGGGTGCGGGGCTTTCTGCACCGTCTGACAGATTCCCCGCCGCAGGTGCTTCTCATGGAAGGCGGCACGGCGGATGAACGCGAGGCCATGAGCCTGTACTGGGCCGCCCTGCTTAACTGCACCCTGCCCACGCAGCGCCCCTGCCTTGCCTGCACGGCCTGCGCCCAGATGATAGCGCGCCAGCACCGCGACATGTTCTTTCTGGACGGTCGCGAAGGTTCCATAAAAATTGACAATGTGCGTGCCGTACGCGCCGTGTTGGGCGAACCACCCCGCGACGACGGGCAACGCATGGTCATCCTTGCAGAGGCGCAGGCACTGGGCAACGAGGCGGCAAACGCCCTGCTCAAGTCGCTGGAGGAGCCGCGCCCCGGCACCAGCTTTGTCCTGCTGGCACCCCAGCGGGAACGCCTGCTGCCTACCCTTGTCTCGCGCAGCTGGGTGCTTACCCTTGCATGGCCGCAGCCTTTTCCGCAACACGCGGACCAGTCAGACGCCATGTCGTCCGCAGCCTCTTCCGACGCCGGGGAAACAGAAAGCGAACTGGCGGCTGTGCTGACGGAATGGACCGACGCCCTGGCCCGTTTCGCCGTGGAAGGCACCGGCTGGTTTCAGCGTACCTCGTCCAAAGGCTCGCTGGACAACCTGCTCGGCCAGCACATTATCGCCCGCTGCCAGCGCGAGCTTGCCGCAGCCATAATCGGCCACCCCCGGTCGGCCCTTGCGCGCCTCCTTGCGGACATGGGACCGGCCCGGCAGCGCAAGCTGGACGAGGTGCTGGCCGAATGTCAGGAGAGCCTTGCCTTCAATGTGAACCCCGCCCTTGTCATGGACTGGCTGGCCACGCGCCTTACACTTCTCGCGCCCCGGCAAGCACGCTGACCCATTCTTCTTTCCCATGCCGCCACCGCACATGGCCGGCAGGTCAGCAACCGCTTCCAGGCCGCTTTTCTGTTGCCTCTCTTCTGTGCCGGATGTATCATCGGGAAGACTGGCCACTCGCCCGTCTATTCGTTGTGGACGCGTGTGACCGCCAATGAGGCCATGCTGTGCATGGTCGTGCGTGCATACTCCGGGCACACACCTTCAGCGTATGAAAAAACACGGCAGGCAAGGGTGTTCGGGAACCATACGACGGCCCGGCCACGCTGACGGCCCCTGCCCGGAAAACCGGCGTACACCGCAGAAAGAACTTTGCAGCAACAGGTTCCGCATGACCAACACCATATCCATGGCTGACGCTCCCAGAACGGTGCTCATCATCGAGGACTCGCACGTCCAGTCCAAGATCATCTCCAAGCAGATTCTGGCGCTCACCCAATTCGACACCACCGTAGCCAACTCCATGGAAGATGCCCGGGTTTTGCTGGAAAGCTCGCGTGAGCGTTTTTTCGTTGCCCTCATCGATCTGAATCTGCCGGATGCCCCGGACGGCGAAGCCGTGGACCTGTGCCTTGAGCACGGCGTCCCTTCTGTGGTGCTTACCGCCACCTTCAATGAAAACATCCGCAAGCGGTTTCTTGAACGCAGCGTGGTGGACTATTTCTTCAAAGGGTCCATTCAGGACATGGACCCCATGGTGCATAGTCTGGAGCGCATTTTCCGCAACCAGTTCGTCAAGGCACTGGTGGTGGACGATTCGCGCATGGCCCTGCAACACCTGCGGCACCTCATGGAGATTCAGCGGTATCAGGTACTGGAGGCCTCAGACGGGGTGCAGGCCCTTGCCGTTTTGCAGGAAAACCCGGACATCTCGCTCATCATCACGGACTACAACATGCCCAACATGGACGGGTTTGAACTCGTGCGCAACGTACGCGCCCGCTACAAGGCTGACCGCGTGGCCATAATAGGCGTTTCCGCCGCCGGGTCCGGCACCCTTTCCGCCCAGTTCCTGAAAAACGGCGCCAACGACTTTATCACCAAACCCTTTGAGGCCGAAGAGTTCTACTGGCGGGTCAACCAGACTGCGGGCATGCTGGACATCATTGCCGGGCTGAGCGCCTCACGCAACGCCAACGACTGAGGCTACCTGCATGCATCCCGGACGCGCCATATCCACCGGTCTCATAGGTTCCATAGGGCGCCCAGGGAACTCAGGCGCCCCAGGGAACGCAGTCAACTCGGGGAGCATCGGGCGCATAGCGCAGGCGCAGGACAGAAAGACGCTCCTTTCCGCGCCGGGAGCAGACAACGCAGCCCAAGGCAGCACGCCAGACGCAGCCACCGGCCCCAGAACCCCTGTGCTCTACTGGATGCACCGGGAACACCGCGCCTATGACAACTGGGCACTGCTGCACGCCCTGCACGAAGCTGACCGCCTTAACGCCCCCTGCGCCGTGGTCTACGCGCTGGCACCTTCCTTCCTTGGGGCAGGGGCACGTCAGTTCGGCTTTCTGCTACGCGGACTGGAAGCAACCGCCGCAACCTTAACCGGACACGGCATTCCCTTCATCCTGCTCCGCCAAAGCCCGGAAGCGGCCATTCCGGAATACGCCCGTGCAGTGGGTGCTTCGCTCATCGTCACCGACTTTGATACCCTGCGCCTGAAGCGGCACTGGCTAGACAGCGTGCGCGCCGCTGCCCCCTGCCCCGTGACCGAGGTGGACGGACGCAACGTGGTGCCCTGCCTTGCCGTCTCCGGCAAGCGGGAATATGCCGCCCGCACCCTGCGCCCGAAGATCCACAGGCTGCTGGACGAATTTCTGGATGACTTTCCTGCGCTGCACGCGCCCGCCGCCCCGTGGCCCTTTGCCGTGCCGGCAACGGACTGGAACGCCCTGCGCCATGCCGCCTGCGCGGACGCCGACGTGCCGGAGGTGCCGCCGCCGTTCGGCCCAGCGCCCGGTGAGGAGGCCGCCCTGCATACGCTGCGCACCTTTCTGTCGCAGCGCCTGCCCCTTTACGCCCAGCGCAACGACCCCAACGCAGATGCCCTGTCGCGCCTTTCGCCCTATCTGCATTTCGGGATGCTTTCTGCACAGCGCGCCGTGCTGGAAACCCTTGCCCATGCCCGGACAGGTGAAGGCAGCCGCATACCGGCAGAGGCGCGGGAAGCCTTTCTGGAAGAGCTGGTCGTGCGGCGCGAGTTGGCGGACAATTTTTGCCTGCACACGCCGCAGTACGACAGCGTGGAAGCCTTTCCCGACTGGGCGCGCGCAACGCTGGACAAGCACAGGGAAGACCCGCGCGAACACGCCTACGACCTGCCCGCACTGGAAAACGCACGCACGCACGACCCGCTGTGGAACGCGGCGCAGACGCAGATGCGCCGCACCGGCACCATGCACGGCTACCTGCGCATGTACTGGGCCAAGAAAATTCTGGAATGGAGCGGCACGCCGGAAGACGCCATGCAGCATGCCGTTTTTCTGAATGACCGCTACTTTCTGGACGGGCGCGATGCCAACGGCTACACAGGGATAGCATGGGCATTGGGCGGCGTGCATGACCGCCCGTGGCAGGAACGTGCCATCTTCGGCACTGTGCGGTACATGAACTACGCTGGCGCGTGCCGCAAGTTCGACGTGCCCGGCTACGTTCGCCGGATGCAGGAAACGGAATCCCTCATGCGCATGCAGGGGTTGTTCTGATTCTCTCCCTGCGATGACCGGGCTGCAGCAGGTTTCTCTGGCAAGCCGGAGGACTCGGGCGGATCAGGGCTAAGAGGGGGAGTTGGGACGCTCAAGCAGCGCAAAGGGGATGGTCTGCTGCATTCCCGCAAGATATTCCCGCATTTCCCGTTCCTGATGGGGAGAAAATACCACCTTGAGCACGGCGGCGTATTTGTCCACCACGGTGGCATAGCCAAGGTTATCCTGCGCTTCCAGCAGAAAGCGGAACATGCCTATATGCTCCGGCGCAAGCCGCACATACAGCAGCGAGGACCACTGCGGCGCGGACAGCGGCGGACGGGGTTTGCGGGGTCTGGGTTTGGCCATATATTCCTTTCCTGATTGTTCGCCCCGCTTTGCCCCGATGCCGCCCCGTTGTCAACCGTTGTCAGCAGTCGTCAGCAGCCGTCTGCAGCCGTCACCTGTACACCTCCTGAAGGCGAGGCCCCGTACTGGCGTCTGGCGAAGCGGGCCGGGTTCTGCTATCATGACGCAACCGATTACAATCTCGGTCACAACCGGAGACAGCCGGAGACAACCGGACACTGGCGGACACTGACGGACACAACTGGTCGCGATTGGACTCGATTAGACACAACTGGACGCGACCGGACGCAAATTGGCCGCAGCAGGTTGCGGCAGCCTGTATGCCTGTTTTCTGACCAGCCCGGGCCATACCCACGGCATAAGGCGGGACAGACCCGCTCCATGCCGCAAGGACAAACAAACCGCGCAAGGGAGCTGCCTATCCACCCGTTTCTCGAAATACGTAATGTCTCTCGCACGTTCCGGGTGCGCCAGCCCCTGTTCTCCAGCGCGCCCTCCCTGCTGCGGGCGGTGGACAACGTGAGCCTTTCCCTGTGCCGGGGGCAGACGCTGGGGCTTGTGGGCGAAAGCGGCTGCGGCAAATCCACTCTTGCCCGCATGGTGGTGCGGCTGCTTGCTCCCTCTTCCGGCGATATTCTGCTGGACGGGCAATCTGTCTTTCACGGCAGCGCAGAATTCATTCAATCGCTTCCCGGCAGGGTGCAGATGGTCTTTCAGGACCCTGTATCGTCCCTCAACCCCCGCCGCAGCGTGGGCAGATCCATTCAGGAGGTGCTGGATATCCATAAAGAGGGCACCCGCTCCGAACGCCGTGAACGGGTGGAGCACCTGCTGGAACAGGTGGGATTACGCGCAGAGCACTACACCCGGTACCCGCACGAATTTTCCGGCGGTCAGCGGCAGCGTGTGGCAGTTGCCCGTGCGCTGATCATGCGCCCCGACCTTGTGGTCTGCGACGAGCCTGTTTCGTCACTGGATGTTTCTGTGCAGGCACAGGTGCTGAACCTGCTGGATGAGATGCAGCAACGGCTGAACCTTACCTACCTGTTCATTTCGCATGACCTTGCCGTGGTCGGGCATGTCAGCGACCACATTGCGGTCATGTATCTGGGCAGGCTCATGGAGCATGCCCCCAAGGATGCCCTTTTTGCCGCACCGCTGCACCCGTACACACGCGCCCTGCTCAGTGCCGTGCCCGTTGCCCGCGTGCGGGAGCGCAAGGCGTATCAACGCTTGCCCAGCGATCCGGCTGGCAATTTGGCTGTCGATTTGGCAGGCGATTTGCCCAGCCCCCTCGCCCCACCGCCCGGCTGCCCTTTTAACCCCCGCTGCCCGGAGTGTATGCCGGTGTGCCGCACCGACGCCCCCCCGTGGATACAGCCGCAGGCAGGCCACTCGGTCTGCTGCCACCTGTACACCCAACCATGACGCCCCCCGCTGCGCATGGCCGACCAGACCGGGAGATTGTGAAATTGTGTACTTGACGGGTGCGGTCCCAATGACCATAGTTACCCGGCCCCAGAGCAAAACAGGAAAGACAAGGAGTTCCGTCCATGGCCGCCACCGAATTTGGAAAAGCCGTAGAAACCATCAGCGAAGTCATGATGTTTGAGAACTGGCTGCGCTTCTACTTTATTGCGGAAGAAGACGACAAGCTCTACATACGCGTTCCCGAGCAGGGACTTATGCGCATCCGCGAAAACCACCCCGCCCTGTTCTCTCTTGTTGAGGAGATGAACGGCAAGGAGGTTACGCCTCAGGTCTCCCGCACCGCCGTGTGCAACCACATTTCCAGCGAAGTGGAAGGAAGTTCCATTCAGATGGGTATGGGCGGACGCGTGTTCGACAGCCAGACCTTTCAGTTTGAAATGCACCTCTTCGGCACATGGGTGCAGTCGCATGAGGAGCAGCTCGACAAAGGCTTCCTTGATTTCAACACATGGAAAAGCCTGTTCGCCGATTGGAAAAAGTCCGACAAGGTTCGCGAACACATAGAAGAACTGCGCGGTGCCATGACCCGTTCCAGTACGGATTGCACCACCCAGCAGTAGGCTTTTTGCCGTTCACAGCTCGTAAAAAGGCCGCTCCCGTTTGGGGGCGGCCTTTTACTTTGCCCCATCTGCCAGACATGTTCTGCCCATTTGCCGGATGTGGCGGCGAAAGCATGGCAACGGCCACAAAGTCCCCTGCGTGGGAGGAGGCTTCTCGTCCGGTCAGTCCGGAGGCCACAAACGCAAGAGACCCCCGCTTGCGCGGGGGTCTCTGCCAAACAAATCCTATGCAGTACTACTTGATGATCTTGAATTCGCCGCGGCGGTTCTGCGACCACACGGCTTCTCCGGTGCCCGTCACAGCAGGACGCTCTTCACCGAAGGAAACAACTTCGATCTGACCGGCGTCAACGCCCAGCACCATCAGGTATTCCTTGACGGTACGTGCGCGGCGTTCGCCCAGCGCGAGGTTGTATTCAGCAGTGCCACGCTCATCGCAATGTCCTTCCACCAGCACGCGGAGCTGGGGGAACTTCTTCAGGATTTCGGCCTTTTCCTTCAGCTGGTCGCGGTATTCTGCCTTGATGTCGAACTTGTCGAAATCAAAGAGTACCTTGCTGTCGGTGATGACCATACGGGCCTTGCTCAGGGCTTCTGCGAGTTCCTGCTCGGCGCTCATGCCGGAGTAAGCGGACTCAACGGGAGCCTGTTCGTAAGTGGCGGTTTCTGCCTCGGGGGTTGCGGCGACCTGCTTCTTGGCACAGCCAAAGCTCATAGCCAAAACCAAAACCATAAACAGTGCCAGCCCGAAACGTTTCATAGTGCGCATTGAAAATCCTCCTAATGCTCTGTACAAATCTCTTTTTAGCGGACACACAATTTGGTCAGCCTCATTCCCTTGTTCTTATCATGAATGGGGCGGTCTTTAAAGAACCACCCCAAGCACGGAACGCGAGAATATCCTAGCCTGTGCGTAAAAATTGTCAAGATGAATCGCATGGGTTATCAATGGGTTCCCCCCACCTCGTGCCATCTTGTCAAGATTCTACGCCACTGGCGTGACAATAACATTATTTTCTAATCAGGCACCAGACCCCACGAAGGCATGGTCGCCTCGCCGTCTCCGGTGGGTACCTGACGCGGTTCCCCGCCGTGACGCGTGGTGAGGTATACCTTGTATTGACCTGATCTGCTTGAAGAAAATGCCAGAAAATAGCCGTCTGGAGCAAAGGCAGGCATCTCGTCATTGCCGGGGCCAAAGCTTACCTGCTTTTCCCTGCCCGTAACCAGATCTTTGACGAAAATGCGGTGCCCGCCGTCCAGCATGCGCGAAAAAGCTACCAGTTCCCCGTCCGGAGAGATGGAGGGAGTGGTGTTATATTTGCCTTCGGTGGTTATGCGATCATCACTGCCTGTGGCAAGGTTCTTCAGGAAAATGTGCGGGTTGCCCCTGCGACTGGACACATACGCCATCTTTGTGCCCGAGGCGTCAAACGATGGCGAAACATCTATGGCCCAGTTCTCCACCAGTGCCTTTTCCTTCTGGAAAATGTGGTTAAGCAGGTAGATATCCGGGTTTCCGCCGGAGGCAAGGCTTACCGCCACCTTGTTGTTGGGCAAGAAGGTGGGGCCGATAATGGTGTTACCCGGGAACTTGATATGCTGCACACGGCGTGTCAGGCGGTCCCACACACCAAGAGAATGGTACCTGTCGCCTATATGGCTGAAGATAACGTAGCGGCCGTCCGGCGACCATGAGGGCGAGAGGCTGAGGCCCGGCAGCTTGGTGAGCTGACGCAGGTCTCTGCCCGTGGGATGCACGGACCATATATCCTTCTGCGTCTTGCCCGCCTTTTTCACGAACGCCAAGGTGGAGAGAAAAAAGTCGCCCCTTCCGGTCAGTGCCTTCATGAAATCCGCGCAGAACCTGTCTGCCACGCGGGGCAGCATGTCCTTGGAAATGTCAAAGTAAGCCTTGCCCAGCACCAGCTTGCCGGAAAACGCCTCGAACACCCGAAGCTCCACTGAGGGCAGCTTGCCGGGGGCGGGCGTGGGCCATGCCTGCGTTATGACAAGGTCTACCCCCGCCAGCTGGTAGCGGCGCAGATCAATATCCGGTGCCTTGAATCCTGCCGGGGTATTGCCTCCCAGAATGGTGGAGCCTTCCACCACCTTGATGAAGGGCAGAAAATACATGTTCCTGTCAATAAGCGACTTCAGTTCCGGCCCTTCCGCAGGCGAGGCCGTTACCGCACCGGCGGGCGTGCTGCCCAGCGGGGCGGTGGTGACCAGATTCAGGGCGCCTTGACCGGGTCCGTAAATATCCACCTCAATGGAACGGGCACCCGCCTGCATGGCAGGAAAGACAAGTGCCACGACGGAAAGGAGAAAAAGCGTTCTGATTGTTTTCATGCGTATTCTCTTGACGCGGCGGTAGTCCCGCCCGCTGCTGCCGTGCCGGTTGCCCGGCTACTCATGGCTGTTGAAGGTGATAACTATAGAACTGATATCCGGCGTTGGCGGCTTGGGCAACTGTTTGGTGTCCGAAACCGCGCGCAGGGCCGAACCGTCAAAGTCCGGCCTGCCCGACGAGGTAACCACAGAGGCATCCATGATAGTGCCGTCCGGAGAGAGCACTATGCGCACACGCGTGACGAATTCGTCTCTGGTGGCCATCTGCGGAAATCGCCAGTTCTTTTTCACAAGGTTTTGCACGGCAATGGCGTAGAGGTCTTCTATGCTGCCTATCACGCCTTCGGTGGGCGGCCCTTCCAGTCCTTCCTCGCCTATGCCTTCCAGTGCGTCACCCAGTCCGGGGCTGGCTTCCACGGCTGCCTGCAATGCGGCCAGTTCCTGGCTCAGCGTCTGCTGCCCCGACTGTTCCTTTGATTGGGCAGACTTCTTCACTTCCTTGCTCGTATCCGCCAGTGCCGCCTTCAGGATATCCTCGGGAGAAGGTTGCGGGGGCTTTTTGGGCTCCTGCTTTTTGGGTTCCGGCTTGGCATCCTTCTTCGGCTCCGCTTTAGGTTCCGGCTTAGGCTCGGGCTTGGGTTCCGGCTTCTTCTCCGGTTCCTTTTCCTCACGCGGCTTGGGAGGCTCCGGCACCACAGCCTCCTTCTTGGGGCTTATGGGCGTGGCATCCGGCTTGGGCACGGGCACCGGTTCCGGCTTGGGGGCAGCAACGGGGGCCGGTGCGGGCGGCGGGGGCGGCGCAGGGGCCGGTTCCGGCTTGGGCGCGGGGGCCGGAGCCGGTTTTTGGGCAGCGGGCTTGACCGCCGGGGCGGATTTTCCCGCCGCCGGTTTGCCCGCAATAGCCACCAGCCGCACCTGCTGAACGGGCATATCAAGCCGCACCTTGGGTGAAGAGGCGGGCCAGAAGACCGCCAGCAACACTATACTGAGGTGCAGGCACAAAGAGAGCAGCGTACTCAATAACCGCATGGGGGTATGCGCCTACTTCTTCTTAGTGGTTGGTTCGTCATCCGGCTGCTCGGCCACAATGCCCAGATTGACTATGCCTGCGCCCTTGATACGGCCCATCACTTCCACCACAACGCCATATGGCACCTCGCGGTCGGCGCGCAGGAAAAGCTGCTTGTTCTGTTCCTTCACCATACGCTGAAGGTGGCCTTCCATATCTTCCAACGTCAGGGCATATTCATCCAGAAACATGGCTCCATCGCGCCGGATGGTCAGTACCAGGTGGTCGCTGTCTGTCGGCAGCACTTCCACCGTCTGTGTCTGCGGCAGGTCCACCTCCAGCCCCTGTGTCATGAGGGGGGCGGTAACCATGAAGATGATGAGCAGCACCAGCATAACGTCCACAAAGGGCGTTACGTTGATTTCGGACACAAATCCCTTGCCACTACCCATAGAAACGCCCATGGACTTCTCCTACTTCTTGTCGCCCGAAAGGCGGGCCACGGTGGTTGAAGCCGGGCGGGTTGCACCCAGTTCGCGCTGCACGCGGTTGAGGAACGCTCCGGCAAAGTTAACCAGCTGCACCTCAATGCCGTTGAGCATGCCCAGAAACATATTGTAGCCCACGGTGGCGGGAATAGCCACGCCAAGGCCGATGGCAGTGGCAACCAATGCCTCGGATATACCGGGAGCCACCACCGCCAGCGAGGCGGTTTTCATCTGCCCAATGGCATGGAACGAATGCATGATGCCCCACACCGTGCCGAACAGCCCGATGAACGGAGCGGCGTTGGCCGTGGTGGCCAGAAACGCAAGGGAAGATCCCATACGCGAACTCTGCATGCTCACGCCCTGTCTGAGGGCACGGCGCACGTTGTCTGCAAGAATATCGGTGTTGCTGCCCATCTCGCGCAGCCGGTTGTATTCGGCCACGCCCTCCTGCGCCACGAGATACACGGGGGAGGTGACGTCGCTGCCCAAAGCCTGCACGGCCTCGCGCAGGTCTTTGGCACGCTGAAAATTTTCCAGTCCTTCTGAGGCTTTGCGCTTGGCTGCGCTGAGCTGGAACCACTTCTGGATCATCAGGGACCAGCTCATTACCGACATGCAGACCAGCAGAAGAAGCACGAATTTTACCACAAGAGTGGCCTGCCAAAGCAGCATCAGAACATTGGTATCGCCCATCAAGTCACTCCAGATTCGTTTGATTGACGGTCTCCGCACCGGGTTGTCATGTCTGAAACCCCGGTGCGGGCCGGATATGGCGGGGGTTGTATCCCAAAACGTGTACGGCATAAAGCGGGATTAGGGGGTGCAACCCCGGCAAACCATTGGTTTACGCACACCCATGCCCGCGGAGGTGGATGCCGCGCCACTTTTGCGGGAAAAAAATTTTTTCATGTCTGGCGGAAAACCCTTCTCACGAGAAGAGTTTCACCGCATTGCGAATGAGGCTTACCCTCATTTCGCCGGATAAACAACAGCCGCCAACGGGCCCAACATTAAAAGAGACTGCCTGCTGCGTTGCTGCGGAAGGCAGAAATATTCGCAGGTGCCTGATGATACGATCCCTGCAAAACAGGCACGGACATTCTCCGGGCCGTGCAGCGCAGCTTCTGTGAACGGCCCGGCAGTTCCTGCGGCTAACGCCCTTCCGTCACCCGCTGCCCGGGCCGCAGACGCTCGTTGCCCTTCACCACCACAGCCGCACCTTCAGAGAGTCCGGTGCCGCTCACAGCCACCTCGGAACCCAGCCATGCATCCACCGTCACGTGCACCGCATGGGCTTCTCCCTGCTGCACGATCCACACCACGGTCTGCCCCTGCGAAACGGTTACGGCATCCCGCGGCACCAGCACGGCGTCCGCTTCTGCCCCGGCAGGCAGGCGCACTCTGGCCTCCATGCCCTGTGCCAGATGCTTACCGTTTTTCAGCCGCACCCGCACGGGAAAGGTTCGGGTGGAAACATCGCCCTGCGGAATCACCGCCGTGACGGTGGCGGGGTAATCCGTGCCGCCCACGGCGGCAACCACATCCTGTCCCGGCCGCACAAAGCCCATAACAGACTGCGGCACTTCCACCATTGCCTCCACATAGGCATTGTGCGCCACGGTGGCAACCACTGTGCCCGGTGCCACCCACTCGCCCCGGCTGGCGCTCCGCTGCAGCACCACGCCTTCAAACGGGGCGCGCACGGTGCTCTTGGCAATCTCCAGCCGCAGGCGTTCTGCCTCTGCCTTGGATGCGTGAGCCTTCTGCTGCAGTCCCTGCATACGCAGCCGCGCCTCGTCAAATTCTTTTTCCGAAACCGATTTGGAGCGGTAGAGTGTGTCCATGCGGGCAAATTCCAACCGCGCACTCTCAAGGTCCGTCAGGGTCTGCGCGTGCTGTGCCGAAGCAGACTCCAACGCCTTGGTCAACAGGTCGGTATCCAGCACCACCATAACATGTCCGGCGCTCAGAGAATCCCCTTCCTCAAAGGCTATCCGCTCCACCCTGCCTGCCACGGAGGCAGCCACCTCGGATACTTCGGGAAACCGAATGGTCCCGATGAACACGTTTTGCAGAGCGGCCTTGCCCAGCCGCGCCTGCGCCGTAACCACCGGAGAAGGCGGCGGCCCCTGCGGCGCGTCCGATGCCTTTGCGGTTCCCGCCATGGTTACTGCTGCGCCCCACCATACTGCCACCGCGAAGGCGCACAGCCCTGCGCAACGGGTAAAGCGCGTACATAAATCTCCGGGCATGGCAAACTCCTTACTCTTGGAATGTCACTCGCCCGAGCATGGCACAACCTGCACCATCCTGCGGGGCTCGACCTCTGTGTACCCCAAATATTACCGGAACGAAACAGCAACACGCACGGCAGGGCCGTAACTATGGGAGCGCACGCACAACAGGCAGGCACAGGAACCGGCTTTGCGGACGTTCTTCCCGGAAGGCTTGCCGAAAACGACGGGCAGCACATGCCCCCTTGAATGCCATCCCCCTGCCGGACTGCTTGTCTTGGTATTCCTCGGAGATGTGAGAAACGGCGAAGGCAAGAAGCGGGTAATTGGCAACATCTGCCGACCGGGGATATTCAGTGTGTGATTCCCGGCCATGGACGACCCTCATGACGATAGCCCCCTCCTTTACAGCCCGCACTTCGTAGCATATTGTAGCTACAAAGGAGATTCGCCATGCAGGAAACGATACGCGCACGGGTTGATTCTCAGCTCAAGGAACAATTCGAGGCAGCCGCCAAGAGCCATGGGCAAAACGCCAGCAAACTCTTACGCGATTTCATGTCCGACTACGTGCGCAGGCACAGGGAGCAGCAGACCCGGCGCGAGGAAACGCTTCAGGCCATAGAGAGCATTGAAGCGGGCCGCTTCGTTGCCGGAGATGACGTTTTCGCATGGATGGATACGTGGGGCACTGATTCTGCTCCCGCCATTCTGAAGGGCGCACCGGAATGCAAATAAGATTTTCCCCGGAGTCCGTGGAAGACCTGAAACGCCTTTACGAGTTCGTTGCCGAGCACGACATAGACGCAGCCCGGACTATCGCCCTTAACCTGAAATCAGCCATCAACCGCTTCGCGGGCTTCTCCCACATAGGGCATCCGCTGGAAGACTTGGAAGGCGTGCGGGAATTTGTTTTCGGGCGGTATGCCATCCGCTATCTGGCAAAAGGTGAGGTGGTGTATGTGTTGCGGGTGTGGCATGGGAAGGAGGAGAGGTAGCGCGGATTCTGCATGCTGTATCTGCTTATGGGGGCGGGGCGGGAGATTGCTGCTTTTCAGGAGCGTTATTGGGGGGGGGGGGGACCTAACTAGCAGATGCCTCCATGAAGAAACTTCCGTTGTTATCACTGCTAAGGTGAGTTAAATCTGAATTAATCTTCGCGCATAGCGCTCACCGTCGGGAGGTAGCAATGACCAGTTTCCCACCCTTTGATGACCAAATCGCTGCAAACTTAAGAAATACAAGCCGGCTGTGTTACAACAATGGAAACAACCTGTTAGTTGAATCTAATATTTTATATGATCACGAACACTATGCAAGATCAGTTTCCCTAGCAATACTTTCTGAAGAAGAATTTGCCAAATCCATGATATTGGAGATTTGTTCCCAAAATCAAAGATGGGATAAAGAGATATACGATGGTATAAAAAGGCATGAAAAAAACAAGCCATGGCGGTAGCTATGAAAAATTTAACATGGCAATTTATACGCCACGCATCAGAATCTTATTTAACATTTTCTAATTATCATTTCAATATCCAGCAATCTGTCAGAAGTAATTTTGAAAAAATAAAAAAAGATTATCTTGTTAAGAAAAAAAGAGATATTCGCAAGCAAAGAGCACAATTTGTTTCACTTGACAGATATGGATTACCATCAAATACACCAGAATCATTTACCAAGAAGGAAGCTCAGTCCGATATCGACAGCGCTGTTAGATTCCGAGCCTGCCTTGAGCTCGTATATGGAGAACGCTCCCCTCACGACCCTCTCTTCCGTACTCTAACCACTTTAAATTACTCGCACCAAGATGGCACGGTACTGAATCATGAGTCTGGAGTAACTATAAAAATGGAACCATTCGCTTGGATTGAGACTGGCTGCCAACCTGATAGAATCAGCATGAACCCGCACATAATATTGCCCAAGCTACCTTCTATTAACCCTGCCATGCTAGATGACAAGCAAAAATCAGACCTCGCCAAGATATACAAGACTTACGATTTTCCTTCCCAAATACGATCTGAGATGAGCAAGCTCGGGCTCAAGAAAACTGAATACCTTGATGAAGTCGAAGAATTAATTGATGCTTATGCAATCACCGACATTCAACAGACATCCAATGACAACTAAAAAAGCGGTTACGTCTTTCGACCTAACCGCTTAAATTCGCTTGATTGAGATGAAAGGGGTTGAACCCACTACCTCTCGAATACCATGCAGGCACGCCTCATGCGCACATCGCAAGGCGGCGCGTACGCCGACAGCATACCGCCGCTTTCTTAAGAACCGTTAAGTGTTTCCCGCGCTTGATACCGGAGCGGAAAGGTATTACAGGAATGGGAGTAGCTACCATACCCGTGTTCACCATCGGCTCATGTCACTCCCCGCCAACGCGGAAGGCATGATGCCACCAAGGAGTTTTTCATATGTACGCAGCCGCCCGCAGGCGAATATTCATCCCCCTTCTGTTGCTCGCTCTGGCCCTGCCCGTCAGTGCCCATGCCGAAATGACCTACGACCTTGAGGCCACTGTCCGCAAGGCGCTTGCTGACAACCCGAGCATAGAGGCATCCCGCGCCACCGCTCTGGGTGCGGAAGAGGGCCGCAAGGCCGCACGGGGCGCGTTCGGCCCCAGCCTGAGTTCCACCTACAGCTACACATACAACGACCACAAGAAAAACACCCGGCAGAATCCCATCTCTGACGACGACTACTACACGCTCACCGCGTCCGTCACGCAGCCGGTGTTTACCGGGTTCAACCTGCTTTCCACCTACCAGAAGGCGGAACTGACCAAGGAAAGTGCCGAGCTGGCTAAAAATCTCACCGAGCTCAGCCTCATCCTGAACGTGCAGGAGAACTTTATTAACCTGCTCGTGGCGCGCGAGAACGTACGCAGCGCACAGGCCACCGTAGACCGCCTTGCCTCGCAGTTGCAGGTAACGCAAGCCTATTACGATGTTGGCCTGCAGCCCCGCATAGACGTGCTGCGCGCCGAAGTGCAGCTTTCTGATGCGGAAAACTCGCAGCTTCAGGCCCAGAACGCGCTGGAGACACAGCACGCGCGCCTGAACACCCTGCTCAACCTGCCCCTTGAGGCCGATGTGGACTACAAGGGCGAACTTACGTTCATTCCCACGCCTCTGGATCTGGAATCCAGCCTTGACGTGGCCGCCTCCAACCGCCCCGACCTGCTCATTGCGCGCAAGGCCGTGGAGATTGCCGCAAAGGATCTGAAGATTCGCGAGAGCGACTTCTATCCGCATGCCTCCGCATCCTTCAACTGGTCCAGGATGGGCGACCACCCCAGGGTGGACGGAAGCGAATTTGCCTCTACCGAGTTCAGCAGCTGGTACGCCAAGGGAACCGTTTCATGGGAACTGTTCTCGTGGGGAACCACCTACTACGCCACCCAGCAGGCCAAGCAGACCATAGCCCAGCTTAAGGCGGAAGAAGCCAACACATGGCAGGAAGCGCTGTACGAGATTAAGTCGCGCCACCTGAGCATAGGCGAAGCGGCCAAGCGCATAAAGGTTGCGCAGAAGACCGTGGATTCCGCGCAGGAAGCCTACCGCATGGCCCTTGCACGGTATCAGGCACAGGTGGGCACGAACAACGACGTGCTGGACGCTCAGGCAGACCTCTCCTCCGCAGAGGCTTCGCTGACCAAGGCGCAGGGCGACTACATGATCTCTATCGCCCGCCTGTACAACGCCGTGGGCGAAAAGAACCCCGGCCTGAACGGCAATCCCTAGCCTTTTCTTTCCTCCCGAAAAATCAGAGGCCGGGCAGCGTGTGCTGCCCGGCCTCTTCTCTTTTATTTCCGTAAGGGCCTATTCGTCGTCGGAAAGGCCGAAGTGGGCCGCCATGAAGGGGCCGAAGTAGATGCCGTCGTCATCAAGGTCTTCCTCAATGCGCAGCAGTTGGTTGTACTTGGCAAGACGGTCGCTGCGGCAGAGTGAGCCGGTCTTGATCTGCCCGGCATTCAGCCCCACGGCAAGGTCGGCGATGAAATGATCCTCGGTTTCGCCGGAGCGGTGCGAAATAACGGTGGAATAGGCAGCCTGCTTGGCCATCTCTATGGTATCCAGCGTTTCGGTCAGGGTGCCTATCTGGTTCAGCTTGATGAGGATGGAGTTGCCCACGCCCTCGTCAATGCCGCGCGCCAGAATGTCCGGGTTGGTCACGAAGATGTCGTCGCCCACTATCTGCACGGTGTCGCCCAGCTTTTCCGTCAGCATGCGCCAGCCGTCCCAGTCCTGCTCGGCAAGGCCGTCTTCAATGGAGATGAGCGGGTACTTTTTGGCAAAGTCGGCAAGGTAATCCACCATTTCCGAAGAGGAAAGGGTCTTCTTCTCGCCCGCCAGCACGTACTTGCCGTCCTTGTAGAATTCGGAAGCGGCGGCGTCTATGGCAAGGGCAATATCCCGTCCCGGCACGTAGCCTGCCTCTTCAATGGCGCGCAGGATGTACTGGAACGCCATGTCGTGGCTTTCCAGATTGGGGGCAAAGCCGCCCTCGTCACCCACGGAGGTAACGTGGCCGTCCTTGGCCAGCAGCTTTTTAAGGCTGTGGAAGGTTTCCGTACCCATACGCAGCGCCTCGGCAAAGGTGGGCGCGCCCACGGGCATGATCATGAATTCCTGAATATCCAAATTGTTGGGGGCATGTTCGCCGCCGTTAATGATATTCATGAGCGGCACCGGCAGCACCTTGGCGTTTACGCCGCCGAGGTACTGATACAACGGCAGGCCGAGAAAGCTGGCAGCGGCGCGTGCGGTGGCCATGGAAACGCCGAGCAGGGCGTTGGCACCGAGGCGGTCCTTGTTTTCCGTGCCGTCCACATCCAGCAGAATATTGTCGATATTCACCTGCCGGGTAGCGTCAAGGCCGATGACCGCTTCCGCAAGCTCGCCCACCACGTTGGCAATGGCCTTTTCCACGCCCTTGCCCATGTAACGGCTCTTGTCACCGTCGCGCAGTTCCAGTGCCTCGCGGGTGCCGGTGGAAGCCCCGGAAGGCACGGCGGCGCGGCCGGAATGGCCCGACTCCAGCGAAACTTCCACCTCAACCGTGGGGTTGCCGCGCGAATCCAGAATTTCTCTCGCCCATACCGAAACGATGGTGCTGCTCATTTGCTCTCTCCTTGTGGACGGCTGCGCCGCCCGTTCTGCCGTTTCGCGGCCATGGGCCGCCAACGGTTATTGTCCTGTTCCGCTTTCCGTATATAAAAGCCGCAGGCCTTCCAGCAACAGGTCCGGCCTGACATGGTCAAAACACGTGGCCACACGGGCGATGGACACGGCGAATCCGCCCGTTGCCACCACCTCCATGGGGCCTTCCAGCACGGTGCGCAACCGCACGCACACGCCTTCGGTCATGGAAGCAAAGCCGAAAATGAAGCCGTGGTTCAGGCTGGTTGAGGTACACCGCCCCACCACGGGCATGTCTTCCGCCACTTCCAGACTTATGCGCGGCAGCTTGGCCGTGCGCGATGCCAGCGCCCCCGCAGAGGACTTTACCCCCGGACAGATCAGTCCGCCGAGGTAGGCGTTGTCCTGCACGCAGTCAAAGGTTGTGGCCGTTCCGTAATCCACGGAAACGAGCGAGCGAGGCCCCGGATAGAGCCTGCGCGCGGCATACGCCGCCACAAGGCGGTCTGCCCCCACCTGCTCCGGATGAGTATATCTGTTTTCCAGCGGCACGGGAATATCTCCCGGGGCAAGCAGCAGTTTTTTTCCGAAATACCGGGAGCATGCCTCCCGCATAAGCGGGTCCAGACTGGGCACCACCGAACTGCCCACGCACGCCTCCACCTGCTCCGGCGCTACCCCCGCGTGACGCAGGGCATCCAGCAGCCGCAGCCCCATGGAGTCCGCAGTCTGATCCTGATCAGTGGGCAGCACGTACGAAGTCTGCACACCCGCTGCCGTGGCAAGCCCCATCTTCACGTTGGTGTTGCCTATATCAAACAGAAGTATTGTCATGGCATCCCGTCTTTGGGCTCACGCGACCGGTCATCTTGCCGCCGCGCGTGAACCGCCGCCTTGGTGCACAAAGCGTGAACCGTATCTGCCCACCGGCGCAATGATTAAACACCACACCGTACCAAGAAAACCGGGCAGCGCATAGCCGCCATTTGCCGCCTTGCGCATAGCCCGCAACCGGGCGGCATGCAGCGGCACCTATCCTCTTTGGCGTGAAATGACAAGCAGATGCGCAGATATACTTGCGCAAATGTACACAACCACTTACAAGGGGTATGTTCCATTACCTTGACAAAGGAGTCACCATGTCGCCTGCCGGACTCATTCCTCCGCCTGATGCCATACCTGTCAGTTGGGGATGGCTGGAATCGCTGCTGGTTCTCACGTTTACTGCCCACATACTGCTCATGAACGCGGTTGCGGGCGGGGCCTTTGTCTGCGCCGTACGCTCCCTGAGCTACCGCTCGGACGCTGCGGTACGTGAGCTTTCCCACGCGCTGCCCACACTGTTCGCCCTTACGGTGAACTTCGGGGTGGCACCGCTCCTGTTCGCGCAGATGCTGTACGGGCAGTTCTTCTACACCAGTTCCGTGCTCATGGCGGCATACTGGCTCTCTGTGGTCTTTCTCGCCATCGCCGCCTATTACGGCATGTATCTCTTCCAGTATAAATATGATGCATGGACGCACAGCCGCTGGCTTATTGCCATGGTCTGCGCCGTGCTGCTGTTCATGGGCTTTATCTTTTCCAACAACATGACCATGATGCTTCGCCCGGAGGCATGGCTGGCCTATTTCGGCACGCCGGAAAACCCCGCAGGCGGCACCATGGGCGGCACCATGCTCAACCTTGGCGACCCCGCGCTGCTGCCCCGCTATCTGCATTTTATGGTGGCCGCGCTGGCCGTGGGGGGCCTTACGCTGGCCCTGCTGTTCGACCACCGCCTGCGCAGGGGCACCGTAACGCCGGATGAAGCCGGCCGCCATATCCGCTTCGGCATGATGTGGTTTACCGTGGGCACCGCCTCACAACTGCTGGTGGGCAGCGCGTTCCTCGGTTCTCTGCCGCTGGAAATCCGGCAGCTCTTTCTGGGTGCCTCCACCTTCCATACCGGAGCCTTCGCCATTGCGCTGGTCTGCGTGGCCATAACCCTGCACTACAGCGTGCGCAACCGCGTTTTACCCACCGCCGTGGCACTGGCCTGCACCGTGCTGGCCATGTCTGTGGTGCGCGCACTGGTCCGCGCAGCCTATCTGGCTCCCTACTTCTCGGTGCGCGACCTGCCCGTGCAGCCGGACTACTCCCCCATGGTGCTGTTCGCGGTCATTCTGGCGGCGGGCCTGTGGTGCATCTGGTTCATGGTCCGGCTGGCGTTCCGCCGGAACAAGGAGGAATAGCATGGATTATCCGATCTGGTGGATTCCCGCTCTCTCCGGCGGCTTTATCATCGCCGTCATGGCCGTCTTCCATGTGTTCATCGCCCACTTTGCCGTGGGCGGCGGCCTGTTCCTCGTGCTTACGGAACACAAGGCCTACCGCGAAAACAGTCCGGCCATCCTGAACTACGTGAAACGCCACACCAAATTCTTTCTGCTGCTGACCATGGTGGCGGGCGGCATGACGGGCGTGGGCATCTGGTTCACCATTGGCCTGCTCTCCCCGGCCGCCACTTCCACGCTGGTACACAGCTTCGGGTTCGGCTGGGCCATAGAATGGGTCTTTTTCCTGTGCGAGATAGTGGCGCTTCTGCTCTACCATTACCGCTTCAACCAGATGAACCGGCGTGACCACCTTGTGCTGGGCTGGTTCTATTTCCTTTTTGCCTTCCTTTCGCTGTTCGTCATCAACGGCATAATCACCATGATGCTCACCCCCGGCCAGTGGCTGCACACAGGCCGCTTCTGGGACGGATTCTTCAATCCCACCTTCTGGCCTTCGCTGTTTCTGCGCGGTTCCATCTGTCTTATGGGCGCGGGCCTGTTTGCGCTGGTCACCGCCATCCGCATACAAGAACCCCATGACCGCGAAAGCATGGTCCGCTACGCCGTGCGCTGGATAGCCGTGCCCTTTCTCATCATGGTGCCTTCCGGCCTGTGGTATGTCTTTGCCCTACCGGAGCCGCAGTTCAGCATGGTGGTGCAAAAGTCGGCGCAAACCCCGCAACTGGTGCGCCTGTTCTATCCCATCACCATTGCCATCATCCTCGGCGGGCTGCTGGTTGTCCGGATGCGCGCCCGCGTGCTGCGCACCGGGCTGGTGTGGGTGCTGGTGCTCACCGGGCTGGTCCACATAGGCACCTTTGAATGGATACGCGAGGCGGGCCGCCGCCCCTATCTCATCCACGGGCACACGTGGTCCAACTCGGTCAAGGTAGCGGAAACGGAGCGTATCCGCGAGGAAGGCGCGCTCAGCGTGGCCCGCTGGGTCACCCTGCGCACCGTCACCCCGGAGAACATGGTGGACGCGGGCAAGGAACTCTACCGCCTGCAGTGTCTTGCCTGTCACAGCATCGGCGGGCCCATGCTCTCGGCAGATACCCGCACAGCCGCCCTCACCCAATACGGGCTGGAGGCGCAACTGGCCGGACAGGGCCGCCTGCGCACCTTTATGCCCCCCTTCATGGGCACCGATGAAGAACGCATGGCTCTGGCCGCCTACATCACCGAGACCATACACAAGCGCGATCCTTCCGGCCCCGCCATTGCCCCGCAGGCCATGGCCACGCTGCTGCCCGGCTTTAACAGGCACGAGGCGGAATATGTGCTGGTGGCATGGGCCACCATGGGCATGACCACCTTAGCGGACAACTTTGAGCACTTTACCATGCAGGCTCCCGGCATGACCGTGCGTGCCCAGCTGGTACGCCGGGGCGATTCGCCGGAGCTGGTTACAGAGGATGTAACGCTCACGTACAGCATGGAAAAAGGCTTTGCAGACCCAGCAGCCCATGTGCGGTTCTGGGATGTGGCCAAGGCCCAGTTCGGGACGGATGTGCCCAGAAACACCGGCATTGCCCCCGGCGGTATGCCCGGTGCTCCCATAGAGGGGCCGTTTGCCGTGGACGAGGGCCGCCGCCTGTTCGAGGTGAACGGTCTTGCCGCCATGCCCTACAATGACGACGGCTCCGTGAATCCCTACCCGCTGGTCACCGTGGAGGCGCGCGATGCCTCCGGCGAACTGCTGGCATCCACCCGCGTGCCCCTGCCTGTTTCCACGGAGTGGGGCTGCCGCAACTGCCATGACGGCGAATGGCGCGTGCAGGGCAAAACGGGCATGTCTGACCTGACCGCGCGCAATATCCTTGCCGCGCACGACAAGATAAGCCGCTCAGACCTTGTGGCCCGCGCCGCTTCCGGCAACCCGGTGCTCTGTCAGAGCTGCCACGGCTCCGCCAAGCTCGGTACCGCAGGGCAGGAAGAGCTCATCGGCTTCTCCGCCGCCGTGCACGGCTGGCACGCCAACTATCTGGGCGAAAAGGACGACCGCAGCTGCAAGAGCTGCCACCCCGCCGCCCGCAATTCCATCACGCAGGGTATGCGCGGCGTGCACGCGGCCAAGGGGCTTACCTGCATGAACTGCCACGGCACGCTGGAAGACCATGCCCTTGGCCTGCTCAAAAGGGAAAAGGAAGAAGGCAAACAAGGGGCGGACAAGCTCATGACCTACCTTATCCCCCGCAGGGCTGCCTCGCTGGATGAGGTCATGGCCCGCACCGCGTGGACCAGTGAGCCGGACTGCATGGCCTGCCACGACTTCTTCACCACGCCGGGGGCGGATGCCTCTGCCGCCCACCAGTGGACAGCCGATCCTTCCCAACTGTACAGCGAAAAGCAGGACGACATGGCCGCCATGATGTGTCAGGCCTGCCACGGCCCCACCCACGGCCTGTATCCGGCGGAAAACGCCTACGGCAAAGAACGCAACAACATCATCCCCCTGCAGTACCAGAACCTTGCCGGACCTCTGGGCAGGGGAGACAACTGCATATGCCACACGCGCGAGATGACCATGTACGAATCCGCGCACCATCCCATAATTCCCAAATAGCAACGTCTGTTCGGGCCGCGCGGCATCTGCCGCGCGGCCCGGCTTCTTTCTGAACCACTCCACGCTTCAGCTCACATTCCGCCTCACGCTCCGCCTCCTCCTGCACGGCGAACCGCACATTCTCTCCCGCTTACTTCACCCGCGGCACTCATTTTTCTGTCCCTCTGTCCCGCTCTTTCTTTGACAGGACCACACTTTTCGCAAGATTCGCTTCAGGTACGTAGAGGCGCACCATGACCTATCAGCCGTTCACACCCGGCAACATGCTTAAAACATTGTGACTTTTTATGTATTAAAAATATAAATGGAATCCATTAATAAAATTATTACACATTGACATATTTTTCACATTCTTCTAGGCGAAGGGTATGTAGTAACTGACCTGGGTTAGGGTCAACTTTGTCATGCGAGGAAATCATGCTGAAAAACGTTCTGAAGCTCATCACCAACCTTTGGCTGTGGGTGGCCGTGCTCGTTTTCACGTCCCCCGTGGCCGCCATGGCATCCGCTGCCGCTGAAGCGGGTGTCGTTCCCGGTGGCGACGGCAAACCGTGGTGGTTCTGGCCGCTCGTGCTCCTGGTATTCTGTTTCGTCCTCGGCATCATTGCGGTGCTGGCGGGCGTGGGTGGCGGCGTGCTCTACGTGCCGCTTGTCTCGGGCTTTTTCCCGTTCCACATCGACTTCGTGCGCGGAGCCGGCCTTATGGTCGCCCTTGCGGGTGCCCTTGCCGCCGGTCCCGGACTGCTGAAGCGCAACCTCGCCAGCCTGCGGCTGGCCCTGCCTGTGGCACTCATCGCATCGTCATGCGCCATTGTGGGTGCCGTGCTCGGCCTGTATCTTTCTGCGCTTGATCCGCGCTATGTGCAGACAGCCCTTGGTGCCACCATCATGGGTATTGCCGTGCTGCTGCTCTGCTCCAAAAACTCCGACTACCCCGTGGTGACCAAGCAGGACGCCATAGGTCACGCGCTGGGCATTGAAGGCCTGTATAAAGATCAGGCCACCGGCAAGGAATTCCACTGGAAAACCCACCGCACCCTGCCCGGCCTGTTGCTGTTCATCGTCATCGGCCTTATGGCGGGCATGTTCGGCCTTGGCGCGGGCTGGGCAAACGTTCCCGTGCTGAACCTGCTCATGGGCGCACCGCTCAAGGTTTCCGTTGCCACATCCAAGTTCCTGCTCTCCATCACCGATACGTCGGCAGCATGGATTTATCTCAATCAGGGCTGCGTTATTCCGCTCATGGCCATTCCGTCCATCATCGGCCTTATGGCCGGTTCTTTTGTGGGTGTGCGCCTGCTTGCCATCGCCAAGCCCACGTTTATCCGCTACATGGTCATAGGCGTTCTCTTCTTCGCTGGCTTCAAGGCTCTGGATAAGGGCCTTGGTCTGGGAATCATGGGTTAATGGAGGCAAACATGACAAACGATACAGCAAACTGCGACCTCTCCAGCAAGGCCACTCCCGAGCAGATGCTCTACGCAAAGATCCTTGAGATCGGCGCATACTCCGGCCTGCTGCTCATGATCATATCGTACATTCTCTACGTGCTGGGTGTGTTCACCCCGCATGTGCCCATTGAAACTGTTGTCGCCAACTGGCACCACGGTGTGCATGAGTACCTTGCCGCCACCGGCTCCCCGCAGGGATGGAGCTGGTTTGTCCTCATGGGCAAAGGCGACTACATGAACTTCTTCGGGCTGGCGCTTCTGGCCCTGCTCACCATTGTCTGCTATCTGGTGCTCCTTCCGGGCTATCTGCGCTGCAAGGACAGGGCTTACACCTTCTTTGTGGTGGCCGAAGTGCTGGTTCTCTCCCTCGCCGCCTCCGGGCTGGTGGGAGGCGGAGCGCACTAGGCGCTTCATCGCCGCATCCCCGTGATCACGGCCCCCGGAACACATGTGCGTTCCGGGGGCTTATTTCTTTTGCTGAGGTGAGCACTCTTTTTTCCACAAGTGCCGTTGCGTCTTCGTTGACCGGAGCGCAAAACCGGATATACTCTCCCGTTACACGCTGTCCCGTGCCTTCGTTCCTGTGCCTGCTGATACACCACCACGCACCGGGCAGCGCTCAACACAAGGAGAACTCCATGAAGCTTTTTGGCCAACTGCTTGAACGCATCATAGACCGTGTGAACGTAAATCTGCGCAGCCTCGGGTTCGATGTACGCCCCTACGTGCGCGTTATGGCGGAATACCGCTACGGCGGGTGCTCCTTTGCCTGCTACGGCCTGAGCACCTATCATCCCATCCACCTGCAATTTGACAACTCCAGCCTTTCCGGCAGCTACTTTCTCGGCCGCTGCAAGGTGCGCCATTCCGTGCTCATGCGTAGCGATATACGCGGCGACGAACTGAAGAAAAAGGGACAGATATGGGAGATAGACGACATTCGCATCCCCCTGTACCACGATGAAATCATCACCATCCGCAACAGTTTTCTGGATACCACCCTCGTGCACAGCAATTCCCATTCGCCGGAATCGCCGGAGGAGTTCCCCATCCGCAACACCGTTGCCATGCCCTATGCAAACATTCACGGCGCGCCCATAGAGGGCAGCTTTATCGGCACCTTCGGCACCGTGGACCTTACCTGCGTGCACAACTGCGTCATCGGGCACTTTGCCTACGTGCTGGCAGGCGAAGTGCGGGCAGAATCCTTCCCGCCCGGCACCATTCTGCTGCGGTCCGGCGGCGCGTGGGAGTTCCGCTACACCTATGACCCCGCCGTGCTGGACAGATACATCCGTCATGAAGAGGGAGAAGCACCGGAAGGCCTGTTCATAGACTTTGCGGAACCCTACGAAGACGCCTTTGCCGGGCTCTTCGCCTCCGCGCGGCAGGGAGTGTACCCCGCCGGTGCCGGGTCGTTTGTCAGCCGCTATGCCGTTAAGCGCGGCGAAACCAGCATTGCCAACAACGTGCTGGTTGCCCAGCGCGCGTATCTGGAGAACGCCATCCTGCACACCGGTTCCAACGCGCAGGAAAAGTGCTACATCATCGATTCCGTGCTCGGGCCGCGCTGCGTGGCGGCGCACGGAGCCAAGATTGTGGGCACGCATCTGGAGGAGCACATCTTCGTGGGCTTTAACTGCTTCCTGCACGGCACGGCAAAAGCCCCGCTGACCATAGGGCGCGACTGCATTGTCATGCCGCACACCATCATAGACCTGGAAGAGCCGGTGCACGTTCCTGCCAACAGGCTGGTCTGGGGCATCATCCGGCGGGCGGCGGATCTGGAGGAAAACTCCATCGATCTGGACGAACTTGCAACAGGCAGCGGCGATGTGCGCATGGGACGCATGACCTTCCGGGGTGATGCGGCTGGTTTCGTGCGCGGATTCCGTGACCGGATAGACCACATCTTGCAGGAGAACGGCGCGTTCTGGGACGGGCACGATGAGGTCAGCAAGGGCCACAGCCAGAACATGAAGTATCTTACCTTCAACATCATCCAGCCCTATGCGGACGGCGACGCGGAAGGGTTGTATCCTACCATTGACATACGGCCCATAGGGTAGCGTTACGCTGACCGGGGCATACCGCCAGAAAAAACGGCCCTTCCCACATGCCGCGTGCGCGGAGTGCGGGATGGGCCGTTCTGCTCTGTCTGCCGAAGTTGCCCCCGGCAGTCCAACAGCATGCGCCCCTTGGGTATTCCTGCCGGGACGTATAGAGGCATACGCCCGTATTGACCCCGCCACCGCGTTAAGGCATAACCGGAAGCCTTTGCGCGGGGGTTTTCGCCCTCGTGCCGACGATATTTTTCAAGGATCGGGATATGAACAAGGAACTCAAGCGGGAAGTGGACAAGCGCCGCACCTTCGGCATCATAAGCCACCCGGACGCGGGCAAGACCACCCTCACGGAAAAGCTGCTGCTCTACGGCGGCGCCATTCAGATGGCCGGAACGGTTAAGTCGCGCAAAGCGGCGCGCCACGCCACCTCGGACTGGATGGCCATGGAGCAGGAACGCGGCATTTCCGTTACCTCCTCGGTCATGAAGTTTGAATACAACGGCTACGAGATAAACCTGCTGGACACCCCCGGCCACCAGGACTTTTCCGAAGACACCTACCGCGTGCTCACCGCCGTGGATTCCGGCCTGCTGGTCATAGACGTGGCCAAGGGCGTGGAAACCCAGACCCTTAAACTCATGGACGTGTGCCGCCTGCGCAGCACGCCCATCATCACCTTTATCAACAAGCTGGACCGCGACGGTCTGGACCCCTTTGCCGTTATGGCGGACATAGAAGAGCGGCTGAAGATAGAATGCGTGCCGCTCACATGGCCCATAGGCATGGGTTCCACCTTCCGGGGCACATGGAACATCCTTAAGCACGAACTGCACCTCTTCAGCGCCACCCATGGCGGCAAGGTGCAGAAGGGCGACATCTTCAAGGATATTAACGACCCCCGCCTTACCGATGTTCTGGGCGAACAGGTGCATCAGCTGCGCGAGGAACTGGCACTGCTGGAAGGCGCGGGCACTCCCTTTGATCTGGCGCGTTACCGCAAGGGCGAGCAGACCCCTGTGTTCTTCGGCTCCGCCATAAACAACTTTGGCGTGCAGGAAATGCTCAATTCCTTTGTGGAACTGGCTCCGCCTCCGCAGCCGCGCCCCACCACCACGCGCGACGTATCGCCCTACGAAGACGAGTTTTCCGGCGTGGTCTTCAAAATTCAGGCAAACATGGACAAGAACCACCGGGACCGCATCGCCTTCATGCGCATCTGTTCCGGCAAGTTCACGCGCGGCATGAAGGTGAAGCACCACCGCGTGGGCAAGGATTTTACCATCGCCAACGCCACCATCTTTATGGCGCAGGACCGAACAGGCATAGAAGAAGCCTTTCCCGGCGACATCATAGGCATTCACAACCACGGAACCATCAAGATTGGCGATACCTTCACGGATAAGGAACCGCTCAAGTTCATCGGCATTCCCAACTTTTCGCCGGAACACTTCCGCCGGGTGCAGCTCAAAGACCCCATGAAGCGCAAGCAGCTGCAAAAAGGCCTTGAGCAGCTGGCGGAAGAAGGCGCGGTGCAGCTTTTCCGCCCGATCAGCAACAGCGACTACATTTTAGGCGCCGTGGGCATGCTGCAGTTTGATGTCATAGTACACCGGCTGCTGCACGAGTACGCGGTGAACGCCCTGTACGAGCCGGTTTCCGTAACCACGGCCCGCTGGATTCACAGCGAAGACAAGCGCGCGCTGGACGACTTTACAGACTACTACCGCAGCGACCTGGCCATAGACGCGGAAGGATGCCTTGCCTACCTTGCGCCCAACCCGTGGAAGCTGGAATCTGCCGTGGAGCGGTTTCCCAAAATATTGTTCAGCACCACACGGGAGATCCGCTGACCCCCTACGGAACGAAAGAACACATATCCGCCAAGGGACTGCGCAAAAAGTCCTTTTCCGCAGGCTGTGCAAGATGATACGGTGAGGGAAGCGGTACCTGTTCGCCCATGCGGCGGCAAACAAAGGATGCAGCATATGATACAAGTTATTCTCAACATCCTCTGGCTTGTTCTCGGCGGCATTGCCATGGGGCTGGGATGGTATGTTGCCGGCCTGATCATGGTTGTCAGCATCATCGGCATACCGTGGGCCAAGTCGTGCTTCGTCATCGGCACTTTCGCCCTGTGGCCCTTCGGCAAGGAAGTGGTCAGCCGCCAGTTCGTCACGGGGCAGGCCGACATAGGCACCGGGACACTGGGCCTTGTGGGCAACGTTATCTGGTTTGTTCTCTGCGGCCTGTGGCTCGCCATCGGGCACCTTGTCGCGGCCCTGCTCAGCTTCATCACCATCATCGGCATACCGTTCGGATTCCAGCACCTCAAACTGGCCACCATCTGCCTTGCGCCCATCGGCAAGACCGTGGTGGAACGCCCCAACCCCTTCCTTGACAAGTAACCGGAAACCCCAAGCAGCCAAGGCAGAAGAACGCCATGAAGCATTTCATAGAACTTTCCCTGATGAACACAAAGACGCATACAGCTGCCCAAAAACGCGTGCTGCGGCCCGCCGTTGCCATTCTGATCATGGTGATGCTCGCCGCCACCGCAGGATGCCAGAAAGCCTATTACGGTGCCATGGAGATGGTGGGGGTGCAGAAACGCCAGATTCTCGTTGACCGCTCGGAAGACAGCCGCAACGCCCTGCACGCGGCCATGACCGATTTCGGCCCCGTGCTGGACAAATTCTCCAGCCGCCTGCAACTGGCAGGGCAGCCCCCCAAAGAGCGCTATGAAGCCGTGCAGGCCCTTTTTGACGTGGTGGATTCCCGCGCGCAGACACTGAACAAAAGTCTGGATAAAACGCAGGACGTGGCTGATGCCCTCTTCGCGGACTGGGAAAAAGAAGCACGCGGCTACGCAAGCGAAGCCCTGCAGGAAACCGCCCGCCAGCGCCTGAACGAGACCCGCGACGCCTTCCGCACCATGATGCGCGCCGCCCGCCGTGCGGAAGACACTGTGCCGCCGGTTCTTGAACCGCTGCGCAGGCACACCCTGCACCTCAAGATCAACCAGAACGATGAGGCAGCCGCCACTGTGGACGCGGAGCTCCCCCGCCTGCAGCAGGACATTGTCGCGCTCCAGCAGCACATGCAGACCGCCATTGACGAGGCAAACCGCTTTATCCATTTCATGAACCGCAGCGGGAAGTAGCCCCCGGCATTGCCGTATTCCGCAGGCAGTATACCACGTTTTTTCAGCACACAGACAACAAGCCGCCCGGGGTCAATGACCAACCGGGCGGCTTTGTTATTTTGGGCTGTCTCCGTTCCGGAAACCTTAGAACCGTTCAAACGCCTCGTCGTCTTCCATGGAAAGGGCAATGCCTGCTCCGGCGGCTGCAGCCTCTTGGGCAGTATCGCGGGGGGCCTCCTTCTGTCCGCGCGGGGCTGCGGGCAGCGGAACATGCTTTCCGGTCACGGCAGGCTTATGCAACGAGGCAATGGCCGTCACCGTGCGCCTGCGGGAATAGCCGGTGTCTGAAATGCGGAAGAAGCCCATGGTTTCCTGCAACTGCGAAGCCTGACTCGCCAGTTCCTCGGAGGTGGAAGACATCTGCTCCGATGCCGAAGCGTTCTGCTGCACCACCTGATCAAGCTGCTGAATGGCCTTGTTTATCTGCTCCGCCCCTGCGTTCTGCTCGCTGGAGGCAGAGGCTATTTCCTGCACAAGGTCCGCCGTGCGCTTGATATCCGGCACCAGCTTCATGAGCATGGCCCCCGCCTTTTCCGCCACGGCCACGCTGCTGGAAGAAAGCTCGCTTATCTCGGCCGCTGCCGTGCCGCTGCGCTCTGCCAGCTTGCGCACCTCTGCCGCCACCACGGCAAAGCCCTTGCCATGCTCGCCCGCGCGGGCCGCTTCAATGGCGGCATTCAGGGCCAGCAGGTTGGTCTGGCGGGCAATCTCCTCCACAATGGAAATCTTCTCCGCAATATGCTTCATGGCGTCCACCGTGCTTGCCACGGCATTGCCGCCTTCCTGCGCATCCTGCGCTGCCTGCGAGGCAAGGGTCTCTGTCTGACGGGCGTTGTCCGCCGTAAGGCTTATGTTGGAACTCATCTCCTCCATGGAAGACGATATCTCTTCAATGCTCGCCGCCTGCTCCGTGGCTCCCTGCGACAGGCTTTGCGATGAGGCGGAAAGCTCCTCGCTGCCGGAAGCCACATTCTCCGCTGCCGCAGAAACCTCGCTGACGATGCCGGAAAGCTTGGAAACCATCACCTGCATGCTCTGGTACACGCCCATGGCGTTCGCCCGGAACGAAAGAACCATATTGCCTTCCGCCAGTTTGTTGGCAATCTCCGCAATCTCTGAAGGGTCGCAGCCAATCTGCCTGAGCACATTACGCGCCAGCCAGAAGGCGATAAGCACACCAAAAACCACTGCAAAAAGCCCCACGGAAAGAATGATCATGGTCGCCGTATCGTTGGCACGCTGCACGGCCGGCCCAAGCGTATTCTGGGCATTGGTCAGAATGGTCCGTATCTCCTCAGCGTATCCGGCTATGGCCGGACCAAGGGTATCCAGCCCGGCGGCTATGCGGTCACGATCCCTCGTCTCCGTCAGTATGGCAGCAAACGTCCCGGCGTATGCTCCCGCCACGCGCTGCACTTCCGCCACCTGCGCGGCACCGGACCCGGCATTCAGTTCTCCCTGCAAGCTTTGCAGTTCTTTCTGCATATGGGCATACTGCGCTGCCACGCCATCCGCATCCGCCTGCTCTGCCGTGTCCAGAAACCGCAGCACGTGCAGCCGCATGAGCAGCAGGTGGCGCATGGCAAACCCGGCATGCAGGGCCGCCCCCACATCCCCCTGCTTTTCAGAGGTTGTAAGAATCTCCGCCAGCCGCGCCTCCATGACCGGGCCGTCCGCATAGAGCGATGCGACCATGGGGGCCATCTTGGTACCCAGCGTTACCACCTGTCCGAAGGCGACATCGTACTGGCGTATAGCCTCCTGCGTCTTGTCCAGCAGGGCTCGCTCATCCGTGCCGGTTATAAGGGTACGCGCCTCTTCCATGTCTTGCTGCACGGCCGCCATCTCTTTGCGGTATTTCTGCACATCCTCCTCCTTGCCATAGGCAAGGAAGTTGCGCACATCCATACGCACCAGCAGCATGTCTGCCTGCACCCGGCCCGCAAGATTGGCCTGCCGGGCCATGTTCCGGTACGAACTGAACCCGGATGAAGCGTTTCCGATGGCAAAGTAGGCGGTTGCGCCCACCACCATGAGCAGGGCCAACACAATGCCGAACCCGGCGTAGAGCTTGGAGGATAAACGGAGATTGGCGAACACGGGTTGTCTCCTTGCATAAGAATGAATATGTGCCTGTCTTTGACAGCGAACCGGTGCAAAGGCGCAATACAGCATGGTGCACGCTCTCGCGCCCGGGCCTTTCTTGCGCTGTGCCTGTTCCCGGCACGGCGGCTACGCAAAGCGGTTCTGATGCTAAACACACTACACAGCACAAAGCGATACGGTGTATTATAAATGCGTATGCGCTGGTATTTTTTGCAACAGACCAGCCCGCACGCTTCTCAAAGACGGCACACCAGCCCCGCAGCGCATGCCACCACTGCCGGACAGCAGGGGACAAAGACCCGACACCCCGCCTGCAAAATAGGCGGACACGGACGGGCGAACACAGTCATATCTTCCGTAATAAAAGAATTTTTACCATATCGGCACCGGAGTTGCTTTGTACGCCGCAAGGAGCCGTACATGAGCATCAACCCCGCAGCCATAGGGCGTATCAGCGCCCACGTCGACCGCCTCTCGCAGGGCGGTGCCGACTCCGTATTCGGCGGCGGGACGACCGGCTTTGGGGCGGGAAAAATTCCCGGCATAGGCGGCCCCGGCGGGAGTCCGGGGGGCGGTCTGGGCGGTGTTCTGGGCGGCAAGTTTGCCCAGCTGATGAGCGACCCCATGGTTCAGATGACCAACCCCGCTGTCCTGCAAGGCGTGCTCGGGCTGGACGGCGGCGAAGGGGTCAAGAACCTGACGCCTGAAGACAGCGCCATAAGCGGCGGACTGAACCTGACCAACGTCAAGGCACTGGCAACCCTCACCAAGGTCATGGGCAATGAAGAAAGCCCCATGGCGAACATGTTCCGCAGCATCCCCACGCCGGAAGGCAACGCCATCCGCATGTCCGTGGACAAGAGCACGGCTTCCTTTTCTGCATATGACCCCATGAGCGCGTTGCAGGCATCGTCCCGCGCCGCTGCGCGCGGTGACATGCGGGCCGCGCTTTCCGAACTGGTGAACGCCGCCAATGCCATGAAGGCCCAGCGCACGCCGGAACCGGCTGTCCCTGAAGCACCTGAAATAGCAGAATCTATTGACGACACAGAAGAATACGGCATCTACCGCAAGGCAGAGCAAGAGGCACAGAGGGAATTTGCCGAAGCGACGCGGCTTGCGCGCAACGGCGGTGCCGGGTTCAAACCGGGTGCCCTCTCTGCGCTGTTCGAGTCGGGCGGAGACGGGGGCATAGCCGCCATAGGCTATGACAGGCGGGGCGGAACATCGTACGGGAAGTTCCAGATGTCATCCCGCGCGGGAACAATGGACGCCTTCATCCATTATCTGGATACCCACGCCCCGGACATGGCTTCGCGCCTGCGCCAGTCCGGCAGCGCGAACACGGGTTCCCGTTCCGGGGCCATGCCCGACGCATGGAAGGAAATAGCCCGCTCACAGCCCGCGCGGTTTGAAGAATTGCAGGAGAACTTCATCCACCGCAATCACTTCTCCCCTGCCTACCGGGCCATCAGCAAAGCCATGAATGTAGACTCCATGAGCCCCGCCATGCAGGAGGTGCTGTTCTCCACCGCCGTGCACCACGGTCCCACCGGCGCGGTACGCATATTTGCCAGAGCCTACGGCAGAACCGGCGGATTCAACCCCGCCAGCGAAGCGGAGTTCATCCGCAACATCTACAGCATACGCCAGCGCCAGTTCGCCACCTCCACAGAAGGGGTCAGAACCGCCGTGCAGGGCAGGCTGGGCGATGAGCTGCGCATGGCCCTGAGCATGCTGGAACGCGGCGACATGGCCTGACGGCCTTTGCCGCATGCCGAACAGCGCATCCAGCCGCTCGTAGCCCGCAGGTAGTAAGTATCCCACGGGCGACATCCTGCTGTCTCCTCTTTCAGACGGACGCTCTTTCAGGCTGCCGGTATCCCTGACTGACAGCATCCCTGACTGACGGTATCCCTGACTGGCGGATATCGGCAAACGCTAGCCTGCCGGTCGTATTTCCGCATCCGCCACCGCACATCCCCACAATGCCGCGCCCAGCGCGCCGGTCATATCCGGCTCAGCAGAAATGAGCAGCGTCTGTTCCGTTGCGCCCAGTTCCTTTTGCAGCAGATGACGCATGCACGGGTTGCGGGCTACGCCCCCCGTGAAGACCACGGGAAACTCCAGCCCCACCCGCCGCAGCATGTTCACCGTGCGCCGCACAATGGACTGGTGCAGCCCCAGCGCAATATTCTGCGGGCGTATGCCCTGCGCCATAAGCGAGGTGGCCTCTGTTTCAGCAAAGACCGTGCACATGGAATTGATGAGCGGCGCGTCATCCCCTTCCAGCGCATACAGCCCGAACGCCTGCACATCCATCTGGAACACCGTGGCCGTGTACTCCAGAAACTTGCCCGTGCCTGCGGCGCAACGGTCATTCATCTCAAACCGGGAAACCCGGCCCGGCAGCGTGCCGGATGCCGCGTCTCCTGCCCGCGGCGGCAGCAGGGCAATGGCCTTGGTATCCTGCCCGCCTATGTCCAGCACTGTGCGGGCGTGGGCAAAATCATGGGCCGCTCCCAGGGCGTGGGCCTTGATCTCGGTTATGGTTTCCACGCTCACGGCACCGGACACCGCCCCGCCATCACGCACGCCGCTCTCTGCAAGGCTGTTCACCGCCGCCTGCACCAGTTCCCTGCCGTAGCCGGTGGCCACAATGCGCTGCGGCAGGCAGTCCTGCAGCAGGACCCGGCACTGTTCCACCGGATGAAAGGTGGTGGGCAGGCGGCGCTGGAGCACGGTGCGCCATGCGGCAGCCTGCCCGCCTTGTCTGTTGTCCTGTCCAATGCCGGAGCCAATGCCGGAGCCAATGCCGGACGGGGCGTCCGGCCAAACATAAGACCGGACGTCCGTCAGACCGTCATGGCAACTGTGCGGGGCACAACGCTCGCGGACCACAATCTCCATGGACCGCGAGCCTATATCAATTCCTGCAACCCGCACGGGTCAGCGCACCATTTCCACAAAGGCCTGCACGCGCGTCTTCAGCTGCTCCACATCCTCCATGCTGTAGTCGGTTTCCATGGCCAGCATGGGGATACCTTCCGCACGCAGTGCGCCTTCCACCTTCATGGCTTCGTGGGCATAGGGCTGGCAGAACATGAGCGCATAATGGACCACGCCGTCCGCCTTCAGTTCCTTTGCCATGTCCACCACGTTATCCAGCCGTTCCGTGTTGGGAGTAAAGCACGCACAGTCTATGCGCATGTAGCGGTCCACCAGAGCGTCTATCATGCCGTCCATGTCTGCGGGCGATTCGTCCACAAGGTCACGGGTATTGCGGGTGCCTATGCACGATTCTTCCCCCACTATGACCGCACCGGAACCTTCCATCACATACGGCAGTTTCCAGTTGGGCACCGCCATGGGACAGCCGGAAAGCATAAGCCGCACCGTGCCTGCCGGGGCAATACCCTCGCCCTTGGCAATGCGGGCTTCCATCTCATCGCACAGTGCGTTCACGGACTGGGTGAACCGCACGGGGTCGTCATAAAAAGAAACCTGATTGATAAGCAGTGCGTCCCGGCCGGATATGGGGGCCGGGTCTGCCGCACGCAGACGGCTCAGGCGCTGCAGGGCGCGACGCTTGTCGTTCACGACCTTTGTTGCAGCGGCAAGGCGCTCCGGGGTTATGGTCACTCCGGTCAGCCGCTCCAGCTCGGATGTATACCGCAGCACCTCTGCCCGGAACAGGGCGCGGGCGCTTTCGCTCTTGGTCTGGGGCAGTTCCATCACATGCATGTTCACATGCTCGGCAAATGCCTCATACGCCTTTTTCTTGCCGTCACAGGTGGTTTCTCCCACCACCATGTCACAGGATTCGGTATAGGGACACAGACGCGCCAGCTTGAAGCCGATAAAGGATTTGATGAGCGCGCAGGTGTTGCGGGGAACCAGCTTTTCCGCCTGTTCCGTACCCGCATCCGCCCCGGCACACAGCCCCACGTGCACGGCATCTGCCGCAAGGGTAAGCTCCTCGGGCACAAAGACACAGAAGGTGCCTATAACCTTGCGCCCCTGCGCCTTGGCGTCCTGCAACTCCTTCACGCGCAGCCCGTGCACCTCGCTGAGCACAAAGTCCAGATATTCCATACCCTTCAGGCGGCCCTGCTGCGACAGATAGATGTCACCGTAAAACTTACCCAAAACGGCAAGCAGGCCGTCATGGGCGGGGATGTCCAGGTTCAGCTTTTCCCACATTTCCTTGTACGCACTCATGGTCTTCCTCCGGCTGATGGTTGAGAGGGACGGTACGGGGTCAGGGTATTCGATCTGAAGTTGTAGCAGTGCGGGATAGTTACGCAAAATAGATTCTGCTGATAGATTTCTCACTCAAGCATAGAGTACGACAATGCCCTCCGCCCACGCTGTCTGAGTGCGGTTGCCAAACGCCCTGCCGACAGGTACACCACAACACACCTGAATTCACGGGAAAGGGCCGAAGGGCGGGGCGTACGGACACCCCTGAGGCACCCCGCAAGCAAGAGCAGCCATGAACAGCACGCAGACATACATTATCGGCGTGGACGCCGGAGGCACATATACGGATGCGGTCATTACGGAAGCCGCATCGGGCCGGGTTATAGCCTCCGCCAAGCGTCCCACCACCCATTACGACCTGAGCGAGGGTATTCGCGGCGCACTGCAGGCGGTGATGCACGCATCGCAGGTGCCGCCGTCCGCCGTGTCCATGACCTGCGTTTCCACCACCCTTGCCACCAACGCACTGGTGGAGGGCAAGGGGGCAGATGTGGGCCTGTTTGTCATCGGCTTCAACCAATGGCTGGAAGTGCCTGCGGCGGCAGCCCGGTTCATTCCCGGCGGACACACCATTCAGGGTGAGGAGCAGGAACCGCTGGGCCTCAACTTTGTGCTGGACGGCCTGAAAGAACTGCATGGCAAGGTGGACGCGTGGGCCGTGTGCGGCACCATGTCCTTTGTGAATCCCGCCCATGAACTTGTGGTGGCCAAGGCCATTCAGCTTACCGGCGGCGTTCCGGTTTTCTGTTCCCACGAGGCAAGCATGCGGGCGGGCATGAAGGAGCGGGCCACCACCGCCTGCCTGAACGCCCAGCTTTTGCCTGTCATGCGCGATTTTCTGGACGGTATGCGCCGCGCGCTGGACGCACTGGACATTGCGGGTGAAGTGCTCGTGGTGCGCGGCGACGCCCGCGCCATGCGCATGGAAGAAGCCCTGCGCCAGGCCGCTTCCACCGTTGCCAGCGGTCCCGCCGCCACCGCCCTGTTCGGGGCGCACCAGTCTCAGGAGCAGGACGCGCTTATTGTGGACGTGGGCGGCACCACCACGGACATTACCATCATCCGCTCCGGCAACCCGGTCATAGACCCGCAGGGCATGACCATAGGCAAGTGGGAAACCCACGTGGAAGCGGTGGAAATGTTCACTGTGGGCGTGGGCGGCGACAGCTTTGTACGGCCCGCGCGCGACGGTTCCTTTTCGCTGGGTCCGGCCCGCGTGCTGCCGCTGTGCATGACGCAGAACCTGCCTGATCCGGCGCAGTGGCTGGGCCACGGCCCTAACGCGCGCTGCATCATACCCATTTCCAGACAGGAGCCTGCACCGGAAGCACCGGCAAATCTTCCACCGGAAGCGCAGGCCATTCTGCGCCACCTGACCGAAAACGGCCCGGCCACGCCCGGCCAGATCATGCGTGCCCTCTCCCTTGCCGAGATCACCGTGGACCAGCACCTCACCCGGCTGGTCAGGCTCCAGCGGGTAGCCGAGGCAGGCTTTACCCCCACGGATGCCCTGCATGTGCTGGACAGGCTTCAGCTTGGCAACGCGGCTTTCTCCCTTGCCGCAGCAAAGGCACTGGGGGCTGTGCACGGACAGGATGCCCGCGAATTCTCCCTTGCCGTGCTGGCAGAGGCGGAGCGCATCATTGAGGAAACGATTCTGCGCCATGTCACCCGCCGCGAGGCAGGCGACAGTCTGGCGGCGTTTCTGGCGGCACGCGACCGCAAGGGGGGCAGTGCCCCGCTCATTTCCGTGGCAGTTTCGCTCAACGTGCCCATGGTGGGCATAGGCGCGGCTGCCCGCCTGCTTCTGCCCGGCGTGGCGCGCAGGCTGGGAGCGCACATCGTCTTTCCGGAACGGCATGAGGTGGGCAACGCTCTGGGAGCAGCCCGCATGGCGGCGGCTCACGTGCAGCACGCGTAAAACGCTCTGCGCCCACCCCCAAACGCGGGGACGCAGCCTCCATCCAAGGCTGGCACCCCAAGCTGGACAACCGGAACACGCATCCTATATCTTCGGAAAAACTCATACTTCGCAAGACGGAACTCAGGAGGCAACGGAATGCACTTTCGACCCAAGGCGTTTGAAGCGGTAATAGAGGTGGGGAGCGAATGCGAGGATTGCACCATTGTACACGGCTGGCTGCACGCGGACGGGCAGTGGGTGCTGCACGCATGGGGTGAGACGGATGCCGCCGTCTATGACCTGACCGAATCCCGCGAGCCCTTCCGCAAGGAAGACTACTATGCCCGGTTCGGCGCAACGGAAGAACGCCTCAGACGCTATACCCGCATAGAGTTTTTCACGCTTCTGGGCGACCACAGGCACTTTGGCCCGTATGACAAGGAATTGTTCTTTGCCGAGACTTCGGCAACCGACCCGCTTGAACGGCTGAAGTAGCCTGCCTGCGCGCAGCCTTTCCACCTGCGCAGGGCGGCTGCGTTCCTGCTGCACGCCGGTTCAGTGCGAGCACGAGCCGGTTCAGTACGCCCCGCCTAGTCGGGTGGGCTAAGTGCGTGGGCTAAGCAGGTGGGCTAAGCACGCCGACTCAGTGCGCAGGTTCAGTCCCGCGCGCCTTCCTGCTGCGGGAGAAGGCCGCGCTTTTGAATGGAAATGGCCTGCTCGCCCTTGAAGGACGAAACGCAGCCCGTAAGGGGCGCAACCGTCAGCAGTATCAGCAGCAGGGCTGCCAGCATGACTACCGGCGGGACTTGCGTCAGAGTTCGCGGCAGGGCTGGCGGCGGACTCAGTCGCAGGGCCGCATGAGAGGCGGACAGGGGGGCGGAGAAATGCCCCTTAGGTTTGTGCATGGCAGCCCTCCTGCTGTGCTAAAAAGCCCTAGTCCGCGTCTTCTCCGGTAAAAACATCGGACCCGTACCGGGCCATCAGTTCTCCCGTTTCGCGGTAGTGGTCGCGCATGTAGCGCTCTATGGTAAGCCCGTCCCCGGCCTTCAGCACATCCAGCAATGCCTTGTGCCGCTGGTATATGGCCTCGGGAGGATAGAGAGCCTTAAGGTGATGGCTGAGCAGAAAATGGGTAACCCCCCGGCTGGAACGCAGAGAAAACTCCACCAGCAGCTCACTGTCCACCTTCGCAAACATGGAGTTGTGAAACTCATGGTCCAGCCGCGTCATCTCGCTTACATCACGCGAACCTGCGGCAATCTCTCCCATCTTGGCCACTATCCCGGCAAGGTGCGCGTAGTCCGCATCCGTGAACAGATGCGTGGTCTGCGCAAGGGCAAAGCCTTCCAGCACCCCGCCCAGCACATAGCTGTCCAGAATCTGCTTGGCCGTGAGAGACACCACGGACTTGCCCACCTGCGGACGGGAAACCACGATCCCCTCGCGCATAAGCTGCAACAGGGCCTCCCGCACCGGAGCACGGCTAATCTCCAGTTCGGCGGCCACCAGGCTTTCCTTGATGCGCTGCCCCGGCTTCATATCACCATTCAGGATCTTGTCCTTGAGGTAGGCGACAACCTGCTCCGCGTAGGTACTCTTCTGAATCATGCTGTTCCTGTTCCGGCCAGATTCCGGCACTCTCGGCTGCCGTCGATGAGGCACTATACAGGCATTTTGTGCGGAATATCAACCTGCACAGCAGGGCGGATTTGCGGCCTCTGCGGCCCTGCTCCTTTCCCCGCCGCGCCCCCGCAACTCCCGCAGCTCTCCCAGCTCTCCCAGCTCTCTCTGTTGCCATGAGGCATAGAACGGCCTATACCTTACAAAACCCATGCCTTGCACCTCGCAGGCAGGCATCACCAGTACCCGGCTGCCGCCGGAAAGGGGGCTTTCATGAGGCATCGGACTGACCAGCAGCACGTTGGCTGGTATCACTCAGGCCTGTATCACCCGGGCCTGTATCGCTCGGGCCGGCAGAACGCTTCGGACACACCAAACCGCCGCCACCGCCCATACACACAGGCAACGCTCTGCCTGCTGGTTGTGTTGCTCGTGGTGCTTGCGGCAGGGTGCAGGGGCGTTAAAACAGGCCATGCCGGAACAGCAACACCGGATACCGGAACCGCCGCCATGGCCGTTCCCTACCCCGCCGTGCCGGACTTCACCACCAACCCTTTTGCCTTGGGACCGGGGGGCGAATGGGGCACCGGCCTTGCGCTGGCAGACATGAACGGCAACGGCTACCCGGACCTTGTGGTTTCCGCAGGCAACGACAAGGCCAACCAGCACGTGGTTATCTACTTCAATAACGGCAGCAACAAGATCAATCCCAATCCCGGCTGGGTATCGCAGGATACAGACCACCACGGTACGCTGGCAGTGGGCGACATAGACGGCAACGGCTGGCTGGATATCGCGGTCTCCGTATTTCTGGGGCAGGACCTTTCCTACGAAGGCGGCGGGGTGAAGGTCTATTACAACTACGGCCCGCCCAACTATCTGGAGCGCACGCCCTCATTCAAGGTGACGGGCTTTCCCGCTTACGGATGCGCGCTGGGCGATATTAACGGCGACGGCAGGCTGGACCTTGCCGTGGCGGGCGGTGAGCCCATCCCCGAAGTGGAGAGCTTTGCTACGCAGGAATGCGGCACCGGCGACGCAGCGCAGACTTCCCGCCGCACGGGAGCAGCCCCGCAATCCGCCGAGCCGGAGAATTTGCAGGCGGGCGGAACGCAGGAACCGCCCTACGAAACACCCGGACGCATCTACCTCAATGTGGGGGGAAAATTCTATGAGAACGCGGTCTGGAAGACAGACGACGCCTTTGTAGCCATGGCCGTGGACTTTGCCGATGCCAACTATGACGGACTTATGGACGTTATCTTCCAGTCCGCCCCGGTGCGTATCTATCTTGGCTCTCGCACGGCGCAAGGCACCAACCTTTCCACTTCACCGGACTGGGTGAGCACCGATGCCAACTATTACGGCAACGGGTTCGACTACGCGGCCTCGCTGCAACAGCCCGCCGACCTTGCCAAGCCCTCCTTCTCCCTTGCCACCTCGTCCAACAGCTACATGGGGCAGGGCAGAGGCGGCTTTTCGCTCTACCGTTTCCTTTCTCCCTTCGTCATCCAGTACAAGCCCCGGACCAGCGCACCCAACTGGCAGTCCCGCTACGGCGACTGGGGCAGCGGCGTGCGGCTTGCCGATGTGGACAACGACGGCAACCTGGACATGCTCACCCATCGCTGGAACACGCCGGGATTCAACGACCTGAAGGGCAGGCTGCTGCTCTTTCAGGGCAACGGCGGCCTGTTCACCACAGACGAGGCCGTATGGCAGTCCGATGCCTCCTCCATTATAGAAACCATTCAGGTGGCGGATCTGGACAGGGCTGCGGAACGTTCGGAATCGCAGCTTATACGCATCACTGCCGAAAACTGGAGCCCCGGCCAAACGGGCCAGTCCATGGTCTACCTGCAACGGCAGGTCATCGCCGCCATTGATGAGGTAAGGGTAAACGGCATACTCTACGCTGCCGGACGCGACTACATAACCGTTCCCGGCAGAAACTGGATTTCCTTTGCCATACCGCTGCCGGATAAAGCAGCCGTGACCGTGCGCTACCGCTGGTCGCCGGAACTGGACGTGGTGTACACCAACTGGAACTGCGACCTCGGCAACTACATCTACTTCCACCGGTAGAGCGTGCAGACGAAAGACAACGGCAGGCCGTTTTTCCGCCCGATGCGGAGAAGCGGCCTGCCTTTGCCCGAGCCTGACCAAACCAGCTCGGGCCTGCTCGGTCTGCCCCGCCAGATACGGACGAAACCGGGCCGAACCCTGCGCTCCCCTGCACAATCCTGCTCACCCCTGCACAATCGGACGCATACAGGGGCATCCGAATGAATGAGGGAAACCGGCACCCCCTCTCCATCGTTCCGCTCTTTTCCCATTGACACATCCGCATAGGCGGATATGATGCTGCCATGGAAACACTCGCGGACCACCTCAAGGCCCTTTCAGACCCCACGCGACTGCGCATTACCCGCCTGCTGTGCCACGGCGAGCTGTGCATATGCGACCTTATGGCTGCGCTGGACATGCCGCAATCCACCATCTCACGCCATATTTCGTACCTGAAAAAATCCGGCTGGGTGCGCGGCAGGCGGAGCAAAAAATGGGTGTACTACTCGCTTACCGAACCGGAGCATCCCGTGCAGGCAAAGGTGCTTGCCACCCTGCGCGAGGCGTTGCCCGCCATGCAGGAGTCGCGCGGGGACTATGCACGCCTGCGGCGGCATCTCACGGCCAAACTGGCCTCCCGCTGCGGCTGACGGGAGCAGCGACCGCGCGCGCCATACTGCAGGCTCAGAATGAACACCAACACAAATACGCCGCCCGTGCGGCATTGTATAAACCTTTCACCGTAATCCCAAACAACAGAGGATGCACCCATGGCAGAATCATTGATGAAAAAACTTTCGTTTCTGGATAGATACCTCACCCTGTGGATATTCCTTGCCATGTTCATCGGCGTGGCATGCGGATACTTCTACCCCGGCGTGCAGGACGTGATAAACAGCTTTCAGGTGGGCACCACCAACATTCCCATCGCCATAGGGCTCATCCTCATGATGTACCCGCCCCTTGCCAAGGTGCGCTACGAAGAACTGGGGCAGGTCTTCCGCAACACAAAAGTGCTCATGCTCTCGCTGGTGCAGAACTGGGTCATCGGCCCCATTCTCATGTTCGGTCTGGCAGTGACCTTTCTGGCGGGATATCATGAGTACATGGTGGGCCTCATCCTCATAGGGCTTGCACGCTGCATCGCCATGGTCATTGTCTGGAACGACCTTGCCAAGGGCGATACAGAATACTGCGCCGGACTGGTGGCCTTTAACTCCGTGTTTCAGGTGCTCTTCTTCTCCGTCTACGCCTATGTGTTCATAACCGTTCTGCCGGGCTGGTTCGGGCTGGAAGGCGCGGTGGTGGATATTTCCATAGGCCAGATAGCGGAGAGCGTGTTCATCTATCTGGGCATTCCGTTCCTCGCGGGCATGGCTTCGCGCTATATCGGCATCCGGACCAAGGGCAAGGAATGGTACGAAACGGTCTTTGTGCCCAAAATCAGCCCGCTCACGCTGGTCTTCCTGCTCTTCACCATCCTTGTCATGTTTTCCCTGAAGGGTGACAAGGTGGTGGAACTGCCCATGGACGTTATTCTCATCGCCATTCCGCTTACCGTGTACTTTCTGGTCATGTTCCTCGTGTCCTTTTACCTCTCCTACAAGGCGAACGCCACGTACGAACAGACCACCACGCTCAGTTTCACCGCCGCGTCCAACAACTTTGAACTGGCCATTGCCGTTGCCATTGCCGTGTTCGGTATAAACTCCGGCGTGGCCTTTGCCGCCGTTATCGGCCCGCTGGTAGAAGTGCCCGTGCTCATCGCGCTGGTGAACGTGGCCCTCTACTTCAAACGCAAGTACTTCCCCACCGCTGTGAACACCCCCAGCGGGGTATGCCACGTAAAGTGCCCGACTGCCTAAACTGAACGGCGGCTTCGTTGTGACAAACAATACGGCCTCTCCGGTTATGCCGGAGAGGCCGCTTGCGTGCTGTATCGGACCATACCTGACTGTATCAGGTTGTATCAGGCTGTATCAGACGGTATCGGGCTGTATCGGGGCGAACGACTAGCTGTTTTCGCGCTGCATGTCGTCGATAATGGCCTTCAGCTTCTGCGCCTGCGCGGCAAGTTCCATAACCGCCTGCGCGGACTGCCGCATGGCGTCGCTGGTCTCTTCGGATATCCGGTTCACCTCGTCCACCGCGCTGTTAATCTCTTCCGAGGCGGCAGACTGCTGCTCACAGGCGGTGGCAATGCTCTGCACCTGCGCGGAGACACTGTCCACCAGCGCCACAATGGACGCCAGAGAATTGCCCGCCTCCTGCGCCCTGCCGGTAACGGAACCTATCTGCTTCACCGTGCCGGCAACCTGCCCCATACTGTTCTGGGTGCCCTTCTGGATGTCGGCAATGGATGCGCCCACTTCCTTCGTCGCCTGCACGGTCTTTTCTGCCAGCTTGCGCACCTCGTCCGCCACCACCGCAAATCCGCGCCCGGCATCGCCCGCGCGGGCGGCTTCAATGGCCGCATTCAAAGCCAGCAGGTTGGTCTGGTCCGCAATGTCGGAGATAACATCCATAATCGCGCCTATGCGCTCCGCGCTGGTTCCCAGCAGCTTCATATCCCGTTCCAGATCCTCGGAATGCTGCCGCACGGAATGAATGCCGCTGATCATGGACTCCACAATGGACGCCCCGGCAGCCGCGGTCGACTTGGTATCTCCCGCCGTTTCTGCCGCACCGCCCGCGCTTCTGGCCACTTCCAGCACCGAGGCGTTCATCTGCTCCATGGCGGTGGCCGTCTCGCCCGTACGTTGGGTCTGGGTTTCCGCACCGCGCGAAGATTGTTCTATCTGAGCAGAAAGCTCCTCAGAAGCAGCGGAAATAATCTCCACAATGCCCTGCAACTGTCCCGCCGCCTGCAGCATGCCCTCACGCTTGGCCTGCTCCGCCTGTCTGCGGGCTTCTTCCGCCTGCGCCGTGGCCTCCTGCGCCTTTATGGTCTCTTCCGCCGCAAGGCGCGTCTGTTCGTTGGCAAGACCTATTTTTTCCCTGAGCGTGGCAACCATCTGCCGCAACGCATCGGCAAGCACCCCCACCTCGTCGTTGGTCTTCACGGCAAGCTCACGGTTCAGATCGCCCGCCGCAACGGCAGAGGCAAACTCCGTGGTGCGCGCCACGGGATTAGCCAGCGACCGGGCAATAACCCACGCAGCAAAAATCATGATCGGGATAAGCCCCGCCATGACCAGCAGGGACGAGTTGGCAACCTTGGCCTGCGCCTGTTCAATGCTCTCAATGGGCATGCCGATGAACCACATGCCTATGTTCGCACCCTGCATGTCCCGCACGGGCCAGTATGCGGTCTGGTAGTCCCTGCCCAGAATGGTGTTGCGGGCAAGATAAGACTGCCCGCCACGCAGCACGGTCTCTATGACCTTGGGGTTGTCCATGGTTGTTCCCACAGCCCGCTTGCCCGCGTTCACAATGGTGGTCATGGCCCGGGTGGATTCCTTGAATATGGTCACCTCCAGCCCGGTAAACGCCTTTATGTCGTCCACAAACCGTTCCTGCACAAGGGAACAGCCAATGGCCACCGAACCGATAATCCGCCCGCCGTCCATGACAGGAGCCCCCGCACGGATGGAAAACGGCACAACCGTTCCGGACACTATTCCCGCGCCTGCCTGCCCGCGCAGCGCGCTCTGCACCGTCTGCTGGTCCATGACGGAATCGCCCGTCTTGTCCGAATGCCCGCGGGCGAGCACCTTGCCCTGCGCGTCCGTCAAGGTAAGAAAGTCGGCATGCGTATCCTGCATCAGCGACCGCGCAAGCGCGGCAAGTCTGGCAGAATCGCCCGCCAGCATGGCTGAGGCCAAATCCTGATCTCTGGCAACAAACCGGATCTCCTCAAGATACTTTGCAGAAACGTTTGCAATATGCCGATCAACAACCTTTTGCATGGTGGTAATGTTTTTTTCCGATTCCTCGGAGAACCCCTGCCGCATGAAGTAGTTTGCCGTTCCGAACATGGACAGTGCCGTTACAACAACGATTGCCACAGCCATAAGAAGCAGCTTGTACAAAATTTTGAAACGCATCCAACACCCCCTGACGAAATAAGTTTGCCCGCATACGCTGTCTCACAAGCCACCTATGGCATGGAATGCCCCGTTACGCAATTGTAACACACCAAGGATTCTATTGTTCATATTTGTAAAAACAGACCGGCGTGGTCGGGGATGCAGGCAGAGCCTCAGTCGCGTGGCAGAAGAGCAACAGTGTTGTTGTGCATACAAACAGTGGGTGCGTGCAATTTTGCAACACGCTCCCCTTTTTTTTTGCAGGCCATACAACTCTTGTTTCCGTGTTTGCTGCCATACGCACTGCATGTGCCTGCCGGAACAGGGCGCAAAAAAAGACGACCCGCTTGTGGCGGGCCGTCTGTAAACCGTCTGTGGGCCGTCTTATGACAGCATGAGAGTCATGCGGAACGAATGGGACCAATTCACCGGCAGGCACAACCATACAGCAGTGCCGGATGCCTCACCGCACGCATGCGTCACTACGCCTCTACTGCTGCGGCTTGTAGTACTGCATGGCCTCAGGAATAAGCCCGCGTATGCTCTGAATGCGGTTCTCCGAAGCCGGGTGGGTGGAAAGGAACTCCGGCGGCTTTTTACCCGGCTGCTGCGCAAAAGCCTGCCAGAAGTCCAGCGCGGCGCGCGGGTCGTACCCTGCCTTGGCCATAAGGATTAAACCTATGCGGTCAGCCTCGTACTCCTGCCCCCGCGAGAAGGGCAGAATAACCCCCACGTTCACACCCAGCCCCATGGCAGCCATGGTCAGCTGCTGCGAAGCGGGCGACATGTCGCTGCCGGAAATGGCAATCATGCCCACGGCAGCCCCCGTCTGCGCCGCCATGGCGGTGGAAACACGCTCCGCGCCGTGCCGCGCAATGGCGTGGCCCACCTCGTGCCCTATGACGGCGGCGAGTTGGTCATCGTTTTTAGCGTACTCGAACAGGCCGGTGTAAACAAACACCTTGCCCCCCGGCAGGCAGAAGGCATTGGGGGTTTCATCGTTGATGATGGTGTGAAACTCCCATTGAAAATCACTGCGCCCGGAAACAGCGGCAATGCGTCTGCCCACGCGCTCCACAGCCTGCGCCTTGGGGCTGGTGGTATCGCGTTTTTCTTTTTGCAGGACGTCGCGGGCAGCCTGATGCCCCAGCGCAAGCTCCTGTTCCTGAGAAATGATGATAAGCTGGTTGCGGCCCGTATAGGGGGCCTTGGCACATCCGGCAATAAGCATCAGGCACGCCATGCAAAGGCAGAGCATGTATGATCTTTTCATTAAAGCATCCCTCCGGGGATACACCCGCCTTCCGCCTTGGCGCGGGGCCGGTCTCCGAAATGGTTACTTGACGCGGTTGGCATTTGTCGTATTTTCCCCTACCTGAAAGGGAACGTAACCGATACGAGAGGACGCGCCGTCCTCCCGCTGACACTTCATATATTGAACACCTCCGGCCCGAAAAGCAATCGGGAAACAGGAATCCGCATGGGCAAAGATCTTATCATCGTCGAATCCCCGGCCAAGGTGAAAACCATTAAGAAATTTCTCGGCCGCAACTACATGGTACACGCCAGCGTGGGCCATGTGCGCGACCTGCCGACCAAAGACCTTGGCGTGGACGAGGCAAAGGACTTTGCGCCCAAGTATCAGGTCATTCAGGGCAAGCAGAAGGTTGTTACCGCCCTGCGCGAGGCCGCAGCAGGCGCGGACAACGTGTATCTGGCACCCGACCCCGACCGAGAGGGTGAGGCCATAGCATGGCATGTGGCCGAGCTTATCCGCAAGGAAAACCAGAATATCAGCCGCATTCAGTTCAACGAGATCACCGCCCGCGCGGTGCGTGAAGCCTTGCAGAACCCCCGCCCGCTCAACGAAAACCTTTTCGACGCCCAGCAGGCGCGCCGGGTTCTGGACAGGCTGGTGGGCTATAAGCTCTCTCCCCTGCTGTGGAAAAAGGTAAAGCGCGGCATATCCGCCGGACGCGTGCAGTCCGTGGCCTTGAGGCTTATCGTGGACCGCGAGGCGGAACGCCACGCCTTTGTGCCGGAAGAATACTGGGTGCTGCGCGCACACCTGCAAGCCGCCGTGCCGCCGCCCTTTAAGGCGGAACTGCACAAGGTGGACGGCAAAAAGCCCGTGGTGGGCAACGCGGATGCCGCAGCAGCCATAGAAACCGCCATTGCGGGTGCTCCTTTCATTGTGGACAAGGTGGAAGAGAAAAAACGCCTGCGCCAGCCGCAGCCGCCGTTTATCACCTCCACACTGCAGCAGATGGCCAGCCAGCGGCTGGGCTACTCCGCCAAACGCACCATGTCCATTGCCCAGCGCCTGTATGAAGGCGTGGAACTGGGCGAACAGGGCACCGTGGCGCTCATCACCTACATGCGTACCGACTCCGTACGCATAGCCGATGAGGCGCAGCAGGCAGCCCTTGCCCTTATCGCAGATATGTACGGCAAGGAATACGTACCGCCCAAACCGCGCGTCTTTAAAACCAAATCCGCCGCGCAGGACGCGCACGAAGCCGTGCGCCCGGTAGACGTGAACCTTACCCCGGAAATGGTGCAGAACCTGCTCCCGCGTGAGCAGCACAGCCTGTACAAACTCATCTGGCAGCGTTTTATGGCCTCGCAGATGGCGGCTGCGGAATTCCACGACACCACGGTCACCATCGCCGCCGCCAGCACCCAGTGGCGCGCCAAAGGCGAGCGCATGCTCTTCCCCGGCTTTCTGGCGGTTTCTCCGCAGAAGGGAACGGAAAACGAGGAGCTGCCCAAGCTGGAAGAAGGCCAGACCGTGCAGCTTACCACGCTGGACAAGGAGCAGAAGTTCACCCAGCCCCCGCCCCGCTACAGCGAAGCCTCTCTGGTGCGGGAAATGGAAGAACGGGGCATTGGCCGTCCTTCCACCTACGCCTCCATCATCTCCACTCTGCTGGACCGCGACTATGCCACGCTGGAAGAAAAGCACTTCGTCCCCACGGACCTTGGGCGCGTGGTCTGCGAAAAACTGAGCCGCCACTTCACCACGCTCATGGACGTGGGGTTCACCGCACAGATGGAAGACGCGCTGGACAAGGTGGCGGAAGGCGAACAGAACTGGGTGGACCTGCTCAAAGACTTTACCCGCGACTTCGACCCCACGCTGGCCAAGGCCGCAGATGAGATGGAAGCCGTAAAGCAGGGCCTAGCCACCGACGTGCTCTGCCCGGAATGCGGCAAGCCCATGATCATCAAGTTCGGCAAGGCGGGCACCTTTCTTGCCTGTTCCGGCTATCCGGACTGCAAAAGCACCACCAATTTCAGCAGGGATGAAGACGGTAACATCCGCATCACCGAACGCCCGCAGGAAGAACCGGAAAAGGTCGGCACCTGCCCGGATTGCGGCAAAGACCTCATCGTCAAGAAGGCGCGCACCGGCAGCCGCTTCATCGCCTGCACCGGCTACCCGGACTGCAAGCACACGGAACCGTTTTCCACGGGCGTGGCCTGTCCGCGTTGCGCCACGGGCATGCTGGTGGAAAAAAGCTCCAAGCGCGGCAAGATATTCTACTCCTGCAACCAGTATCCCAAGTGCGACTACGCCATATGGGACTGGCCCGTGGCCGAACCCTGCCCCCAGTGCGAATCCGGCATTTTGACGGTGAAAACCACCAAGGCGCGCGGCAAGCATATTGCCTGCCCGGAAAAGAGCTGCCGCTACACCCGTTCGCTGGGTGATGACGACAATGCGGAAGGCGGCGAAGCCTCGTCTGAAGAATAGCACACCGTTACGCCGCTGGTGCGCGGCATCACGTCAGTCGGTAAAATGGTCAAACCCGCAGGGCTGCCACGGCAGCCCGTTCAGGGTGTGCACATCTCCCGCCGCAACCGTGCCGAGTATCCGCACCTGCGGCAGCAGGGCCTGTAATTCCTTGGCCCGCGCGGCAGAGCAGGTGCCCAGCAGGGCATAGTCTTCGCCGCCCAGCACAGCCTGTTCCAGCGGGTCCAGATCGTTGGCAAGGCAATAGGCTTCCACCTCCGGGTGCAGCCATTTCCTGTCTATGACAAGCTCTGCGCACAGCCCGCTGCCACGGTCTGTTCCCAGCAGGCGGGGAATATCGCGGGCCAGTCCGTCTGAAAGGTCCATAAGGCTTATACAGCCTGCGCCCGTTCCCACGTGTCCGCCAGCTCTGGCAGTCCCGCCCGTTTCACCAGTACCGCCCGTCTCACCAGTATGGGCAATTATGGCGGTGTCTCCTTCCGGGCCGTCCTGAATCGATACGCGGCCCCCTGCGCTGAACCGGGCCAACGCTTGGCCCTCCGGCACCCTCGGCACCGGGCGCAGATGCGCCGACGTTGCCGCAGGATACAAAAGCACCGCATCACGGCCCATGCTCTCCAGCGCCAGCAGCCCTATGCGCGCAAGGCCAAAGTCGCCCACAAGAAACAGCACATCCCCCTGTGCCGCTCCCCCGCGCTGCAAAAACGGCGCAGCCCCATCCCCCAGCGATGCCTGCGCTCCCCATATGGTCACGGCTGCCCCCATCATGGGCGAACGGCTCAGGTCTCCCCCCGTCAATGCCACGTCATGCACCGCCGCAAGCTCTGCCATGCCGGAAAAAAAGGCATTCCAGTAGGCATCGGAGCATGTATCCCCGGCCTCCCCGGCCTGCCCCGCCCCGGCGGAAGCGGCGGGCACCATAAGCCCCAGATTAAATCCCAGCGGCACCGCCCCGCTCGCCGCCATGTCGCTCAGATTCACCGCCAGAGCCTTGTAGCCTATTTCCTCCGGCAGAAAATAGCTGCGCCGGAAGTGCACATCCTCCAGAAACAGGTCGCTGCTCACGCACAGCCTGCCGGGGCAGGCAAGCACGGCTCCGTCGTCTCCGCGTCCCAGCAGCATATGCCGGTGCGTATTGGGAAAATGGCGATCAATGCAGGCAAGAAAGGCGGCTTCGGAAGTCAGGGGCATGACGGCTCCTTACGGGTGGTGACGGATGATACCGATGGCGGCTGCAAAAACAGGGACAAGCGGGCAACACAGGGTCAGCACCGCCTTGCAGGTATAGTACGCACATTTGCCCCGGAATGGAAGATTGGGCAGCCGATATCGTGCTGTCACCCGCCCGTTTCCGCTACCCGAAATCGTTCCGGCACACCCACACGCGGGATACCGTGCTCAAAAAGCACAGCGCAGCGCCCGCGCATGGGGCGAACAGACAGCATGAACCTGCCCGCAGGGTGTCAGATACTTTTACGCCCGGCGGGTACAGGCGGCATTCGACGGCAAGCCACGGCACACGCTGTTCGCTTACGACTTTCATCGCGGCAAGGTGTCAGCACGGCTGACAGTAAGCGCTTACGCCCATCCCGCACAAAAACTCTCATCTGTCTGTAATACATGGAATACCGCATACCGCCACCTTGGCACGCCTCTTGCGATACAAGACAGCGGATTCTTCCGTTAAACAAGGATGAGCCATGCGTACGGAAACATGCCGCACTGTCCCGTCTCCGCGCCCCCTGCCGGAGATTCTCATCGCCATTGGCGCGAACCCGCACCACCAGTTCGGGGTGCAGTTCGCGGCTTCCTTCTTTCACGATTTCGACAGCATCCGCTTCCGGCTCATTCACCTTCTTCCCCCGGAACAGGCTGTGGTGCAGGGCCCATACGGCGTTCTGCTGGAAGGCGGACGCATGGATGAAGCCCTTTACCGCCAGCACGAAAGGCAGGGCATGGAAAGTCTGGAGTATGCCCGCGCAACCCTTTGCGGGGCGGGCGTGCCGGAAGAGCACGTCACCTTGCTCAGCCGTCCGCAGGAACACGGCAAGGCACTGGACCTGATACGGGAATCCGCACAGAACAACCACCACGCGCTGGTGCTCGGCAAGCGCGGACGTTCGTGGCTGGAATCGACGCTGGACGGCATTCCGGACATTACTGGCGAGATCATCGACGCCACCTGCGGCGTGCCGCTGTGGGTGGCACCCGCTGCCCTGCACAGACGCCGCAACATCCTGCTGTGTCTGGACGGTTCGCAGCACTGCATGAACATAGCGCGCCATGTGGGACGCACCGTCGGCTCGCAGGGCAACCATTCCATCACCATGCTGCGCGTACTGCGCGACAGGCACAACAACCCTGTTCCGCCGGAAACCATGTTCAACCAATGCCGGGATGTGCTGGAGTCAGAAGGCGTACCATCCGATGCCATCCGCATGCGCGTGGTCACGGACAACACCCCCGCCGACGCCATTCTCGCCACCTGCGACAGGGGCAAGTTCGCGGTCATCGCCATGGGGCGCGCAGGCTACGGCAACAGCTTCCTCCGCCGCCTGCTCATCGGGTCCGTATCCATGAGCGTGCTCAGACGGCTGCAAAACGCCTGCCTCTGGCTGTCCTGCTGAAGCCTAAGCTACTTCTCTTCCCGCTCTCCGGCTGAAGCGGCCTTCATCTCGCCGGGGTAGACCACCCGTCCCGTGCGGGAAATATCATATCCGGTCAGGGCTGCGGCATCGGCCTGAAACTCCTCCGTGCCCAGCAACGCCAGAAACTGCTGTACGGGCTTGTCGAAAAACCGGTCCTTGGGAATGATCAGGTCATACCGCTCCCACTGCACAGGCACAAAGCCAAGCCCCAGACGGGTCGCCACCGCGCGAATGGCCATACCCGCATCCGCCCTGCCCGCCAGCACCTCAAGCCCCACGTCCAGATGCCGTGCCGCTTCGGCTCCGTATCCGGGCACGGTGCGCGGCTCCGCGCCCACGGCGGCAAGCTGCGCATCAAAGAGCAGCCGCGTGCCCGTGCCCACGGGCCGGTTCACCACGGTGAGCCGCTTGCGCACTATATCCGCTGCCCCCGCAATGCCGTGCGGGTTGCCCGCCGCCACCACGTATCCCTGTTCCCGGCAGCAGAAATTGATCATGGCAGGCTTTTCGTTCAGCTCCTGCGCGGCATGGGCAAAATTGTAGTCGCCGTTGCCGTTTTCCCGCAAATGGCTGGTGGCGATGTGGCACTGCCCCCTGCGCACCGCCTTCAGTCCGCCAAGGCTGCCCAGATTGGCAAACGCCGCAAGATGATCAGAATATGTTTCCATATACCGGGCAAGCACCCGGTCCAGCAGCAGATCGTTGCTCCCCGCCACCACCAGCACCTCGCTCTGCACACCCTGCCCGCTCAGCATGGGCGAATCCGCCCTGCGCGGGTAGTTCATGGTCCGCGACTCTATCCACTGCTCCACGAGATGCGAGGGAAAAAGCCACTTGCCCGTTGCCTTGGTCGCCGGAAGCCCCTTTTCCGAGATGAGCGCGTAGACCATCTTCTCGTTCACGCCGAGATACTTGGCAACTTCCTTGGTAGAGAGCAGATTCTTCATGGCAGTACTCCTGCAGGTGGTGTCCGGGCCTTTTGCGGCAAGCCCACAGCCCTTGTAGCGCGTTCCCGTGGAACAAGGCAACGCCCCCCGTGCACCCACCCGCACCGGCTGCATGCAGGCCTGTGTAATTTCCCTTGCCTTCCTGCGCTGCATGGAGTAAGCACATCTCCCCTCTTGCGAGAAGCGGCGGGGCATCGTACCCTGCCTGCTGAAAGCGTCTGATCGGGCAGCGCCCTCTTCCCGGCATGCCGGCACCTCCTCCCCCTTTTTTTTCGGAACAAGGCCATGTATCCCAAAATAGCACTCATCGGACGACCCAACGTAGGCAAATCCACCCTGTTCAACAGGCTCATCCGCAGCAACCGCGCCATCACCCACGACCGCCCCGGCGTCACGCGGGACCGCATGGAGGGCACGGTAAAGCGCGACGGACGCACATGGACCGTCATCGACACCGGCGGCATCCATCTGGATGAAAGCTACAAGGCGGCGGAAGGCCCCAGCGAACTGCGTGGCTTTGAATCCGAAATCCTGCGCCAGACGCAGGAAGCCATGGCCGAATGCGTGGCCCTGTGCCTTGTGGTGGATGGACGCGACGGGCTGCTGCCCTTTGACCGCCGCCTTGCCGAATATGTCCGCCGCAGCGGCCTGCCCGTGCTGCTTGCCGTGAACAAGGTAGACGGCGGCGAACTTGAAGACCAGCTCACCCCGGAGTTTCACGAACTGGGCCTGCCCATGCTCGCCTTGTCCGGTGAGCACGGCTACAACATGCGCGCGTTTGAAGAAGAGCTGCGCGACCTGCTGCCCCCCGAGGACCAGTGGCAGCAGCTGGAGCAGGAAGCTGGACTCAAGCTGGCCATGCTCGGCCGTCCCAACGCGGGCAAATCCTCGCTGGTCAACGCCATTACGGGCATGAACCGCATGATCGTTTCCGACATGGCAGGCACCACCCGCGACTCGGTGGACGTTACCTACGTGCTGGACGACAAGCGGTACACCTTCGTGGATACGGCGGGGGTGCGCCGCCGCGCCAAAATCACCGACACGGTGGAACGCTACAGCGTGAACTCCTCCATCAAGTCCAGCACCAAGGCCCATGTGACCATTCTTGTGCTGGACGGGCAGGAAGGGCTTACCCAGCAGGATAAACGGCTCATAGACCTGCTGGACGAACGCAAAACCCCCTTCATGGTGCTGGTGAACAAGACCGACCTTGTAAAACCCAACGAACTGGCGGCGGTTAAAAAGGTTTACAAAGAAGCCCTGAGCTACTGCGCCCACGTGCCCATTCTGTATGTTTCCGCACACACCCGCGCCAACCTTAAGCGCATCATCCCGCTCGCAGAGCAGATATGGTCGGAATGCCATGTGCGCGTCCCCACCGGGCAGCTGAACCGCGTGCTGGAAGCCATAGTCACCAAGCAGCAGCCCCCCGTGGTGAACAGGGTGCGCCCCAAATTCTTCTACATGACGCAGGCAGAGACGAACCCGCCCACCTTCGTCTTCTTTGTCAACGATGCGGACCGCATGAAAGACGCCTACATCCGCTACATGGAACGCTCGCTGCGCAAGACGTTCAAAATAGAACACGCTCCCGTGCGGGTGCGCTTCCGCTCCAGCCACACCAAGCGGGCCAAAAAGTAGCCTCCCCTTTGCACGAATGAAAACGCCCCCGCAGGAATCTTCCTCGCGGGGGCGTTGCTTTGTCCGGTACTTTCAGCAGGCCGGCATTTTCAGTCGGCTGGCTCTTTCAGCGGATTCTGCTCGTTACGGAGAGACTGCGGTTTCCGGGATGCCTGTGTATTTCTCAATTCCTGCGGCTTCCGGGGGCGCGCCGTGCCTGCGTCACGCGGCAGGGTCTGTGCTCGCATCGCTTCCGGCGTTCCCGTTGGCCTCTTGTTCCACCGTGTCGTTGCCGCTCTTGTCCGACTTGTCCGGCTTGTCCACCGCCTGCAACGTGACAAAGAAGGCGGCACCCGTGCCCGTGGTCGGGTCCAGAGGCGATTCCACCCATATATCCCCGCCGTGTGACTTGACTATGCGGCGGCATATGGCAAGGCCAAGCCCTGCGCTACCGTCCTTGGCGGCGGGTTCGCCCCCCTGCTCTATGCGGTAGAAGCGTTCAAATATCCTGTCCTTGGCCTTCTCCGGAATACCGGGCCCCTCATCCCGCACGCAAAAGGCCACCCTGTCCTGCGCCGGACGCATGGAAACGCTCACAGTGGTCCCCTTGGGGCTGTACTTCACGGCGTTGTCCAGCAGGTTGCGGAAGACTTCCATCAGCCCGTCCCGGTCGCCCAGCACGGAGATATCCCCCTCCGGCAGAGTATTGGCCAGGGTAATCCCCTTGGCATTGGCGGCGTGCATTACATCGCGCAGCGACTGGCGCACCAGTTCGTGGGCGTCCACGGGGGCAAGGTCCGTCTCCTCTCCCTTATGCTGGCAACGGGCCAGCACCAGCAGCGAGTTGACCATCTTGGTCATGTGGTTGGCGTTCTTCAGAATGGTCTTCAGGAACATGGCGGTCTGTTCCGGCCTTCCGGGCGGCGTTTCAATGAGCGTTTCTGCAAAGCCCTTTATGCTCGTCAGCGGCGTCTTCAGCTCGTGGGAAACGTTGGCCACAAAGTCACGCCGCACCTTCTCCAGCCGCTCGCGTTCGCTTATGTCATAAAATACCACCACCATGCGCCGGGCTCCCGCAGGGTCCGTAAAGGGAACCAGCGTGACCTCAAAAAACCGCCCGCCGGAAAATTCCATCTGCGTGCGCATGGTTGCGTCATTGTCGGAATGCTCCAGCAAATGCGAAACCATTTTCTGCAGCTCCGGCTTCATGGTCGCTTCAATAGGCGTAATACCCACCTTGTTCTCTATGCCGGGGAATATGGCGGCAAGCGCCTTGTTGCAGGAATGGATACGCCCGCCGCAATCCAGCACCATCACTCCCTCGTTCATGCCGTTGAACACGGCTTCCAGACGCCCTTTCTGGTCCACGAGCATGGACAGATGCTGCTCAATATTATGGGCCATGCCGTTTATGGCGTCCGCCAGCGGCTTGAACTCCTTGCCGGGATACTCGCGAATGCGGCGGCTGTAGTGCCCCTGTCCTATGCTCTGCGCCGTGCGCGCAAGGGCGTCTATGGACCGCAGCAACGGCCGGGTGGACAAAAAGCCTATCAGCGCGCTGGCAAGCACCGTAAGCGAAAGCACCCACACCATACCCGATTCCAGCCGGCTCAGCCGCTCCTTGACAATGGAAACAGGAACAGCGATGCGCAGCACCCCTTCCGGCAAACCGGGTACTCCCCGCATCGGACGGGCGGCATAGATAAGTTCCTTGTTCACGGTGGTGGAATAACGCACCTCCACTCCCGTGGTTCCCTGCATGGCCTTGCGCACTTCCGGGCGCGCACCGTGAGACTCCAGCGCGGGCACCTCTTCAAAGGGCACGCTGGAATCGGCCAGCACCACGCCGTCCGCAATATAGGAGATGCGAACCCCCATGCTCTCGCCAAGCCGCGTGAGGCGCGCGTCTGTTCCGGCCATGTCCGTGTCGCCGCCGTACTCACGCAGCACATGGTCCACGGTATCCAGTACTTTTATGGCCCTGTCCTTGGCATCCAGCATGATATCTTCACGCAAGGTGCTGTCATAAAAGTAAAAAGGCGGCACAAGCGCCACCATGAGCAGCATCAGGGTGCCGAAGAACAGCCGTTTGCGGAAGGAGTAGTTTTTCATAGGCAGACACTACACCGTAACTTTGTGGCGTTTGCGTCACGGAATTGTTACAATTGCACGGTAGACAGGTTGCGTTTCTTTGACATTCAGACCTTTTCCTCTTAGGTACACCCGCAACAAGGGATACGCAACCCGGCTACAGTGCCGATAACCAACTCTGGAAATCATCGGGAGCCTCATGGATATCTATACCGTCTTTCTTGTTCTGGCCGTGCTGGCCGGGTTCATGATGGCCTTCAATCTCGGCGCCAACGATGTGGCCAACTCCATGGCCTCTGCCGTGGGTGCCAAGGCGATAACGGTCAAACAAGCCGTCCTGATTGCAGGCGTTCTGAACTTTGTCGGTGCGGTTTTTCTGGGTTCACACGTCACAAAGACCATTTCGCGCGGCATCATCAACCCGGATATGATCACTGACCACAGGGTGCTCATGGTGGGCATGTTCGCCGCCCTGCTCTCCGCAAGCCTGTGGATGCTCATAGCCACCCTCACCGCCCTGCCCGTCTCATCCACGCACTCCATCGTCGGCTCCATCATCGGTTTCGGCTTTGTTGCCGGAGGACCGGATGTGGTGCAATGGAGCGGTCTGGGCGTGGTCGTGCTTTCGTGGATCATTTCCCCCCTGTTCGGAGCCGCCATATCCTACGTGGTGTTCTGGCAGATACGGCGGTATATCCTCTTCGAGAAAGGCGACATGCTTATGGCGGCACGCAAATGGGGGCCGTTCTGGATAAGCATGACCGTCGTGCTCGTTTTTCTTTCCTTCGTCTTCAAAACGCCCATGGGCAAGAATCTGGGCCTCACGTGGGGCTCCATGCTGTATGTGGCCCCCGCGCTGCTGGCTGTGGCATGGGTGATTACCCGCGCACTGGTCAGGCGGATCATACCGGATGTGGCAGAACAGCCGGAGGCGGTGGAAGGGCTTTTCCGGTCCATGCAGGTGGGCACCAGCTGCTATGTTGCCATCTCACAGGGCGCCAACGATGTGGCAAATGCCATCGGCCCTGTGGCAGCCATCTACCTCATCGCGCGTGACCAGAACATGGCCTTCACGGCAGAGGTACCCACATGGCTGCTGGTTCTGGGCGGGCTGGGCATTGCACTGGGCATTGCAACGCTGGGATACCGCGTTATGGACACCGTGGGGAAACGCATCACGCAGCTGACCAATACCCGCGGCTTTGCCGTGGACTTTGGCGCGGCAACAACCGTGCTCATGGCGTCCAATCTGGGCATGCCTGTTTCCACCACCCACGCTGCGGTCGGCTCCATTGTGGGCGTGGGTCTGGCCAGAGGCTTTGGTGCGGTGGATTTCCGCGTCCTGTTCAAGATCGTGCTGTACTGGGTGCTCACTGTGCCCATTGCGGGCTTCACCTGTATCGTCATTTTCCAGTTGCTCCGTTGGGCAGTACTGTAACCCCTGACCGCGAGTCATATTTTTTCGGAGGAACACGCAATGAAATTTTTCGTACCTTTTTTCGGGCTGCTTTCCGAACGCAATCCCATGGACGGGCTGGTTGAGCATTACGCCCAGATAGGCAAGGGCATGGCCCTTATCCGCGAATCCATGGAATGCTACATAACTGGCGGCACCTGCCGCGAGTTCTCTTCCCTGCAGGAAGAGGTGAACGAGGTGGAGGACAAGGCGGACAAGATTAAACGCAACATCCGCAACCACCTGCCGCGCGGCCTGTTCATGGCCGTGGACAAGACCCTGTTCCTGAACTACACGCGCAGCCAGGACAACATTCTGGACGCCGGACAGGAGGCCCTGAACTGGCTTGCCATGCGCCGCGTGCTGGTTCCTGAAGAATTCCACAAACAGTTTCTGGACTACATGGACAGCGTGGGCCAAACGCTGGAACTGCTCGGCCCCGCGCTGGAGGCGACCATAGGCATGGTCAACGGCGGCGGCAAGATGGACCGCGAAGGAGTGAAGAACACCTACCGCGCCATCCGCCACAATCATAAATCCGTGTTCCGCAGCAAGCAGGCGCTCATTTCCGCCATCTACAATTCCGAGATGGAATTCAAGGACATCTACCAGCTTCTGCACTTTGTGGAATGCCTGAACGCCATGTCCCACAATGCGGAAAACTGCTCCGACATGCTGCGGGCCATGATTGCCCGCTAGCAGACTTTCCGCTGCCGGACTGCATGGATGACAGGCAGCCTGATTGCCATGCCGATTGTCATGCTGCCTGACAGCGGCCTGCCAGACAGCTTGACCGAAGGCCGGAAACGGCCTGACGAATAGCCTGACGATAGGCCCGAATGACAGGCTGAAGGGCAGAGATACCGGCTGACAGCCAGATGAACTGATCGGCAGCCCTCCAGACCGCCAGACCGCCAGTCCGCTCCCGCAAAAAACAACCGCCCGCGCCGGAAAATCCGGTGCGGGCGGCATTATTTGTTCACCGCGCCTCTGCGTCTGCCCTTTGCAGGATACGGGCGGAGCCGTGGCGTTTCCTGCTCTTACCGTGTGGAAGGGTCGTCCTTGTGGCGGAAGAACGCCAGCGTTGCCCCCAGTTCCTCGCGCAGGAGCACGGCCGTGGGGTGGCTTTCCACCTCCTCGCGCATCTCGGCCGGGGGGCGCACCCTGTTCAGCGGCTCACGCACGGCAACCCTTGTTCCTTCCCCGAAATACTCCCGCACCCGCCCAGACAGCGCAGACTGCACGGTAGCGTCACCCAGTTTCTCATACTGCGTGGCGGACATGGCTGTTATGTTCAGCACGCCTTCCCGCACCTCGCCATCGGCCAGCCGCAGGGCATGCGCCACGGAACCGCCCTCGCCGTTCCGCTCGCGGCAAAAGGCCAGAAACCCTTCCCACGTTCCGGGAGCGGACGCCTGTCCGGGAGCCGATACCTGTCCGGGCGCAGCCGCCCACGCCGGGTCCGGCATTACAGAAGGCTCCGCATCATGCCCCGCATGCGTGTCCGCACTTCGTTCAGGGTCGGGTTGCGGGCCAATCTCCGCAACCGCGCCGCCCAGTTCCGGCGGCAGATCGGGCGGCGGCCCCATATCGTAGTCTGCCGGCGGTCCGTCCTGCATGGAGGCGTCTCCTCCCTGCGGAGCGGAAAAGGCATCTGCGCCATGCTCCGGCGCAGCAGGGAATGCAGGCTCCGTTATGCCGGGGGCTTTCCGTGCCTGCTCCGGCTGCCGTGCTTCTTCAGCCTGTCCAGCCTGTCCGGCCTGTCCCATTTGTCCGGTTCGTTCGGCCTGCCCTGTTTGTCGGGTCTGTCCAATTTGTTCGGCCTGGAGTGCGGCCCGCGCGCGGCGATGCGGCGGTTCTTCCCGGCTCCCTTGCCCTGCACGGGGTGCAGCGTCAGGGGTGCTGTCCGGGGTACGGCCTGGGGCAGTCGGCGCGTCGGGTAAACCACCCGACCTGTTCACGGCACCGGCTGCGGCGTCAAAAGGGTTGCGTGGGCCTCCGGGACCACCTGTCCCCTGTACGGGCCTGCCTCCCTGTACTCCCCCCTGTGCACCCTGCCCGCCGTGCGCAGCTTGGGGACCGTGGGAACCTTGCGAGCCTTGGGGGGCTTGAGAGGCGGGAGCGGCGGCAGCCCCCCGCGAAAGCTGCTCCATGTTCAGCAGCTTGGGCAAAAAGGCCAGATTAAGCAGCAGCAGTTCCAGCGCCATGGCAGGTTCAAGACTGGTCAGCACCCTGCGCTGCCCTTCCAGCGTCAGTTGCCAGCAGGCATGCACATGAGCCAGTTCAAATTCCGGCGTCCACGCCAGCCACTGCGCGGCCTCGTCCTGCGGCAGGTCCAGCAGGGGCAGTGCAGCTTCGCCCGCCTGCTTGAGCATGAAAAGATTGCGCCATGTGGCCGCAAGCTCCCGCAGAAAAAACCCTATGTCCACGCCCTGATCCAAAATGCTGCGGATAACCGAGGAAACGGCCAGCACATCCTGCGCCTTAAGCGCCTCCATGACCTTAAAAAACAGTTCCTGCCCCGCCAGCCCCAGAATGGAGCGCACGGCCTGCTCCTCCAGCCGCTCGTGCCCGAGCGCGAGCACCTGCCCCAGCAACGACATGGAATCGCGCACAGACCCCGCCGCACGCCGCGCAATAAGCTTCACCGCCTGCGGTTCATAGGGGCGGGCCTCCAGCCCCAGAATCTTTACCAGATGCGCCTCAATTTCCTGCTCGCCCAGCCGCTTGAAAATATAATGCTGGCAGCGGCTGATGATGGTCACGGGAAACTTGTGCGGTTCCGTGGTCGCCATAATAAAGGTGACCCCGCGCGGCGGCTCCTCCAGCGTTTTGAGCAGCGCGTTAAAGGCGTCCCGGGTCAGCATGTGCGCCTCGTCGATGATGAACACCCTGTAGCGCCCCTCCATGGCGGCATAGCCTATGGATTCGCGCAGCCTGCGGGCGTCGTCTATGCCCCGGTTGGAGGCGCCGTCTATCTCCACCACGTCCACGTGCATGCCCTGCGTGATCTTGCGGCAGTGCTCACAGACGTTGCACGGTTCTGCGGCGGGAGCTGTGGCGCAGTTCAGCGCCTTGGCAAAAATGCGGGCAATGGTGGTCTTGCCCACACCCCGCGTGCCGCTGAAGAGATAGGCGGGGGCAATGCGGTCTTCCTGCGCGGCGCGGGAAAGAATGGCCTTTATGGTGTCCTGCCCCGCCACATCGGCAAAGGTCTGCGGGCGGTGGGCAATGGTAAGGGATGCTGTGCTCATGGTATCCTGCGGTTGGAGAAAACGGGTGCCAACAAGGGGTACAGGCTAAAGAAAAAGCGGCAAAGTGGCAAGGCGCGCGGCGCAATGCCTACTTAGGTCTTTGAGTTTGCGGGCATTCTGTCATATACTCCCTGCAACCAAGCAATGGCGTATGCCGCAACGAATCGGACGTACCCTAAGAGGAAATGAGAGTGAAACGCCGCACCTTCCTGCGCAACCTGTCCCGCGCCGCCGTCTGCCTGCCGGCGGTTTCCGCGCTTTCGGGGCTGGCAGCCCTGGCGCCCCGTGCTGCCCGCGCGGACCGGGACATTTCTCTCTTTCCTGCCCCGCAGCCCGGCCCCTACGAACTGAACATCCGCGACTACTACACCAAAATGCGCCACTTTGATTCGCCATCCGAGGGCGACATCGTGCTGAACGCAGAAGACCACGCCCTGCTGCTTTCTTCCCTTGCCCGCATGGAACGGCTCATTGCCGTGGTGGGGCACGCAAATTTCTGTCTGCTGGGGTTTGACGACGCCCTGCAATACGCGCGCAACTATCCCTCCATCGGGGCGTTCACGCCTGCCGAACTAGAGTTTCTGGAATGCCAGTATTACGCCGATGCCGCCGTTTACGGATTCTACGGCATCAAAACCCTTCCGCACCTCACGGATACGCTGCCGCAGCCGGATGCCGTCAAGGTGCCCTACAGCGGCAACTTCCTTTTCGCGGGGCACCCGCACCGTACATGGCTGACCATTCACAAGGCGCTGGGAGATGCAGTGGTACTCACCTCCGGCGTGCGCGGGGTGATGAAGCAGTTTCACCTGTTTCTGAACAAGGCCGCGCAGAGTAACGGCAATCTTTCTCTGGCCTCGCGTTCCCTTGCGCCGCCCGGATACTCGTTCCACGGCGTGGGCGATTTCGATGTGGGTCAGCGCGGTTACGGGGAAGCGAACTTTACCTCACGCTTCACGGAAACCGAGGTGTTCCGGCGGCTGGAAGATATGGGCTATCTCACACTGCGCTATCCGCGCGAAAACCGGCTCGGCGTACGGTTCGAGCCTTGGCACGTCAAAGTGAATCAGGCATGAAACTACTCCTCGCGCTTCTCCTCGTCCTGTGCATGGCTTTCCCTGCACAGGCCCGCAATCCTCTGGATTTCCATCTCGTCAAACTCAACGGCACGGAATCCGGCCCCACACTGCTGGTGGTGGGCGGCATACAGGGCGACGAACCGGGCGGATTCAACGCCGCAGGCATGCTGGCCAGCAACTACACCATACGCAAAGGCAGCGTGTGGGTGGTGCCCAACCTGAATTTTCCCAGCATCATCGCCCGTTCCCGCGGAGGATTCGGCGACATGAACCGCAAGTTCGCCGCCCTGCACAAGGATGACCCGGACTACACAACCATCCAGCGTATCAAAGAAATCATTCTGGACCCGCAGGTGGACTTTGTGCTCAACCTGCACGATGGCAGCGGCTTCTACCGGCCCGCCTGGGAGAGCGAAACCCGCAATCCCAAACGCTGGGGGCAGTGTGTCATCATCGACCAGACGGCCATCGGCGCGCAGCCGTTCGGCAATCTGGAAGAGATGGCCCTTGCCGCAGTTTCAGACGCCAACAACGCCCTGCTCATCCCCGGCCACGCCTACCATCTGAAGAACACCCGCACCAATGAAGGCGATGCGGAGATGGAAAAAACCCTCACCTACTTCGCCATCACCAACGGCAAACCCGCCTTCGGGGTGGAAGCCAGCAAGGAATTCAAAACTGCCACCCGCGCCTACTACCACATCCGCGTTCTGGAATCGTTCATGCGGCAGGCTGGCATAGAGTATGAGCGCGATTTCGTGCTCACGCCCGAAGGGCTGGAAGCCGCCATGAACCGCAACCTGCATCTGGCCTTCCATAACGGCAAGCTCTCGCTGGATATGCAGGATATCCGCAGCGTGCTGCGCTTTGTCCCGCTGAACCGCAACGCAGAGCGCGAATTTTCGTCTTCCAAGCCGCTGCTCACCATGGTGAACAACGGCAACGCCTACCGGGTGTATTATGGCAATACCCACCTGACCCAGCTTGTTCCCCAGTATTTCGACTTTGACGACAGCCTGAACGCCCTGACCATCCTTGTGGACGGCAAACCCCATAACGCCACGGTGGGCAGCATCGTGCCGGTGGGCAATGTCTTTGAGGTGGCAGCGCAGGAAGGCTACCGGGTAAACGTCATCGGCTACACCCACCCCAGGCTGACCAACGAGGTGGATATTCCCATCCGCAAGGCGGACTTCCTGCCCGGCTATTCCGTGGATAACGCAGAAACCCACTACCGGGTGGAGGTTTATCGCGGCGAAAAGTTCGCGGGCATGGTGATGGTACGGTTCGACGAAGCAGCGGCGGCAGCCCTGAATAACAACAATGCCGCCCCCCGTACGGAAGACGGAGCCCCGGCGCAAGACCTTGCCGGTAACGGTGCCGACAGCAACGACACGCTGGGCTGGTAAAAACCCCCGCAAAACGTGGTACGACGGACTGCGGCAAAGGCCTTTTCTCAGGCAGCTCAACGCATGCATAACAGGATTCGGCCTGTCGTGGTTCACCTTTGATCCGGGAATCGGGAAACTTGGCAATCGGGAAAGTTGGTAACCCGGAAAGCGGGCAATCGGGAAACATTGCAACCCGGCCTTTCAGAGAGGCATATGTCTCCACCGTTCCGTAACGCGGTCTTCGTCCTTGCTCTGCTTCTGCTGCTCCCTGCCGCCTCCCGCGCGGAGCAGCTGACGGTGGGCTATATTGAATACCCGCCCTACTATTTCACGCACGGCAACGGCACCCCGGGCGGGCTGCTCATGGATATCACCACGCAGATTCTGGACGATTCGGGCGTCAGCTACACGTACAAACCCCTCCCCTCCAAACGCATCCTCAGCTATCTTGAAGATGGCAGGCAGGACTTCGCATCAACAGGATGGTTCAAAACGCTCCAGCGGGAAAGCTTTGCCATATTCTCCCTGCCCATCTACCGGAACAAACCTGTGGGACTTGTCTCGCTGCGGGAAAAGGCGCACCACTTTGCGCGGTACGGAACACTCCGGGAAATCATGGAGAGCGGCCTGTTTACGGCCGGGCTTCTGTGCGGGCATTCTGAGGGAGAGTACATTGACGGCATCATGACCCGGCACGAAAACAGGGTCATGCAGATAACGGGCGAACAGGCAGTCCTCATGCGCATGCTGGCAGCCGGACGCTTCGACTTTGTCCTCCTGCCGCCGGAAGAGGTGCCCGGGCTTGCCCTTGCCGCCGGGGAAACACCGGAAGCATTCACGCTTACGGAACTGCCGGACATTCCCGCAGGCAACACGCGCCACATCATGTTTTCCCGGGCAGTCTCCCCGGATATGGTGGAACGCATCAACAACGCCATCCGCAGCCGTCAGGAAAGCATCCCGCTGCCCTAGCTGACCTAGCGTATCAGCCGCTAGTCCAGTTCAAACTCGTCGCGCCAGTCCGCCTGCTCGGTCCATGCGGGCTGCTGCTCCTTGCGGAACAGGCAGTCGCCCATGACCAGCACGTCCATCTCCGTGCGCATAAAGCAGGTGTAGGCATCCCGTGGCGTACACACTATAGGCTCACCGCGCACGTTAAAGCTGGTATTCACCACCAGCCCGCATCCCTGCTCACGGCGGAAGGTATCGATAAGCTGCCAGTAGCGCGGATTGGTGCGCCTGCTCACGGACTGGATACGGGCAGAATTGTCCACATGCGTCACGGCGGGAATATCGGACCGCTGTACATACAGCCTGTCATACATGGGCAGGCTGTCGTAGTTTTCCGGCAGGGGGTTGCAGCGCGCCTCTGCCACCTGCGCCACCAGCAGCATGTAGGGCGAGGGACGGTCCAGCTCAAAATACTCGGGAATGGCCTCTTCCAGCACGGAAGGCGCAAAAGGCCGGAACCCCTCGCGATACTTGATCTTCAGGTTCAGCTTCTTCTGCATCTCGGGGTGCCGTGGATCCCCCAGAATGGAACGGTTGCCCAGCGCACGCGGACCATATTCCATGCGCCCCTGAAACCACCCCACCACGTTGCCCTGCGCCAGCAGTGCCGCAACTTCGGAACACAGTTCCCCGGCATCGTCGTACTGGGTGCAGGGAGCGTCAAACCGCCCGGCCACCCGCAGCACGTCCCGGCGGGTGAATTCCGGCCCCAGATACGCCCCGCGCATGGCATCCGCCTCATCCCGCTCCAGCGGAACCCGCGCGTTGCCCTGCCAGATATGGTACGCGGCAAGGGCCGCACCCAGTGCGCCGCCGGCATCGCCCGCAGCAGGCTGAATCCATATGTCGCGGAACATGCCCTCGCGGAGCAGCTTGCCGTTGGCAACGCAGTTCAACGCCACCCCGCCTGCCATGCACAGGTTCTCGGCACCTGTCAGTTCCTTTGCCGTGCGGGCAAGACGGAACACGATCTCTTCCGTCACCTGCTGGATGGCAAGGGCCATATCCATGTATTCCTGTGAGATGGCCGATTCGGCAGGACGCGGCGGCAGGCCGAACAGCGCCTCCCAGCGCTCGTTGCGACACATGGTCAGGCCCGTGGCGTAGTTGAAATAATCCATGTTCAGCAGCAGCGAACCGTCTTCGCGCACGTCCGCCACCTCGTCCAGTATCTGCTTCTTCCAGCGGGCCACATGCTCGCTCTGCGGGTTGCCGTAGGGGGCAAGACCCATGAGCTTGTATTCGCCGCTGTTCACCTTAAAGCCGCAATACGCGGTAAAGGCGGAATAGAGCAGCCCCACCGAATGGGGAAAACGCAGCTCGCGCTGCACGGTGATATCCTTGCCGCACCCCGTGGATATGGTGGTGGTGGCCCACTCACCCACGCCGTCAATGGTCAGGATGGCGGCATGCTCAAAGGGCGAAGGATAGAAGGCACTGGCGGCGTGCGAAAGATGGTGTTCCGGGAAAAGCAGCCGGGGCTTGTTCCGCCCCTTGTACCTGCCCACCTTGTTCAGTTCTTCGGTGAGCATGCGCCGCATGAACAGCTTTTCCTTAATCCACACGGGAATGGCGGAAAGAAAGCTGGTCAGCCCCTGCGGCGCAAAGGCGTGGTAGGTTTCCAGCAGCCGTTCAAACTTCAGGTAGGGCTTGTCATAAAAGGCAATGGCGGAAAGATCACCAAGCTCTATGCCCGCCTCGCCCAGCACATACCGCACTGCCTGCGCAGGAAAATCCGGGTCATGCTTCCTGCGGGTAAAGCGTTCTTCCTGCGCGGCGGCAACCACCACGCCGTCACGCAGCAAGGCAGCGGCGGAATCGTGATAAAAGGCGGATATTCCCAGAATATACTCTGCCACGGGGTTCTCCCTGAAGGCTGTCGTTTCCTGCACGGATACAGGCCTGCCCGCTCCCGCCTCCCGTCCGGCGGGGGGCCGGAAAAGGCGGGCCGGTGCACCTGCTAAAACACGGTATAAATGAAAGGGGCTATGGCAGAGCCGCTGGTCAGCACAATAAGCACGCCGAACAGCAGAAGCACCGCAATGAGCGGCAGCAGCCAGAACTTTTTACGTTCCTTCATGAAGCCCCAGAGGTCAGTCAGAAAATCCATGTCGCATCCTTGCTGTGAGTATGGCGAACCGCGCAGGCGGGTCGCTAGAACGGCATCTCAATATCACGCGGCGTGTAGGTGTGGTCGCGCACCGCAAAGGCGGTTCCGGTATCCTTTTTCCACTGCCGCAGGGCCAGACTGTCTTTGCCCATGGCCCGCCGCAGCATGGCCACCGGCACCACCACGGCCACAAACACGAGGCTGAGCAGCACCTTGGACATAACCGTCCCCAGCAGGTGCGAAAACCCCAGCCACACCTTGGCCACGGGCGTAAAGGCCGGGGGCCACGTCATCGTCACCACCAGCAGCGCCGTTGCTGCGGCAAAGGCATACTGCCACAGGCCGAAAAGCCCCACAATCAGGCAGATGAGCACCATGGCCATGCCGGTGTCCTTGGCCTGCTCTTTGGTAATGCGCGCGGGAATGAATCCTGCGGCAACGGTGCGGTGTTCGGTCATGCGTTCCTCCGGTTCAGCGGGCCATATCGTTCAGCACGTCTGCCACCACGCGGGCGGCAACATCAACGCCGTTTCGGTTCCAGTGGGTATCGTCCGGCCACCAGAGCAACCGGCCCGATTCCGTCCACAGGGCTGCGGCGGCTTCACGCATGGGTTCGGTCAGGTTGTGGCAGGGAATACCCGCCGCGTCACAGGCGTTCTTCAGCAGCAGCCAGTCCGCTTCGGGCAGCGGTGCCGCCCCCATGAGCGGTGCATACACCCTGTACTTTGCGGGGATGAAAAACACCGCGTCCGCCAGCCCGGCTAGCGACTGCACCAGCGGCTCAAACCTTGGCCCGGCCTTGCTCTGCTCCCGTCTGGTCTCTTCCACATAGGGGCCGTAAAACGCCATCGGTTGCCCCTGCATGGGCATAACCCGCACGTGAGCCGCCTCTTCCGTATCCTTGAAGCGGGCCATCTGCAGACGGAAGAACTTGCCTATATCCGTGGCATGCATACGCCGCACATAGCGTTCCGGCAGACGGCGCACCTTGCCGTCATAGCGGGCAAAATCGTTGCCTTCAAACAAAAAAACCAGCACCGGGGCCTGATGATTGGCGGCATGGGCCTTGGCGCGGGCCACATAGTCCACCAGATCTCCCGGCGCGCCCATGGCGTAGCTCGGAATACCGTAGTCGCTGCGCAGCACGGCGGCAAGGGTGTCTTCCTGCGTGTTGCCGCTGCCTTGAATGAAGGAATCGCCTATGAGTATCACATCTTCACGGGCAAGGTCCGCATCGTTGCGGAACCCCAGCGCATCGGTGCGGAATAACACCTCGCGCGGCACGCGCGGCACAGCCGCATCCGCGCTCATGGCTCCCATGTCCCCGAAGGGCTGCACCATGGTCACACTGGCGTTAGGCACATGCCGCTGCCCGTCCAGACCTATGTCGTACGTCACCAGCATCTGGTCCGGGCGGTAACAGCTCTTGTCGTACAGGCCCAAACCGCTGATCATGCCCCACACCAGCAGGGTGGCGATAAAAAAGGAGCCAACCACGCTCACCGCCGCCCCCCGGCGCGGCACAAGGACCAGCAGCACAAAGCTGACGCCGAGCACGCCCGCCAGTTCCGGCAGACCGGCAAGACCGTACAGGGCCACCCCCTGTGAGAGCATAACCGCCGCCGCAAGCGCGACAAGAATTCGTCTTACCATCTCTGCTCCGCCCTTCCCCGCACTGTCTGCACACTGCCCGGGCAGCTTCTGCACTGCCTCAGCTCTTCATCTTCACTGCCTGCGCATGCCTCAGGCATCATTCAGGCTCCGCCGCCGCACCTGCAAAAAGCTGCTCCGCAAAGCGCCTGCGCACTGTCCTACCCTGCCGAGCATCCGCTCACGTTCTGTATATGGTTGGCGGTATCTCGTCAAACCTCCGCTTTCCGGTAACGGCAACGCCCCCGGAACGCTCAGAATAAAGCGTTCCGGGGGCTGTTTCATGGACGGCACTGCGTTTATGCAGCCCGTCTCCGGCCAAACGGCTGTTTAAAACGTTCCTGTGCGGGGACGCATGCAACCGGCTACGGATGGTTCTTGAACTTATCCATCACGTGCTTGGACCCGGAGTGACAGGGCGTACAGTCCTGAATGCCCTTGACTATGGGCGACTGCATGCCTTCATCATGGCACGAGCCACAGTAGGCTACGGATTCCGGTGTGGCAAAAGCGGCCTTGAAGCTGCCGTCAATCTTCGCGTTCATAATCTCGATAGCCTTGGCGGCAACGTCTGCGGTCAGGCGTCCGCAGCGTTCGGAGCGGGTCTTGGAGTTGGCATCAATCCCGGTTTCGAACGACCACTTGGAAACCGAAACATGGCACAGCACAGACCCGGCAACGCTGGTGGGCAGGGGCCCGACAACACGCCCGTCCGCACCGGGGTTATAGATGGGGAAGGCGGTCTTCTCATACCAGCGGAACAGTTCGGTCACCATGGCATCGCGCTCCTTGCGTCCCCAGAACAGCGCAAAGGCGGATGCAGCGCCCAGCAGGGCCCCGCAGATGGTGCCCCAGTCGGAGATGCCGCCCTTGCCCACTTCCAGCATATGGTGCGGAAACTGATTGTAGGGCGCGCCGTACTTTTCGCCCATCACACCTACAATACTGTAGAACGCGCCATAACCGCAGCCCAGCCCCTTGTTCCAGTACCCTTCATACGCCACAGGCGCACATTCCTTCGGGTCCAGCTTGTGCGGAGTCCACATCTCCACGGCGGGAAAACCGGACGCGGCATGGGCGGGCACGGGCGAAACACCGGGCACGGCGGAAACAAGGGCGCCACCCACAACGGCACCCCCGAGCGCGGTCAACATCTGACGGCGAGACATCTTGTTCATTGCTTCTTCCTCTCTCATGATATGATAATCTGCCGTGTGCGCTCGCTCAGCGCAGCCACACGATGTTCCGCCCATTACAAAGATCATGCCGAAGTCAGTGAACACTTATCGCCGCATAATATCAGGATTTTATTTACAAAAGAGTATCCGCGCCTGCATAGCGCACTTTTCTCCCCTGCTAACCATGCATTGCACAAACAGCATGCAACCTCTCGCCATCCTACATTTTTGTTGAAAAATGACACAATCTGACCTTGCAATGCCGATTGCAGGTGGTACAACAAAAAAGCCGCAGATGCGGCCCATGAAAATGCTGACACGGCGACGGCGCAGAGTCTTTTTCGACCCGCCCTTGCCTCTTTTCACAATATCGTGATAATTTGCCGATGACTGCCATAGACAGCGGTCCGGTGTCGCCACAGCGGTCAGCCCCAAGGAACCGCACGCAATATTCAAGCATGGAGGTACGGAGGATGAACAACTATCCGGTGTTCAACTGCAAAAACGGTGACGATGTCATCAAGGCTGTGAAGGAATACAATGTCAGCTTCGTCCAGTTCTGGTTCGTGGACATTCTGGGCACCCTGAAAAGCTTTCAGGTAACCCCCAGCGAACTGGAAGCCGCCTTCGAAGAGGGCATGGGTTTCGACGGCTCCTCCATTCTGGGCTTCACCCGCATTGAGGAATCGGACATGGTCGCCTTCCCGGACGCCACCACCTTCCAGATATGCGCATGGCGCCCGCTGGAACGCCCCGTGGCCCGCATGTTCTGCGACATAAAAAGCCCGGACGGCACCCCCTATGAGGGCGACCCCCGCTATATTCTGCGCAAGCATGTGGAACGCGCCGCCCAGAAGGGCTACACATATTATGTAGGTCCGGAACTGGAGTTCTTCCTTTTCGCCAGTTCCTCCTGCCCGCAGCCGCTTGATTCGGGCGGCTACTTCGACGCCCCCCCGCTCGACCTCGGCAACGACGTGCGCCGCGAAATCATCTTCGCGCTGGAACGCATGGGCATTCCCGTGGAATACTCGCACCACGAGGTGGCTCCCTCGCAGCACGAAATAGACCTGCGCTACAACGAAGCCCTGAAAATGGCCGACATCGCCATGACCTACAAGGTTGTGGTCAAGGAGATTGCCCGCAAGCACGGCTGCTACGCCAGCTTCATGCCCAAGCCCATATTCGGCGAAAACGGCTCAGGCATGCATGTGCACCAGTCGCTGTTTAAGAACGGCAAAAACGCCTTCTTCGATGCCAACGACCCGCACCACCTTTCCGGCGACGCCCGCGCCTACATCGCAGGTCTTCTGCGCCACGCCAAGGAATTCACCTGCATCACCAACCAGTGGGTAAACTCCTACAAGCGGCTTGTGCCGGGCTATGAGGCCCCGGTCTATATCGCGTGGGCACAGCGCAACCGCTCCGCCCTTATCCGGGTGCCCATGTACAAACCCGGCAAGGAAGCCGCCACCCGCATAGAGCTGCGCAGCCCCGACCCTGCCGCAAACCCCTATCTCGCCTTTGCCGTCATGCTCGGCGCAGGGCTGGAAGGCATAGAAAAGAGCTACGCACTGCCCGCCGCGGTAGAAGAAAACATCTTCGCCATGGAGAGCGAAAACCTTACCGCCAAGGGAATAGATTCCCTGCCCGGTTCACTGTACGAAGCCGCCATGCTTCTCAAAGGCTCTGCGCTCATGAAGACCATTCTCGGCGACCACCTGCACCGTAACGTTGTGGGCAACAAGCTCATAGAATGGGACGAATACCGCACCCATGTTTCGGAGTACGAGATCAAGCGCTATCTGCCCATCCTCTAATCTTGTAAACATGACGGGCCGCCGGAATTGCTCCGGCGGCCCGTCTTATTTGAAAGTACAACAAATTTAAGATTTTTGCTTGCGGCGCAAATCACCAGCAACGCTACATCGACCTTTCAGCAGCGACGCTACACAGACTTTTCCGCAGCGACGCTACACCGTCAGGTCCAGCAGCGTTCCCACCTTGGGGGCAAGAGCGGCCTCGCCCTGCGCCACATTCTGCGCCAGCAGGCCGGTGAACGAAAGCCCGGCATGCTCTTCGCCCAGCATCCCGTCCGCTTCGGAAAGCGCCGCCTTCAGCGCCTCAAGCGGGTTCTCCGTATCCGCCATGGCCGGCTCCAGCAGGGCCAGAATCCCGTCCGCCGTGTCCTGCCCGGCTTCCTTGGCAACCGTGGCAAGGGCGGTGGAAAAGGATTGCGATATCGAGGCCGTTCCCGGCGTAGCGGCAAAAAATCGCTCGCTCAGCCCGTTGTCGAAATAGGCATTCATCTGCTCGTTCAGGTCGCCGTTCAGCTCGGCCATAAAGGCATCGCCCTCGGCCATACCGAAATTGCGGTCAATAAACCGCACGCTGTCCAGCAATCCCTTGCCCAGCGAATCTTCGGTCACACCACCCTCGGCAATGCGGCTGTACATCATGCCCATCACCGCCGTGGCAGCTTCCTTCCCGTAGCGCTCCTGCACATGCTCCACCGTGCGCTGCAACGCCCCGGCAAGCCCCTGCTCGTCTTCCCCAAAGCCTGCAAGGGCCTCCGGGCCCTGCAAACGCTCAGTGTCTGGCGGCGTGATGCGCGAAACCACGTCCGCGGCAAACACCGCAGACACATCTTCGCCCTGCCGGGCAGCAACAGAAACGCGCCCGTTCCCCATCAGGGAACCGGAACCACCCGCAGCCCCGCGCGAAAGCCCGAACAGTTGCCCGAACCCATACGCATCTGCGCCATATCCAGCCTGAATGCCGTTCATCTGCTCATCTCCTTGCATGCCTGAGGCCATAACAACCCCGCACACCGCTGCCGCATCAACCTCTCTGCGGCAACTCCATCCCCCTTATCGGCATGCCGCCCCATTCCATTAGCCTTCCGTCGTGCAATTCACTTCTCCGGAGCTGCTGGAGTCATCGCATATGCCCCCCATCCTGCACTCTCCGGCCACGTTTTTCGTAGGCCGCACCCTGTGCCGCCTCTCCATATTACAAATTTGTCAGTACAAAAAGGCTCGCCCCATGCGCGCTTTATCCAATTTTTACAATTTTGGCACATACAGACAGGGGTCCACCTGCTGTTTTTTGCTTTTTTTGTAAATTTAAGCATTGAAAAACTGTGGCAATGGAGAATCAATGCTGCTAACGTGCCGACATACAAGCACTGGCACTGAACGTGCTATTCTTCAGAAACACGCCTGAACCGTTGGCGGCCACGCCGCAACCACCGGGCCGGAACTGATTTTTCATTGGCAGGGAGCCCGCCCAGGGCTGGTCATAGGAACAAAATCCCTTTCCGGGGAGTTAACAAACTTCTGCAAGGAGCTGTAAACATGAGCGGATCCCAGGCCCGGCTGAACGCCATCACCGCCGTCAACAACTTCAGGGCAACCGAAAAGCCCCTGAACTTCATGGAAGAAAAGCCCACCGACCTCTTTGGCTGCAACGTGTTCAGCGACAAGGTCATGAAGGAACGTCTGCCCAAGAACGTGTACAAAACCCTCAAGCGCACTATGGACAAAGGCGAGCAGATGGACCCCTCCATCGCAGAAACCGTTGCCAACGCCATGAAGGACTGGGCCGTATCCAAGGGTGCCACCCACTACACCCACGTTTTCTATCCCCTCACCGGCATGACCGCCGAAAAGCACGACGGCTTCCTCACCCCGGACGGCAAGGGCGGCGCCATTGCCGAATTTTCGGGCAAGCTGCTCATTCAGGGCGAGCCGGATGCCTCCAGCTTCCCCAGCGGCGGCCTGCGCAGCACCTTCGAAGCACGCGGCTACACCGCATGGGACGTGACCAACCCCGCCTACATCCGGGAAAACCCCAACGGCACCACCCTGTGCATTCCCACCGCTTTCGTCTCCTGGACCGGAGAGGCGCTGGACAAGAAAACCCCCCTGCTGCGTTCCCAGCAGGCCCTGAACACGCAGGCGCAGCGCGTGCTCAAGTTCTTCGGCAAGGCGTCCGATGAGCGTGTGCAGTCCTACGCAGGCCCCGAGCAGGAATACTTCCTCGTGGACCGCAACTTTGTGCTCAACCGTCCCGACCTGCAGCTTGCAGGCCGCACCCTCTTCGGCGCGCCTTCCGCCAAGGGTCAGGAGATGGAAGACCACTACTTCGGCGCCATTCCGCCGCGCGTGCTGTCCTTCATGATGGAAGTGGAGCGCGAACTGTACAAGCTGGGCGTGCCCGTAAAGACCCGCCACAACGAAGTGGCTCCCGGCCAGTTTGAAATCGCTCCCATCTACGAAAATTCCAACCTTGCCACCGACCACAACCAGATGGTGATGACCACCCTCAAGGAAGTGGCCCTGCGCTACGGCATGGTGTGCCTGCTGCACGAAAAGCCCTTTGCGGGCATTAACGGCTCCGGCAAGCATGTTAACTACTCCATCGGCAACGCCAGCCTGGGCAGCCTGTTCGATCCCGGCGACACCCCGCACGAGAACATGCAGTTCCTGGTGTTCTGCGCCGCCGCCATCCGCGCCGTGCACAAGTACGGCCCGCTGCTGCGTGCCACCGTTGCCTCCGCAAGCAACGACCATCGCCTCGGTGCCAACGAAGCTCCGCCCGCCATCATGTCGGTGTACCTCGGCGAGCAGCTGGCAGACATCTTCGAGCAGCTCAAGAAGGGCTGCGCCAAGTCCTGCAAGGTCAAGGACGAACTGCGCGTTGGCGTAGACACCCTGCCCCCCCTGCCCATGGACGCAGGCGACCGTAACCGCACCAGCCCCTTCGCCTTCACCGGCAACCGGTTCGAATTCCGCGCCGTGGGTTCCAACATGTCCATCGCCGGTCCGCAGGTTGCCCTTAACTCCATGATGGCAGAATCGCTGGACTACATCGCCACCGAGCTGGACAAGTGCGTAAAGGCCGACCTGTCCAACCTTAATGAGTGCGTCTCCAAGCTTCTGCAGGACATCGTGAAGAAGCACGAGGCCGTCATCTTCAACGGCGACGGTTACTCCGAGGCATGGCACAAGGAAGCCGTGGAAAAGCGCGGCCTCGCCAACATGCGCACCACCCCGGAAGCCCTGCCCGTGCTCACCAGCAAGGAAGTGGTGGACCTGTTCACCAAGTACAACGTGTTCTCCAAGCGCGAGCTGGAAAGCCGCCAGAGCATCTACCTTGAGCAGTACGTGAAGACCATCATGACCGAGGCCCAGCTGGTCATCAAAATGTCCCGCACCATGATCTTCCCCGGCGCGGTTCGCTACCAGAGCCAGCTTGCAGAAACCTGCGCCAACCTGCGCGCCATCGGCAAGGATTGCGTCATGGTCTCGCTGGACGACCTCACGGATAAGCTGCGCGGCATGCAGAAGGCTGCCAACGAACTGGAAGCCCTGCTCGGCCATTCTTCCGACGACGTTCTGGAAGAAGCCAAGTATATGTGCAACACCGTTCTTCCCAAGATGCTGGAAGTCCGCAGCTTTGCCGACGCGCTGGAAGGCGTGGTGGCAGACGACCTGTGGAACCTGCCCAGCTATCAGGAAATGCTGTTCATCAAGTAGACCCAACCACTCTGCTGCAACAACACCACCACAGGGGGCCCGCCGCAAGGCGGGCCTTTCTGCGTCTGCGCTCCGGGCACTGCACATCCCTTGGAATGACCGGATAAAAAAAAGCCGGCCGGATTGCTCCGACCGGCCTTGCCGTCTGTGTGAATATGCCTTTATGCGTCTACTGGCGGTAGGGGGCCAGTTCTTCAAGGAAATTGGGGTCCACGTCAAAGCCCAGTTCAATGGCCTTGTCCACGTTGCGGATGGCATCGGCATGGTCGCCGCGCTCCAGCGCCACAAGGGCCAGATTGTTATAGGCGGGCGCAAAGGAGGGATACTTGGCAATGGACTTCATGCTCACCTTCTCGCTTTCATCCAGCTCGCCCAGCATGTACAGGGCGCTGGCGTAGGTGGCCTGGGCCTGCACGAACTCAGGATCCCATTTCAGGGCCTTCTTGGCACATTTCAGGGCCTCTTCCGCTTCGCCGCGCTGCAGGTGCACAAAGGCCATGTTCGCCCACGGAACGGGGAACTTGGCGCGGCACTGGGCCGCTTCCTGATTGTAGCGCAGGCAGCCGTCCATGTCGCCGCGGTGCAGGCATATGCCGCCAAGCTGAACATAGGCTTCGGCAAAGCGGTTGGAATTGCGCAGAGTCTCCAGAAACGATGCCTCCGCGCCTTCAAAGTCGCGTTTGGAAAGCAGGGCTACACCAAGATTGTAATGATGGTTGGCGCATTCGGTGTTCTGCTCAATGGCGGCGCGCAGATCGGCAATGTATTCATCAATATCGTTGTAGCTAGCTTTCATAGTCAACATACCCCTCTTCAAGCAAAAGATTATAGTACCAGACGCAGAAGTCGAAGATACCCCGGAACTTCTCGTCTTTGTTTACCAGCCCGACAGCGGTTTCCAGCGCGCCGCGCCCGTAATCGTTACTGTATTCGCCTTTATGGTTCTGCAAAAATTCACGCACCAGCTGCTGCGTGGTGCGCTTGGAAATATCCATGCGCAGTTCCATAGGATCGTTGGGCTTCTGAAACGGATCCCACTTCTCGTAGCCTATGCGGTCAATAAACTTGCGCCGCCGGGGAGACATCTTCTCGTAAATGACGCGCTTCTGTTCCTCTTCCGCCGGTGTAAGGGGACGGTCGGAACCGTCTCGGTACATGGAAGCCGAAATGCTCATTTGCGTGATTCCTTCTTGGGAGTGGGAATACCCAGATACTGGGCATCATACACGGTAAGCAAAGCCATGGAGACAGGCACAAACACGCCGGAAAGTTCCTTGAACCGGGAGTTCACGCGGTCCGCAATCTCCTGACTGAGCGCGATGAGCCTGTCCTGAATCTTGTCCATATGCACGGTGGGATAGGCCACTCCCTTGGCAAAATTCGCCTTGCCGCAGGTGTGGGCCTTGCCCCCTATGGCTGTGGGAATGCCGTACAGGCGGCAGGTTATGGGACGGTGCGCATACATCTCGCACTGCTCATCCGTTCCCAGCAGCGGACAGCGCAGCCGCTGGCGCGCCATGTTCTCCAGAATGGTCCGGGTGTCCACCCCCGCCTGCGAGTCCTTATACGCCTGCCGCTTCAGCTTGTACGACCTGCGGTCCGCCTCGTTGGCACGGGTGACAATGGAAGACCGCACAGGGCCGTCCCCAAAATTTTCGCGGAAGCGGGCGTTCAGGTACATGGCTTCCACAAGGGTCAGGTCAAAGAGGGCGTGGCAACAGTCGCTGCATCCCTTTTCACAGGTTACGCATTCGGGATGCTGCGCGGCAACGCGGTCGAACAGAACGTCCACCTCGGCCACCAACGCCTCGTATCTGGAAAAAATATCGGAAAAATCCGGAATCATTCACACGCTCCTTGCCTGTCTATCCCCGCCCTGCACCTCGCCTGTTCCGCACCGTGGGCGGACAGACGGGCCGGTATCATCCTGCCCGGCACCCCCGTGAACAGGCGGGAAATTCCTTGGAAACATCGGCGGGCAGAGCCGCCCGCAGCCCAACGCCGTGCAAATGAATAGTGATGATTCTCCGCGCTGGCAAGGGGCAAACGCCATACGGGCCTGCAAACGCCGCCGTGCGGAGCGTGTTCCGGCGCATGAGCCTGCCGTGCGTCCCATGGGCCAGCCATGCGGCAGACATACGCCCGCCATGCGCCAGATAGCGAAAACGGACGACGGGAAAGGCTTTCCCGCCGTCCGGCTCAGAATCTTGTTCGTAACAGATGATTACGAAAGATGCTTACACTTCTTCGATGGTGATAGCGTCAGATTCGCACACTTCGATGCAGGATTCGCAGCCAAGGCACTCTTCTTCGTTCACGGGAACAGCCTTGCCTTCCTGCAGTTCATAAACTTCAACGGGGCATACGTCCACGCATTCGCCGTCGCCGGTACACTTGTCGCTGTCAACAGTTACGTTCCAACCCATGGTATTCCTCCAAGTTTATTGTGGCTCCGCACAGAAGCCTTCTAAATGTGTGTCCCGTCCGCCGGAGGATACCGGGATTCGGGGACATTAGACTCATCGATTTTGCAGATAGCTGCCAGCCAAGCGGGTGTCAAGACTTGAAGCGTATTATCAGCCATATTTACGGGCACTTTGGGGCACTTCGGCCGGGTTATTCAGCCAAGCTACTGCCATGTATCATATTCTCATCCGCACATAATACCCTCTGCCCTGCCGCGCCACCAGCATGAGCAGGGTGGAATCCATACGGTGCCTCGTAAAGGCGTACAGGTAATTCCCAAAGCTCTCCATGTGCAGCCCGCCTATCTTGACGATGATGTCGCCCTGCTGCAGGCCCAGTTGGGCTGCGGGGCCGCCCGCACGCACGGTGCGCACCATCAGGCCGGCAGGGTCTGCCTCCACGGAAAACCCCCATCGCTGCTCCGCAAGGCTCTTCGCCACGTCCGGGGCAAGTGCCTCCACACGCAGGTTCAGCCGCGCGGACTTGCCGTCCCGCAGCATTTCCAGCCGGACAAGCTCGCCCTGCGTATGGTTGCGCAGCAGTTGCAGGTAATGGTCCTTGTCCTCCACCTCCACGCCGTTCAGCGTCACAAACACATCACCGGGCCGCACGCCCGCCGCCTGCGCCGGAGTACGCGCATACACCTCCGTCACCAGCATGCCCTGCGGCGTCTTCATGCCCAGCCACGACGCCGTGCGCTGGTCCAGATTCTGCCCGGAAACCCCTATCCACACCGGAGAAACGCTGCCCGTATCCAGCAACTCCGCCACGGCACGACGCGCCTTGCTAATGGGAATGGCAAAGCCTATGCCCTCTGCCCGCTCGTAAATGGCCGTGTTTATGCCTATGAGTTCGCCTTCTATATTAATGAGCGGCCCGCCGCTGTTGCCGGGGTTGATGGCGGCATCGGTTTGTATGAAGTCGGTGAACACGCCCTGCTCCGTGCGGATGGAGCGGTTCAGCGCAGAAACCACGCCCGTGGTGACCGTATGGCCGAACCCGAAGGGGTTGCCTATGGCAATCACCGTCTCACCGGGCATAATGTCGCCGGAATCGCCCATGGGCGTTTCCGGCAGATTGTCAGCCCCTTTAAGCCGCAGCACGGCAAGGTCAAAATCCGGGTCAGACCCCACAAGCTCGGTTTCAAAGGAACGCCCGTCCTGCAAGAGCACCCGCACCGCAGTTGCGCCCTCTATGACATGGGCGTTGGTCAGCACAAGCTGCTTTGCGCTGTCGATGATAACCCCGGAGCCAAGGCTCTGCTGCACCTGCCTGCGCGGCCCGCCAAACCCCATGAACTCCCTCAGCAGCTCGTCCTGAAACAACCCGCCAAAGGGCTGCACGTTGCGCTCCACCACCCGCTGCGTGGTTATGTTCACCACGGCGGGAGCCACCTTGCGCACGGCCCGCACCACCGGTGTCACACGCGGGCTGTCTTCGGATATCCTGCCCGTCAGGTGGTCCGGGCGGTCAGCCTCACCCGCCTGTCCTGCTCCCTGCCCGTAAGGCATACCGGTTTTTGTGAACAATGCCTCGGCGGCAACCGCCGCCCCTGCATGCGGAAACAGCCCACCGGCAGGCATGGCACACAGGCCCAGCGCAAGCACACACAACATCAGCATACGGGCAATGAACATGGCTCGTCCTCCATACGCTCCGGCGCGGACACCATCGTCCGCCCGCGGGCGCATCTCCCAGCCTAGCACGCAGGCGGGACACTTTTCAAGAAGCCGCGCACCGATAAGACTGCCGACAACCCCGCATTCCCCATCCGGCCCGGCACAGCACGGCCACACAGCCCCGCCGCTTGTCATTCCGGCCCGATGCGCGTAGCCTGCGCGCCAAAACAGCCTTTCCAGTGGAGTCACAGCATGGATTCAGAACAGCGTTTCACATCGGCCCTGCAGGCCATCCGCCCCGTGGACACCTCCTTCTCCGCACAAGGACAGGCGCATCTGGACGACCTCACCAAACCGAAGGGCAGCCTCGGCAGGCTGGAAGAAATAGCCCTGCGCCTGTTCTGCATCCAGAAAGGTGCCCGGCCCATTGCCGCCGACCCCGCCCGCATCTACACCATCGCGGGCGACCACGGCGTCACCGCCGAGGGTGTGTCCCTCTTCCCGCAGGAGGTCACCCGCCAGATGGTGCTTAATTTCCTCAACGGCGGCGCAGGCATAAACGTGCTGGCGCGCACCGTGGGCGCAGACCTCATGGTGGTGGACGCGGGCAGCTGCGGCGGCACCTACCCGGAGCATCCCAAGCTGCTCCAGCGCAAGGTGGCGCAGGGCACGGATAACTTTGTCAACGGCCCCGCCATGAGCCGGAAAAACTGCCTCACCGCCCTGCTGCTGGGCATGGAACTGGCAGACATGGCAGCGGAACAGGGCTGCCGCACCGTTGCCACCGGCGAGATGGGCATCTCCAACACCACCCCCGCCACCGCCCTCTACTGCGCCTTTCTGGGCATAGACCCTGCGGAAATCACCGGCGCGGGCACAGGGCTGGACGCAGGCGGCATAGCCCGCAAAACAGCCGTCATCCGGCAGGCTCTGCAGACCAACCGTGCCGCCGTGGAAACGACAGACCCCGTGAACATTCTCGCGGCGCTGGGCGGGTACGAAATTGCCGCCCTTGCCGGGCTTGTGCTCGGTGCTGCGCGCAACGGGCTTGCGGTGCTGGTGGACGGCTTCATCTCCACAGCGGCGTTCACCGCCGCAGCCGCCCTGTGCCCGCATGTGCATGACTACGCCTTTTTTTCCCACGCCTCCGCAGAGCAGGGACACCGCAAGATTCTCGCCGCCCTCGGCAACCGCCCGCTGCACGATCTGGACCTGCGCCTCGGCGAAGGCACAGGGGCTGCGCTCAGCCTGTTCCTGCTGCGTTCTGCCTGCAATATCTTCAACGACATGGCAACCTTCAGCGCCGCAGGCGTGGCCAAGGGCGCAGAAACGCTGTAGCCGGGCATCGCCCATCCCATACGCAACAACGAACAAACCCCGCCCTTCCGGACGGGGTTTTCTTTGCAAAACCGCTTCACATTCCACACACGTCCGCGCAAATCCGGGCAAATCCGGGCGGCAGGCCGCTTTCATGCTACAGCCTGCCGCGCGGCGTTCATTCATGCCTTACAGGGGATCAATACCCCTTGAGCGAATCGATGTACTCCGGCAGCCACAGCGAAATCTGCGGCACGTAGGTCACAACGATAAGGAATCCGAGCAGAATCAGCAGCCACGGGAAGGCAGCCCGCACCACCCATGTCAGGCTGCGCTTGGTTATACCCGCCGTGACAAACAGGTTCAGCCCCACGGGCGGCGTTATCATGCCTATTTCCATGTTCACCACACACATCACGCCCAGATGGATGGGATCAATCCCCAGCGCCACGGCAATGGGGAAGATGATGGGAATCATGATCATGGTAATGGCGGAAGGCTCCATGAAGTTGCCCGCCGCCAGCAGCAGAATATTCACCACAATAAGGAAGCCCCACGCGGGAAGCCCCCAGCTGACAATGGTTTCCGCTATGGCGTGCGGAATCCGCTCTGTGGTCAGCACGTGGGCAAAGAGCATGGCGTTGCCGATGATGAACAGCAGCATAATGCTCACCTTGGCCGCATCCAGCAGCACGTGCCGCACCTCAGGATGCACCCACGAGCGGGGCAGCGCCAAGGCTGTCTGCCACACACCCCGCGCAAGGGCGGCGAAGATGTTCTCCCCCTTCCTGCGCAGGGGCACTCCCTTCAGCGGTCCCATGTCGCGGTAAATGAACACCGCCACCAGATAGGCGTACACGGCGGAAACCGCCGCAGCCTCCGTGGGGCTGCATATGCCGCCGTAAATGGACCCGAGCACAATGATGACCAGCATCAGCCCGCCAAGCGCCGTGAACCCGGAACTGAACACCTGCCGGAATCCCGGCCACGGCAGCGCCGGATAGTTCTTAATGCGCGCCACAATATAGATGGCGAGCATGAGCAGCAGCCCCAGGCTCAGACCGGGAATAAGCCCTGCCATGAACAGCCGCGCCGCCGACTCCTGCGTGGCAGCGGCGTACACCAGCATGACAATAGACGGCGGAATGAGAATGCCCAGCGTTCCCGCGTTGCATATCACGCCCGCCGCAAAGCTTTCAGGATACCCGGACCGCACCATGCCCGCTATGACTATGCTGCCTATGGCCGCCACCGTTGCGGGCGAAGAACCGGAAACAGCGGCAAAGAGCATGCACGCCAGCACAGACCCCATGGCAAGCCCGCCCTTCACGTGTCCCACGCAGTCCAGCGCAAAGTTGATGAGCCGTTTGGCCACCCCCCCCGTGGAAAGAAACTGCGAAGAAAGGATGAAGAACGGAATGGCCAGCAGGGTATAATGTTCGGAAACCGACTCCAGCAGCTTAAGCGCTATGGAAGCCAGCGAGTCGTTGGAAAAGAACAGAATAGTGGTTATGCTGGAAAGCCCCAGCGCAATGGCAATGGGCATCCCCGTGGCAATGCAGAAGAAAAGCAGTATGAACAGTGCTGCGGTGGTCATAGCGCCTCACCGTCCTTTTCCGTCTTCGTGCCCGCATCAGGTTTTGCCCGGTCCTCGTCCCCCTGCGCCAGCACAAGGCTTTCCTTGGCCTCATCTTTAAGCTTAAAGCCCACGGCCTCGCCGCGCACCACCGCCAAAAGCTGCTCCATAAGCCGCACCGCCAGCAGCAGCATGCCTATGAAGATAATGCTGTTCGCCGCCCATTTGGGAACGGGTATATCCTCCAGTTCTATGCCCACAAGCATCAGCTTTTCCAGATACAGCCAGCTGCCCACAAGAAACAGCCCGCTGTATATCAGGCACAGCGTAATGGCGAAAATGCTCACCGCCCGCTGCACATGCTCCGGAAACAGCTTTACCAGCGCATCCACGCCGATGTGCGAGCCAACTTTAATGCCGTATGAAACGCCGAACAGCACCATCCAGCCGGAAAGCAGCAGCGTAAGCTCCTGTGCCCAGTGAATGCCTATGCCGAACGCGAACCGCATCACCACTTCCACAAAAACCAGCAATGTCATGGCAGCAAGGAGGAGGGAAATAATCCCCTCCTCCAGCTTGGTAATAAAGGTATTCATAGCGGGAAAAAACTAGTTGTTGGAGGCAATGGCAGCTTCAAGGTTTTCCTTGCCCACGGCGTCCTCAAACTTTTTCCACACGGGCTTCATGGCTTCCACCCACGCCTCGCGCTCGGCATCGGTAAGGGTGATTATTTCCGTCCGCTTGGAGTCCGCAATGGTCTGGCGGTCTTCCATATCCTTGTCCGCCGCAGCCTTGTTGCCTATGGCAATGGATTCCTTCAGGCACTCTTCCAGAACGGGGCGTATATCGGCAGGCAGGCCGTCCCAGAAACTGGTGGAGCTTACCACCAGATAATCAAGGATGCCGTGGTTGGTTTCGGTGATATAGGGCTGCACTTCAAAGAACTTCTGGGAGTAGATGTTGGACCAGGAGTTCTCCTGCCCGTCAATGGCCTTGGTCTGCAGCAGGATAAACACTTCCGCAAAAGGCTTTTTCATGGGCATGGCACCCACCGCCTCAAACTGTGCCGCCAGCACGTCCGAGGTCATAATGCGGAACTTGCGCCCCTTGGCATCTTCCGGGGTGCGGATGGGGTTGTTGGAAGAAATCTGCTTCATGCCGTTGTGCAGATAATCCAGACCGATAATCCCCTTGCCCTTCATGGAGTTGAGCAGCGCCTTGCCCTGCGGTCCCTGCTGAAAACGGTCAATGGCTTCCATGTCCTTGAACAGGAAGGGTAGGTCATAAATCTGCAGGAGCGGTGTGTATTTCTGAAACTTGGAAAGCGCGGGTGCCAGAATATGCACGTCACCCAGAAGCAGCGCCTCCAGCTCCTTGCCGTCCCCGAAAAGCTGGGAGTTGGGATACACTTCCACAACAACCTTGCCTTCCAGCCGCTCCGCCACAAGGTCGCGGAAGGCGTTGGCCATTATGCCCTTCGGAGTGTCTTCGGCCACCACATGCGAAAACTTGATGACAATGGGCGAAGCAAAAACGGTCGCGGCAGAAAGCAGCACCGCACACACAGCCACCACAAGCACGGTCTTCAGTTTCAACATTCCTCACACCCTCCATACGGTTAAATTTGTCCAGCTATGACTACCCCCACGCTGTGCTCCTTGCAAGTTTTTCAAATAAAAAAACACTATTTTTCAATAACCTAGACCGCATCAAAGGGTGTAAATTGTGTACACAAACATAACGCTTGCGTGGTTTTGCTTGGTACAACTATTCAAAGAATCAAAAACGAGAGCAATACAACAAAAATGCTGCAAATTTTTCAAGATTGGACGCGCAAAGTGCATATGTGCTACAGACCTTTCGCGGTGGAGAAGGCTTCTTTTGCTTGATTGTTCAGTGAATAGTTGCAAAAAATGCTTATATAATCCACACTGATGCTATGGGCCTCTGCACGCGGAAATGTCTCCGCTCAGGGCGGGCACACAGCGGCCGCGCGCGGCACGGCACGTGGCATTTACGATCATCACCCGTTATCGGAGGAGTGGTTCACATGAGTTTGCACAAGGTAACGCTTCACGTCCCCCCGAAAACCAAACTCTCAGGCAGACTTGATGTCCTGATGATGGTTTCCGGCTTCCTGCTGGCGGTCTTTGTGGGAATGCACATGCTCTTTGTGGGCACGGTCATTCTCAGCCCCCGGCTCATGGACGCGCTGGCGTGGTTCTTCGAGGAACTGTATCTGGTCCAGATCGGCGGGCCGCTCATCCTGCTGGTCATGGTGGGGCACTTCATCCTCGGCGCGCGCAAAATGCCCTTCCGGCAGAAGGAATTCATCGCCTTCCGCACCCACACAGGCATGATGCGCCACACAGACACCACCCTGTGGCTGGTGCAGGTGGCCACGGCCATCATCGTTCTTATCATGGCCAGCATCCACATCTACGTCATGCTGGACACCCTTCCCATCACCGCCACCAAAAGCGCGGTCCGCATACAATACGGCAACTGGCTGCCCTTCTACGTGGTCCTGCTGGCGGCTGTGGCCGTGCACATTATCATCGGCCTGTACCGTCTGGGCGTCAAACTGGCCGTCATCACGCGGAAAAACCGCCCAAAGGCCCGCAAACTGCTCCTGTATGTGCTTGCCGCAACGGCTGTGGTCAGCCTGCTCACCCACCTGCGCCTTTCCCTCATGACCGTCTAACTGACTGTTCCTAAAGTCATTTTCTGCGGGTCGTTTACAAATGGGACGATGCACAATGCAAAAAAGGCTCTGGCCAATATGTGCAGGCGCGCAACAAGACATGCGCGGCTATCTGAGCATGTTGCAGCAGCGCAGCAGATTCCCGTTTTTCAGCGACCGGCAACAAGGAGAATCCCATGCAGATTTTTCATACAGACCTGCTCTGCATCGGGGCAGGCCTCGCCGGTGAACGCGTGGCCGTGGAAGCGGCCATGGCCGGGTTCGGCGTCACCTGTCTTTCCATCGTCCCTCCGCGCCGCTCCCACTCCTCTGCGGCGCAAGGCGGCATGCAGGCTGCTCTGGGCAACGCGGTCATGGGCAAGGGCGACAGCCCGGACGTGCATTTCGCCGACACGGTAAAAGGCTCCGACTGGGGCTGCGATCAGGAAGTCGCACGCATTTTTGCCGACACGGCCCCCATCGTCATGCGCGAAATGGCCCACTGGGGCGTGCCGTGGAACCGCGTGGTGGCGGGCACCCATACCTATTATAAAGGCGGCAAGCCCTTCGAGGCGGAAGAAGCCGCAGACAAGCACGGCCTCATCCACGCCCGCGCCTTCGGCGGCACGGCCAAGTGGCGCACCTGCTACACGGCAGACGGCACAGGCCGCGCGGTGCTGAACACGCTGGATACCAAGTGTCTGCAATACGGCGTGAGCATCCACGACCGCACGCAGGCAGAGGCGCTCATCCATGACGGCACGCGCTGCATGGGGGCCATCGTGCGCTGCCTGAAAACCGGCCAGCTCATGGCCTACCTCGCACGGGCCACACTCATCGCCACGGGCGGCTACGGCCGCATCTACCGCGCCACCACCAACGCGGTCATCTGCGACGGCGGCGGCCAGATCATCGCACTGGATACGGGTCTTGTCCCCATGGGCAACATGGAAGCCGTGCAGTTCCACCCCACGGGCACCGTCCCCACGGATATTCTCGTGACCGAAGGCTGCCGGGGCGACGGCGGCACCCTGCTCGATGTGAACGGCTACCGCTTCATGCCCGACTACGAGCCGGATAAGGCCGAACTGGCCTCGCGCGACGTGGTTTCGCGCCGCATGATAGAGCACATGCGCAAGGGATTCGGCGTGCCCAGCCCCTACGGCGAACACCTCTGGCTGGATATCCGCCACCTCGGCGAGCGGCACATCACCACCAAGCTGCGCGAGGTGTATGACATCTGCACAAACTTCCTCGGCGTAGACCCCATCCACCAGCTCATTCCCGTGCGGCCCACCCACCACTATTCCATGGGCGGCGTGCGGGTAGACAAGTCCGGCGCAGCCTACGGCCTCTCCGGGCTGTTCTCGGCGGGCGAATCCGCCTGCTGGGACATGCACGGCTTCAACCGGCTGGGCGGCAACTCGCTGGCAGAAACCGTGGTGGCAGGCTCCTACATCGGCAAGCAGGTGGTGCAGTTCCTTCAGGGCACCGAGGTGGACTTCTCCTCCGCCGCCATCCGCAATGCCCATTCCAAGGTGGCGGAACGCATCGCCCGCATAGAGAGCAACGGCAGGAGCGGCGAAAACTGCTTCACCCTGCGCAATGCCATGCAGGACGTGATGATGGAACACGTGGGTATCTTCCGCAACGAGGCGGACCTTACGGCAGGCGTGGAAAAACTGCAGACACTGCTGGAGCGTTCGGCCAACATAGGCCTGCAGGCCCCGTCACGCGGCTTCACCCCGGAAATGTCCATGGCCCTGCGCCTTCCCGGCATGCTCAAGCTGGCCCTGTGCACGGCTTACGGGGCGCTCATGCGCACCGAATCACGCGGGGCGCACACCCGCGAAGACTACCCGGAACGCAACGACCGCGACTGGCTGAACCGCACCCTCGCCTACTGGGCAGAAGGCGAAACCCTGCCCACCCTGAAGTATGAGGACGCCTCCCCCTACTTTGAAATCCCCCCCGGCGACCGGGGATACGGCGGCGGCAAGATCATTCCCGCCGACCTGCCGCCGGAAAAGCTCACCGTTCCCGGCAGGCCCGCCCCCCACACCGCCACCCCCGAGAAGCAGTAAGGAGAACGCCCCATGTCCCGCAGACTTCATCTGGAAATCTTCCGCTACAACCCGCTGGACCCGGACTCCGTGCCGCGCATGCAGTCGTTTTACGTGAACGAATATGATTCCATGACCCTGTTCATCGCCCTGAACCTCATCCGCGAGGAGCAGGACCCCGGCGTGCAGTTCGACTTCTGCTGCCGCGCGGGCATCTGCGGTTCGTGCGGCATGGTCATCAACGGCCGCCCAGGCCTTGCCTGCCATACCCAGACCCGCGACCTGCCGGACCACATCGTGCTGCACCCGCTGCCCGTGTTCAAGCTCATCGGCGACCTGTCGGTGGATACGGGCACATGGTTCCGCAACGTAGGCAAACGCATAGAGGCGTGGGTGCATACGGACGACACCGCCTTCAACCCCGCCGACGAAGAATCGCGCATGGAAAACGCGCTGGCCGAACAGATATTCGAACTGGACCGCTGTGTGGAATGCGGCTGCTGCATCGCGGCATGCGGAACGGCCCGCATGCGTGAAGACTTCATGGGTGCCGCCACCATCAACCGCGTGGCCCGGTTCTACATAGACCCCCGTGACAAGCGCAGCGATGACGACTACTACGATGTCATCGGCAACGACGAGGGAGTGTTCGGCTGCATGGGGCTTCTGGGCTGCGAGGACGTGTGCCCCAAAAAGATCCCCCTGCAGGACCAGCTCGGCATCATGCGCCGCATGCTGGCGCTGAACTCGGTCAAGGGCATCCTGCCCAAGGGCATACTGGACAGGCTGAGGCACAAAGGCTGCTGCCATGAGAAACATTGAGGCAAGAGAAATTCATGAAGCCGTGGTCGGTCTGGTCACTCAGGCCGCCCGGCATCTTCCGCCGGACGTGAATCAGGCCCTCGCCGCCGCGCTGGCGCGCGAGGAATCGGACTCCGCCCGCGAAATACTGGGCCAGCTTCTGGAAAACGCGGAACTTGCGGCCCGCACGGGGCTGCCCCTGTGTCAGGATACGGGCGTGGGCGTCTTCTTCGTGGAACTGGGGGCAGATGTCCGCGTGCAGGGCGTCCTGCCGGAAATCATCAACGCCGCCATGGTGGAAGGGTACGCCAAGGGCCTGCTGCGCAAGTCCCTGTGCCACCCCCTCACCCGCAAGAACACGGGCGATAACAGCCCCGCCGCCATCCATGTGGACATAGTGCCCGGCGACAGGCTTACCATCATGCACATGGCCAAGGGCGGCGGATCGGAAAACATGTCGCGCTGCACCATGCTCACCCCGGCGCAGGGCTGGGCAGGCATCAAGGATTTTGTGGTGCGCCGCATGGCAGAGGCGGGGCCGAACCCCTGCCCGCCCACCATCGTGGGCGTGGGCATCGGCGGCACCTTCGACATGGCCCCCGCATTGGCCAAAAAAGCCCTGTTCCGGCCTGTGGGCATCCGCAACCCGGACCCGGAAATAGCGGCCATGGAGCTGGAACTGCTGGACGCCGTCAACGATCTGGGTATAGGTCCCATGGGACTGGGCGGCAGAACGACCAGCCTTGACGTCAAGATAGAGATGCGCCCCTGCCACATCGCCAGCCTGCCGCTGGCTGTGAATGTGCAGTGCCATTCCTCGCGCGTCCGGGAGGTTGTCCTGTGATGGCCGCACATCTTCCCGGCCATATTCCCGCCGCGTATCCGGCACCGGAGGTGTAGTTCATGGCAACCTACTCCCTTACCGCCCCCCTGCGGGACGAAGACCTGCGCAAACTGCGTGCGGGCGATGTGGTGCGGCTTTCCGGCACGGTCTACACTGCGCGCGACGCCGCCCACAAACGGCTGTGTGAGCAGCTGGACAACAACGAGGAGCCGCCCTTCCCCCTGCAGGGCGCTGTCATCTACTATGTGGGGCCAAGCCCCGCGCCCGAAGGCAGGCCCATAGGTTCCGCCGGGCCCACCACCAGCTACCGCATGGATACCTACGCCCCGCGCCTGCACGCACTGGGCGTCAAGGCCAGCATCGGCAAGGGCAAACGCAGTCAGGCCGTGCGCAATGCCCTGCAGGAGCACACGGGGGTCTATTTCGGGGCCACGGGCGGCGCGGGCGCGCTGCTGTCGCAGTGCATCACCGCGGCAGAGGTCATCGCCTATGCAGACCTCGGCCCGGAAGCCGTCCGCAGGCTCACCGTTCAGGATTTTCCGTTACTGGTGGTCAACGATTCCCACGGTAACGAACTCTACGCCAAACCCAACTACGACCTGTAGCGGAGCCTTCCGCACAGCACAGGAGAATCCCATGGCCCTGTATACCAAAGAAGAGGCGCTGGACTACCACCGCCTTCCCCGCCGCGGCAAGGTGGAAGTGGTTCCCGTAAAGCCCTGCAATACCCAGAAGGATCTTTCCCTGGCCTATTCCCCCGGCGTGGCGGAAGCGTGCATGGCCATCCATGCAGACCCCTCGCTGGTCGATGCCTACACCGGCCGCTCCAACCTTGTCGGCGTGGTGTCAGACGGCACGGCGGTGCTTGGCCTCGGCAACATCGGCCCCAAGGCGGGCAAGCCGGTCATGGAAGGCAAGGGCGTCCTCTTCAAGACCTTCTGCGATATTGACGTCTTCGACATAAACCTCGCCGTAAAGAGCGCGGACCAGCTTATAGAAATCGTCAAGGCCATGGAACCCACCTTCGGCGGCATCAATCTGGAAGACATCAAGGCACCGGAATGCTTCTATATCGAAGAGACCCTCAAGCGCGAGATGAGCATCCCCGTATTCCATGACGACCAGCACGGCACGGCGGTCATCTCCGGCGCGGGCATCATCAACGCCTGCGAAATAACCAACCGCCGCATAGAAGACCTCAAGGTCGTGGTGGTGGGTGCCGGTGCGGCGGGCATTGCCTGCGCCAACTTCTATGTGCAGCTCGGCGTGGACCGCAAAAACATCTTCATGTTCGACTCCAAGGGCCTTATCCACAAGGGTCGCGAGGCCATGAACAAATACAAGGCCTCCTTCGCGCAGGACAAGGACCACGGCTCGCTGGCCGACTGCCTCAAGGGCGCGGACTGCTTCCTCGGCCTGTCGGTCAAAGACCTGCTGAACAAGGACATGGTGCAGTCCATGGCCAAAGACCCCATCATCTTCGCCATGGCCAACCCTGATCCGGAAATTCCCTACCCCGCCGCCAAGGAAGCCAGCCCCAACTGCATCATGGGTACCGGACGTTCAGACTTCCCCAATCAGGTGAACAACGTCTCCGGCTTCCCCTACATCTTCCGGGGCGCGCTGGACGTGCAGGCCACAGAGATCAACGAGGCCATGAAGATAGCCGCCGCCAGATCGCTCGCCGCCCTTGCCAAGGAACCCGTGCCCAGCGAGATATGCGATGCCTACGGCGTGAAGGAGCTTTCGTTCGGCGTGGACTACGTCATTCCCAAGCCGCTGGATGCCCGCATACTGGAATGGGAAGTTCCCGCCGTGGCCAAAGCGGCCATGGAGACAGGCGTTGCCCGCAGCCCCATTGCCGATCTGGAAGCCTACACCGCCTCCCTCAAGGAACGCGTGGCCGCCTCCCGCAAACGCATCAATGCCTATGTGAAGAGCTACGGCTTCGAATTCTAAGCCCCGACCCCACGCCATGGTCACAGCAAGGCCGTGGCCTGCTTCAGATGCTCTCCAAACGGCCCGCCGGCAGCACCGGCGGGCCGTTCCGCATAATGGCAAAGATTTTTGAGTTTTTTCGCCTCCGGAGCGCAGCAAAATTCGCCCTGCTTACACTCCCTTACGCTCCCTATTCCCCCCGGCGGCGAAAAATGGTACCCATCACCATCAATCATGCGGGAAGACTGGCCTTTGCAGCCCGTTCACTATATCATGGCTTCCACACGAAATTTCACCACGCGGCGGCCTGCCCGCCGTATACGGAGGCGTTCTGCCGCAAGTCTTCCGGATGCAGTCCGGCAGTCATAAGGCGCACAAATGGGCGCACACGGGCAGCCGCAGCCCCGTACGGACAAAAGCAACCGCAGCACGCGACAGGCCAGACAGCCCATGCGGCACAACGCATTCCCAGAACCTCAACAGGACAACCCCATGGCAAACACCATTCTCAAAAAAGAGCGGCTCATCCCCGGCCAGACCAGCAAACTGGTCATCCACGCGCCGCACATTGCGGCAAAGGCCAAGCCGGGCAACTTTGTCATCCTGCGCGTGAATGAAAAGGGCGAACGCATCCCCCTGACCATAGCGGACACCGACAAGGAACACGGCACCATCACCATCGTCTATCTGGTTCTGGGAAAAAGCACCGCCCTGCTGGAAGAACTGAACGAAGGCGATGCCATCCTCGACCTGTGCGGCCCGCTGGGCAAAGCCACCCACATCCGCACCGGCGGCACCATCATCTGTGTGGGCGGCGGCACGGGCATAGCCGCCATGCACCACATCGCCAAGGGGCACCATGAAGCGGGCAACCACGTGGTCGCCATCATCGGCGCACGCAGCAAAGACCTGCTGCTCTTCGAGAAGGAACTCAAAAGCTTCTGTCCGGAAGTGCTCATCTCCACAGACGACGGCAGCTACGGCCACAAGGGCCTTGTGACCGAACTGCTGAAGGACCGGCTGGAAAAAGACACCACCGTCACCGAGGTGGTGGCCGTGGGCCCCGTGCCCATGATGGCCGCCGTGGCCCGCACCACGGAACCGTTCGGCGTATACACCACGGTCAGCCTGAACTCCATCATGGTGGACGGCGTGGGCATGTGCGGTGCCTGCCGCGTCACCGTGGGCGGCGAAACCAGATTCGCCTGCGTGGACGGCCCGGAATTCGACGGCCACAAGGTGGATTTCGCGGAACTGCGGCAGCGGCTGGCGGCCTTTTCGCCCATGGAGAAGCAATCGTACGAACATCACTGCAGGTGCAAGTGCAATGACAAAAAGTAGGAAGGAAACCGCCCCCCGCGTTCCCATGCCCAACCAGCCCGCCGATGAACGCAGGCGCAATTTCGATGAAGTGGCGCTGGGCTACACCAGAGAAATGGCCATGCAGGAGGCGCAACGCTGCCTCCAGTGCAAAAAGCCCAAGTGTGTGAAGGGCTGCCCGGTGGAGGTGCCCATTCCCCAGTTCATCGCCGAACTTGCCAAGGGCGATGTGGAAAAAGCCTATCAGGTCATCAAATCCACCAACAGCCTGCCCGCCGTGTGCGGTCGCGTCTGTCCGCAGGAAATCCAGTGCGAAGGTGCCTGCATTCTCGGCGTCAAGGCAGAACCCGTTGCCATAGGCCGTCTGGAACGCTTCGTAGCGGACGAGTACATGCACATGGACGCCTGCGACCTCATCACCGCAAAGCCGGAATGCCCCCTCATCGACGAAGAAAAAAAGGTGGCCTGCATCGGTTCCGGCCCGTCCAGCCTCACGGTCGCCGGCTATCTGGCCTCGCGCGGCTGCAAGGTCACGGTGTTCGAGGCACTGCATGAGGTGGGCGGCGTGCTGGTCTACGGCATTCCGGAATTCCGCCTGCCCAAGGAAAAAATCGTTGCCAAAGAAGTGAACGCCCTGCGTGAACTGGAAGTGGAGTTCGTCACCAACTTCGTGGGCGGCAAGACCTTCAGCATTCAGGACCTGTTCGATCAGGGCTACAAGGCTGTCTTCATAGGCGTGGGTGCGGGGCTTCCCAAATTCCTGCGCATTCCGGGAGAAAACTTCAACGGCGTGTTCTCCGCCAACGAATATCTCACCCGCGTCAACCTCGGCCGCGCCTACGACTTCCCCAATTACGACACCCCCATCATCCGGGGACGCAAGGTCACAGTCTACGGCGGCGGCAACGTGGCCATGGATGCAGCCCGCACGGCCCAGCGTCTGGGGGCGGAATCGGTGCACATCGTCTACCGCCGCACAGCGGACGCCATGCCCGCACGGCACGAGGAAATCGAGCACGCCGTGGAAGAAGGCATTCATCTGGAAGTGCTGGCCAATCCTGTGGAATTCAGGGGCGATGAACGCGGCTGCCTCACCTCCGTGCTGCTGCAGCGCATGGAACTGGGCGAACCGGATGCCTCCGGCAGACGCTCGCCCAAGCCCATTCCCGGCAACACCTACGAGCTGGAAACCGACCTTGCCGTCATTGCCGTGGGCACCAACCCAAACCCGGTGCTGCTGGAAAATGAACCGGACCTCAAGCTCAACAAATGGGGCTACATACAGGCGGACGAGACCACGGGCGAAACCTCCATCCCCAATGTCTTCGCGGGCGGCGATATCGTCACCGGCGCAGCCACGGTCATCCTCGCCATGGGCGCGGGACGCCGCGCCGCGCGGGAAATTGCCCGCCGCCTCGGCATACCCGAATAACAGAACATCCGGAATACGAGGGGGGGGGCCACTCCCCCCTCACCGGCTGAAAGCATACAGAGCCCTCCCCGTATGGGGCCGTTCACTCACTTCCCTGCCATTTTCCGTGCGATTTTCTGCAAAACAGGATATGGTCGGAACAGGAGCCATACGGTTCCGCCGCTCCGCCCGATGGCCGGGGCACAGAAACGCAACCACGTTCAACACGGCGCATGCCAGCCTTGGGCACCCGCGCCAACGACGCACTACCGGAGCATCCACGCATGTCGGATACCACCAGCAAGCCCAAATCCCTGCCCAAGCATTCCGGCCCCTCCTTCAAGGACCAGGTGGCCGACCTGCTGCCGGAAGGCGGCAACCTGAACCTGTGCCTCACCTGCGGAGCCTGTTCCGCAGGCTGTCCCGCCACCGGGCTGGAAGGCATGGACCCCCGCAAATTCCTGCGCATGGCCGCCCTCGGCATGGACGAGGAACTCACGTCCACCCCGTGGGTGTGGATGTGCACCATGTGCACCCGCTGTGTGCACGTATGCCCCATGCGCATAAATATTCCCCAGCTGGTCTACCACGCCCGCAAAAGCTGGCCGGAAGAAAATAAGCCGCGCGGCATAGTAAATTCCTGCCTGCAAGCCTTCAAGAACGAAGGCTTCAGCGCCATGGGCGCAAGTTCAGACGATTTCCGCTTCGTGGTGGAAGACATGCTGGAAGAGGTGCGCGAGAACCAGCCCGGACAGGAAGACCTGCAAGCCCACGTAGACAGGCACGGTGCCGAGTACTTCCTCAACCAGAACTCGCGCGAACCGGTGACCGAGCCGGACGAAATGGCCCCCCTCTGGAAAATCCTGAACAAGGCGGGCTGCGACTGGACTTACGGCTCCGTGGGCTGGGCGGCAGAGAATTACTGCCTCTTCGCCGCAGACGATGAACGGTGGGAAGCCATGGTCCGCACCAAGATAAAGGCGGTGGAGGACCTTGGCTGCAAATACTGGCTGAACACGGAGTGAGGCCACGAACTGTACGCAGTCCGGTTCGGACTGCAAAAATTCAATATCAAGACAGACGTACAGATAGAATCCATCATCCGCCTTTACGCGCGCTGGGTGCGTGAAGGCAAGCTGTCCGTAAACTCCGACTGGAACAAGGACAACATCAAGTTCACCGTGCAGGACCCCTGCCAGCTGGTGCGCAAATCCTACGGAGACCCCGTGGCAGATGACCTCCGCTTCGTGGTCAAGGCGGTGGTGGGCGAAGACAACTTCATAGACATGTGGCCCAACAAGTCCAACAATTACTGCTGCGGCGGCGGGGGCGGGTTCCTGCAATCCGGCTTCCCGGAAGCCCGCCGCTACTACGGCAAGCGCAAGGATGAGCAGATTCGCAACACGGGCGCGCCTTACGTCATCGCGCCCTGCCACAACTGCCACTCGCAGATTCACGACCTGTCGGAATTCTACGGCGGCGGCTACCATGTGGTGCATCTGTGGACCCTCATCGCCCTGTCGCTGGGCATGCTCGGCGAAAACGAGCGGGAGTATCTGGGCGCGGACCTGTGCGACTGCGGGCTGTGCGAGACAAACGGCGAATAATCCCACGAACACGCTACCCACGCGGAGAGGAAGCCATGATCGCAGCAAACGATGAAACTCCGGCCCCCCGGCACACCAAAGCCGTAGGCAATGCGGTGCAGGGTGCCGTCATGGTGGTGGGCGGCGGCATAGCAGGCATGCAGTCTGCGCTGGACCTCGCCAACGCCGGATTCAAAGTCTATCTGGTGGAGCGCAGCCCCGGCATCGGCGGCATGATGGCGCAACTTGCCAAAACATACCCCACCAACGACTGCGCCCTCTGAATACTCTCACCCAAGCTGGTAGAGTGCGGTCGGCACTTGAACATAGAACTCATGCCCCTCACCGAGGTGCAGAAGGTGGAAGGCGAAGAAGGCGACATGACCGTGCACCTGCGGCAGTCGCCCCGGTATGTTGACCCGGAAAAATGCATCGCCTGCGGCGAATGCGCGCGCAAGTGTCCCAAAAAGGTGCCGGATGCCTTCAATGCGGGCCTGAATACCCGCAAGGCGGCCTACATCCTCTATGACCAGACCGTGCCGCTCAAATACGCGCTGGACGCGGAGCACTGCATCTACCTGCAAAAGGGCAAGTGCGGCGCGTGCGCCAAGGTCTGCCCGGCAGACGCCATCCGCTTTGACGATGCACCGCGCGACCGGACCGTGCGCGTCGGCTCGGTGGTGCTCGCCCCCGGCACAGCCGTCTTCAACCCCGCCCCCTACGACAGTTACGCCTACTCCCGCATCCCGGACGTCATCACCAGTCTGGAATTTGAGCGCCTGCTTTCCGCCTCCGGCCCCTGTCAGGGGCATGTGCGGCGACCTTCAGACGCCACGGAACCCAGACGCATCGCATGGCTGCAATGCGTGGGTTCACGCGCCAACAACCGCTGCGACAACGACTACTGTTCCAATGTCTGCTGCATGTACGCGCTGAAGCAGGCACTGGTCACGGCAGACCACGCGCAGGGGTCGGGACACGGGCAGGCCATCTTCTTCATGGACGTGCGCGCCCACAACAAGAGCTTTGAAGAATATTACCAGCAGGCGCAAAACAAGGGCGTGCGCACCCTCAGGGCGCGCCCCCACTCCCTGCTTCCCGGCGAGAACAACCGGGGAGTGGAGGTCGGCTACGTGGACGAGGCAGGCACCGCCCACACAGAGACCTTCGACCTCATGGTCCTTTCCGTGGGGCTGGAAGCCCCGCCGGAAGCCAAACGGCTGGCAGACCTGTTCCGCATAGAACTGGACCGCTGGAACTTTGCCGCGACCAATCCCTTCGATCCCGTACGCACCTCACGCAACGGTGTGTATGTGTGCGGCGGCTTTCAGGAGCCCAAAGACATTCCCCGCTCCGTCATGGAAGCCAGCGCGGCAGCCGCAGCCGCAGCCGCCACCGCCGTCCTTGCCCCCGCGCGCGGCACACAGGCTGCGGAACGCGCCCTGCCCCCGCAGACAGATGTGCAGGGCGAACCTCCCCGCATAGGCGTGTTCGTCTGCGCCTGCGGCATAAACATCTCCGGCGTCATAGACGTGCACACCCTTGCGGACTTCGCAGCCACCCTGCCCGGCGTGGTCTACACAGACAACAACATGTTCTCCTGCTCGCAGGATACGCAGGTGCTCATTGCACAGGCCATCCGCACCCACCGCTTAAACCGCGTGGTGGTGGCAGCCTGCACCCCGCGCACCCACGAACCGCTGTTCCGCAACACGCTGGAATCCGCAGGGCTGAACAAATACCTCTTCGTCATGGCAAACATCCGCAACCACGGCGCATGGGTGCATGCATCAGACCCGCAGGCCGCCACGCGCAAGGCCATGGATCAGGTGCATATGGCCGTGGCCAGCGCGCGCCATCTGGCCCCCCTGCGCGAGGTGGAACTGGGCGTCACCCCGGCGGCACTGGTGGCTGGCGGCGGCGTGGCAGGCATGACCGCCGCGCTGACCATTGCCGATCAGGGCTTTCAGGTCCACCTTGTGGAACGCCGCCCGGTGCTGGGCGGCAACGCCCGCAGGCTGCGCGTGGCGCAGGGCAACCACCCCGTGGCCCCCTACCTCGCCGAACTGGAGGCCAGCGTCCGCGCCCATGAACACATCACCCTGCATCTGGAATCGGAAATAACGGCCATAGACGGGTTTGTCGGCAACTTCGTCACCAGCCTGCGCAGCGGCGCGCAGGAAACAACACAGCTGCGCCACGGCGCGGTGGTGCTGGCAACCGGCGGGCGCGGGCTGGAACCGGAAGGACTCTACGGCTACGGCACCCATCCAAACATCATGACCCACCAGCGCATAGACGCCGGATTCATGGACGGCAGCCTGAACCCCGCCCATCTCAACACGGCGGTGTTCATCCAGTGCGTCGGTTCGCGCGAGCCTTACCGCCCCTACTGTTCGCGCGTGTGCTGCACCCACACGGTGGAAAGCGCGCTGCACATCAAGCGCGAAAACCCGGACACCCGGGTCATCGTCCTCTACCGCGACATGCGCACCTACGGCCAGCGCGAGCTGCTCTACAAGGCGGCGCGTGAGGCAGGCGTCATCTTCTCCCGCTTCTCGCTGGAACACAGGCCGCAGGTGTCCGTGCGCGACAACGCCATCAGCGTCACCTTCCGCGACCATGTGCTCCAGCAGGACCTGACCGTGGAAGCGGACCTGCTGGGCCTCGCCTCTGCCATCATCGCCCCGGAAGACAACCCCCCGGCCCACATGGTCAAGGCCCCGGTCAGCGACGAAGGCTGGCTGGTGGAAGCCCACGCCAAACTGCGCCCGGTAGATTCCGTCACAGACGGCGTCTTCATCGCAGGGCTGGCCCAGTACCCCAAACCGCTGGAAGAAGCCGTCACGCAGGCACGCGCCGCAGCCGCCCGCGCCACGGCAGTGCTCTGCCGCACGCACATGACGCTGGCGGGCACCGTGGCTGTCATCAACAAACGCAAATGCGTGGGCTGCGCGGTGTGCTGGCAGGTCTGCCCCTACAACGCCATCGCCCCGGATGATACGAACCGCGCCGAGGTCAACCCCGCCCTGTGCAAGGGCTGCGGGCTGTGCGTCGCCGCCTGCCGCTCGGGTGCGCCCGACCTGCAAGGATTCACCACACGCGACATCATGGCGCAGGTATCCGCCATGCTCGGATAGGAGAAAGGCATGAAAGAACCGGTTCCGTTCCAACCCCGTATCGTGGCCTTTTTCTGCCACTGGTGTTCCTACGGCGCGGCAGACCTTGCCGGGGTCAGCCGTCTGGAATACCCGGCAGATTTCCGTGCCGTGCGCATTCCCTGCACCGGCAGCATGAGCCCAAAATACATCCTGCACGCCCTGCGGCAGGGCGCGGACGGCGTGTGGGTTTCCGGCTGTCATCCCGGCGACTGTCACTACGCCACCGGCAACCTGCACGCCCGCAGGCGGCTGGAACTGCTCAAGAACATGCTCGCCTACATCGGCATAGAAGAAGGCCGCATCCATTTTTCATGGATATCCTCGGCAGAGGCGCAAAAATTCCAGCAGATGGCCATTTCCGTGGTGGAATCGGTGCGGGCGCTCGGCCCGAACACCCGTCTGGTCAAAAGCATCCGCAACAACGCCATTCCGCCCATCCCGCCCTTTACCAACGGGAACGGATACGCGGATAACGGCTACACCCGCGGCGGCGCGCAAACCACCTCCGGCAATGCCGCAGGCGGCAGGGAGGAGCAGTCATGATGCACCAGCGCACACAGGCCATCCGCGCCGCCGCCCGCAAACTCCTTGCACAAGGCAGGGTGGATGTGGTCATCGGCTACACGCAGGGCACCATTCCCCTGCGCGCCCAGCCGTATCTGGCCTACACGCCGGAAGAATGCGACAGGCTCATCTGGAGCAGCTTCTGCGGCGGCAACCTTGCCACCTTCGCCTCCGGGCGCACAGACCGCGTTGCCGTGGTGGCGCAGGGCTGCGTTTCGCGCAACCTGAACGGCCTCATCCACGAAAAACGCCTCCGGCGTGAGAACCTGTATGTCATCGGCGTGCCCTGTCTGGGCATGCTGGACCAGCGCAAGGTGGAGACAAAAACCGCCGGACGCATCGTGGCAACGCTGGAAAACGACCCCGAAGAGGACATGGGCGAAATAACGGTCAGCGGCTGCGATGCTGCGGGCGAGTGCTTTACCGAACGCCTCAAGCGGCGCGATGTAAAGCGCGACAACTGCTACACCTGCATGCACCGCAACCCGGTCATCGCGGACGAGATGGTGGCTGAGCCCGTAACCGAGACCGCCGGGGGCGACATAAACGCCGTTGCCGCCCCGTGGGAGCGGTTCGATGCCGAACGCCGCTGGGCGGAGTTCACCAAAACCTTCGAGGACTGCATCCGCTGCTACGCCTGCCGCGACATCTGCCCCCTGTGCTACTGCACCACCTGCTTCACGGACGAATCAGACCCCCAGTGGTGCGGCAAAACGCAGGACCCGGCAGACGTGCAGACCTTCCACATCCTGCGCGCCTTCCACTGCGCGGGGCGCTGCACCGACTGCGGCGCGTGCGAAACAGCCTGCCCGCAGGGCATCCGCATGCGCCGCCTGACCAGCAAACTGGAAAAGGACGTGCGCACCCTGTGGGGGCACGACCCCGGCATGGACAGCGAGGCGGAACCGCCCCTCGCCACCTACCGCCCGGACGATCCCCAAGAGCACTTCAAATAGGAGGCAACCATGCGACACCGTATACTCAGCAAGGACAGCCTCGCCGGATTTCTGGAAGAACTGCGGGCAGAATACACCGTTTTCGCCCCCCGGCAGGACACCAAGGTGCCCAGCAAAACCGTATGGAAAGAACTGCAGCAGGACGAGGTGCCGGATTTCCGCTTCGTGAACACCGACATGTCGCCCAAGCACTTCATGTTTCCGCAAAGCGAATGCATGCTGCGGTATGAAGACCCCGCAGCCCCCGTGCTCGCCCCCGTGGAGCACGACAGCCGAAAGAGGCTGCTCCTGAACGTGCGCCCCTGCGATGCACGGGCCCTTGCCTTCATGGACACCGTGTTCTGTCAGGACCAGCGCACCAATGATGCCTACTGGCAGGAAAAACGCAACCGCACCGTCATGGTGGGGCTTGCCTGCAACAACCCCTGCCCCACCTGTTTCTGCCATCAGGCAAACAGCGGCCCGCACGATGAAACAGGGCTGGACCTGCTGCTGGTGGACCTTGGCAACCGCCTGCTGGCAAAGCCCCTTACGGAGGCGGGCAAATCCATGGCTGCCGGGCTGCCCGATGCGGAGGAAGAAGACATCCTGCGCGGCAAAGAACTTATGCAGCGCGCCCACGAGGCCATGCCTCCGGTCATCGCCACAGACAATCTGGAACACCGCACCCTGCTGGAACTCTACAACCTGCCCTACTGGAAACGGGTGTGCGAAACCTGCATAAACTGCGGCACCTGCACCTTTGTGTGCCCCACCTGCCACTGCTTCGACATTCAGGATGAGACAACGCCCGACGGTGGCAAGGGCCGCCGCGTGCGTAACTGGGATTTCTGCATGGCCCCGCTGTTCACACTGCACACCTCCGGGCATAACCCGCGCGGCGAAAAGGCGGCACGGGTGCGGCAGCGGTTCATGCACAAATATAAATACATCCCCATGCGCCAACCGGCAGAGGTGGGCTGCGTGGGTTGCGGCCGCTGCGTGCGGCTGTGCCCCGTAAACATAGACATCCGCGATGTCATAAACGCCATGAATCAGGGCTGATGCCTGAACCGAATCCTCGCAGATTTCACGGCCCACGCGGCACAGGCAGCCGCAGACTCGGTTTCCGCAGGCCGCAAGCGCGCCGGGAGCAGTTTACAGCAACGCAGCAGATTGCCGTTTCCAACGGCCTGAAAGGGTACAAAGACCATGCTGAACCCCTACCTCCCCTACCCCGTCCGCATTGCAGAGGTGCGCACGGAAACAGAGGATAAGACCCTGCGCACCTACGCGCTGGACTTCCTGCACGAACGCGATGCGGCAGCCTTCGCCTACCGTCCCGGCCAGTTTGCGGAACTTTCCGTGGCCGGTGCGGGAGAGGTTCCCATCGGCATTGCCTCCAGCCCCACGGAAGGCACCCGCCTGCTCTTCACCGTCTTCCGCGCGGGCACGGTCACATCGCGCCTGCACCAGATGCGCGAAGGCGACCTCATGGGCGTGCGTGGTCCGCTGGGCAACGGCTTCCCGCTGCAATCGCATGAAGGGAAGAACATCCTCATCGTGGCGGGCGGTTATGCCGTCACCACGCTCCGGTCGGTCATGGTCTGGCTGCAACACCCGCAAAACCGCTCCCGCTTCGGCGAAGTGGATTTCGTCTACGGCGCGCGCACGCCGGGAATGCTGCTGTACCGGGATGAAATGAACGCATGGTCGCAGACCGCCGGGGTGCGCTGCCACATCACCGTGGACAGGGAAGCCCCCGGATGGACAGGCCTTACCGGATTCGTGCCCGCCGTGGTGGAACAGCTGGCCCCCGACCCGCATAACGCCATTGCGCTGGTCTGCGGCCCCCCCGCCATGATCCGGTTCACCCAGCCCGTGCTTGATGCCCGTGGCTGGCAGGGCGACCAGATTTTCCTCTCGCTGGAAAACCGCATGAAGTGCGGCATAGGCATCTGCGGCCGCTGCAACGTGGGGCATCAGTATGTCTGCAAGGACGGCCCCGTGTTCAGCAAGGCCGAGCTGGACCTGCTGCCTGCGGAGTATTAGCGGAACGGCTGCGCTTTCTTGCTGTCCACAAGCCACCAAACTCCCTGAACTTCAGCTCATTTCTGCAAACAAAAACGGACCGGCCCAAACCGGTCCGTTTTTTCTTTCAGATACCCCTTCTCTCTACTGCCCTTCCAGCTCCACGATAAGCTTCTTCAGTTCCCCGGCCTGCTCGCTCAATTCGGCAACGGCGCGGGAGGCCTCGCGCATGGCGTCCGCCGTCTCGCTGGATATGCGGTTCACGTCCTCTATGGAGTTGCTTATCTCCTCAGTGGCGGAAGACTGCTGCTCCGCCGCCGTGGCTATGGCACGCACCTGATCAGACGCCTTCAGGGAAAACGAGACAATGTGCCCGAGCAGCTCCTCGGCCTTGCCCATGCCCTCCATGGACTGGGCAAGCACGCCCTTGTTCTTGTCCATGCCGCCAAGGGTTTCCCGCACCGCCTGCTGTATGGCAGAAATAGACTGCCCCACTTCCTTGGTGGCGGTCATGGTCTTTTCCGCCAGCTTGCGCACCTCATCCGCCACCACGGCAAATCCGCGTCCGGCATCTCCGGCACGGGCCGCTTCAATGGCCGCGTTCAGGGCCAGCAGGTTGGTCTGGTCGGCAATATCCTCAATGGTCTGGGCAATCATGCCTATGCCGTCCGCCTTGCGGCTCAGTTCTTCAACCGAACCGTACACGGTCATAAACCCGTTATTCACCGCGCCCACATCGCGCAGCACCACGGCAAACTGCTCAGCCCCCGCCTGCGCCGCCTGCCGCGATTCTTCAGAGAGCGTTGCCGTTGCTTCGGCATTGCGGGCAATCTCCATAACGGAAGCACTCATCTCCTCCATGGCAGATGCTGTTTCCGCCACCCGTTCCGACTGCGCCTCCGCCCCACGGCTGGATTCGTCAATCTGGGCAGAAAGTTCCGTGGACGCGGAAGAAACAACCTCCACCACGCCCTGCAGACGCTGGGCTGCCGCGTGCATCCCCTCGCGCTTGGCGCTCTCTGCCTTGCGGGTGGCCTCTTCCGCCACGGCCCGTGCGCTTTCCGCAGCCTGCGCGCTGGCACGGGCTTCCTGCGTCTGCATTTCCGCCTCGCGCATCTTTTCCTTCAGCGAAGCCACCATGGAAACCATGGCCCCGCGCAGTACGCCGAATTCACTATGGAAGCTGCCCTGAATGGACGCGTCCAGATTCCCCTCCGCCACGGCACGCGAAAAGCCGGAAAGCGCCATAATGGGCCGTATGACCATGGCGTTCAGCGCTACCAGAATCACGCCCGACAGCAGCAGCAACGCGGCAATAACGCCTGCCGTGGTCCACGTGTTCGCCTGCATCAGCGCATTGGCCTGCGCAAAAAGTTCCGGTGCAGGCACGGCAATGCCCAGTCCCATGCCCGTCTGCGTCACGCTGTAAAAGACCAGATGTTCCACGCCCTCAATCTGCGTCGTAAACTGGGTGCTCTGCCCGCTTCCAAGGTTCATCAGCCCCTTATCTGCCTCCATGGAAAAGGGCAGGCTGGAAACCGGCTTGAGCAGGCGCGCATTATCAGCGGGATAGGCCGCAATAAGCCCGTAGCGCGTGTCCACGGCAAAAGCCAGCGACGACTCCGTAACGCGTATGTCGCCCACCACGCGCCGCAGGTCCTCCATGCTCACATCCAGCGTAGACATGCCCGCAATGGCTCCGTCCGGCCCGTAGAGAATACCCCCCACGGTAATCATGAGCGCGTTGGTCCCTTCGGAATCCTCATACGGTGCAGACCAGTAAACCCGTGCATCCCTGCGCTGCCTGCGGTTCCAGTCGGCGGGAATGGCCTGTGTGTACCAGTCCTGCTTGTGGTAATCGTACTCTGCCGTATTGTAGTCCATGGTAAAGGCTATCTTGCCGCTGTCCCAGTAGGCATAGGGGCCGTAATACTGCCTGTCCTCAAAAAATACATTGGGCTCAAACCACAGCCCGCTGCCCACTGCCGTAGGGTACTTCGCCACCGCAGACTCAAGGAAGGCACGCACCTGCGCCTCTATGTCCTCACCCGTGGCCTGCCGCACGCGCAGAAGCGCTTCTCCCGCCGTGGCTATGCTGTCCGCCGCATCCTGCATAACCGCCATGTAGGTGTTAATTTTCTCGGCTTCCGTCTCTATGCGGCTTTCCACAGCCCGCTTCGTCTCTTCCACATATCTGGCTTCCATTTCCCGCACGTTGCCGAGCAGAATCACATATCCCGCCAGCGAAACCACAATGGTCACGGCGATAAGCGCCAGCACCTTGTACCGAACCGACATATTCATACCTCTTCCCCCTTACCTATGTTCCTTTCTCCCACCGAACCCCATAAGCCCGGTGCCGCACCGCGTATACTGTAAAGATTATGCCCGTTGTGTCGCAACGCCGTTACGCGCTACGGGCAACCACTCTATCGCTCTTTTCGGCATTTTCCAAATTATTATGAGTAATCCCGAATAGGTCTGACCAATCTCCTGTCATAATCCCCTGCCGGAACTTTTTTCACCCCCTCTGGACAATATACCCCCATAGGGTATATTGTCCCATCGTGAGGATGTGCACATCCGACACAATACCCCCAAGGGGTACTGTGTCGTTACCCTGCAGGTAGCGCTGTCGGGGGCACGCAAAAGCCCGGAAGCACATTGCCTTAACCGGTGCGTCAGGATAGTGTGGTATGTAACCACTTACGCACATCACGGCCCACAGCTCAGGCTGCACCGGACAGAGCGTCCACCATGGCAACCTTCCGGCAAGGCGAGCTTCCGGCAGCAAAACCATCCGGCAGAGCGGCACAACACCCGCCTGCCGCACATCGCGCCTGCCCCGCAGGCCATGGTTATACAGAACAACTGTTCAGTCAAACAGTATCGGTTAACAGCGCAGACGACAAACGGAGGAGGTTCCATGCAACACACAGACAGGAGAACAACACCGCGCCTGTTCATTCTCGGCGCATCCTGCTTCCTGCTGGCCGTGCTCATGGTCGCGGGGCAAGCCCCCCGCGCGGGGGCGTCGGAAGAGGGGTACAAGACCTACGGCGCGGAACAGGCGCGCAAGGTCTCGCGCGAGGTAAAACGCTGGATCACCACAGACCACAGCAAGCACCCCGCGCTGCAGCAAGATTTCGCCACGCCGGAAGAAGTGACCAAGGCCTGCCTCACCTGCCACAACGAGGCCGCCCTGCAGGTGCACAACACCATTCACTGGATGTGGATAGACCCGGCAGATACCGAGCGCAAGATGGGCAAAAACGGCCTCACGCTCAACAACTTCTGCATTTCCATCCATTCCAACCAGCCGCGCTGCACCTCATGCCATGCGGGCTACGGGTTCAAGGACGCCAGCTTCGACTTTTCCAGCCAGGAAAAGGTGGACTGTCTCGTCTGTCACGACACCACCGAAACCTACAAAAAATTCCCCACCATGGCGGGGTACCCGGTTTCCGAGCCCACCCCCTTTGAAAAAGAAACCTTTCTGCCGCCCAACTACCGCGTTATCGCCGGTGCTGTCGGACGCCCGGACCGCGACAACTGCGGCAACTGCCACTTCTACGGCGGTGGCGGCGACGGCGTGAAACACGGCGACCTCGACTCCTCCATGCTCAAGCCCAGCCGCGATCTGGACGTGCACATGAACGCAGAAGGCGCCAACTTCTCCTGCCAGCGGTGCCACACCACAGAGGCGCATTTCATCGCCGGGCGCAGCTACAAGCAGCCCGCCTATACCGAACGCACCAGCCTCATCGAGGACGACCTCGTGAAGCGCATCTCCTGCGAATCCTGCCACACCGACAAGCCCCACATGGCAGGGCACAAGGCCAACGACCATACGGACAAGGTCGCCTGCCAGACCTGCCACATCCCCGCCTACGCGCGCGTGCTGCCCGTGAAGATGGAGTGGGACTGGTCGCAGGCGGGCAAGATGAAGGAAGGCAAGCCCTACACGGTCATGGGCGATCTGGGCAGGTCCACCTACGACTCCAAGAAGGGCTCCTTTGTCTGGGAGAACAACGTCAAGCCTGAATACATGTGGTACAACGGGCGCATGAACTTCATGCTCGCCACAGACACCATAGACCCCGAACAGGTCATCCGGCTGAACAGCGTGCAGGGCAGCAGAAACGACCCTTCGGCCCGCATCTTCCCCATCCGCGTGCACCGGGGCAAGCAGCCCTACGACTCGGTACACAAAACCATGGCCATTCCGCACCTCTTCGGCAAGGACGACAACGCCTACTGGAAAACCTACGACTGGAACAAGGCCCTCACGGCAGGCATGGCCGCCGCAGGTCTCCCTTACAGCGGCGAATATGACTTTGTGTCCACCGAGTATCACTACCCCATCACCCACATGGTTGCGCCCAAGGAAAAATCGCTGCAATGCGGCGACTGCCACTCCAGAGACGGCAGGCTGGCCACCCTTGCGGGCTTCTACATGCCCGGCAGAGACGGCAACACTCCCCTGAACACCATGGGCTGGATGGCGGTGCTGGCCGCGCTGGCGGGCGTGCTCGGCCACGGCCTGCTGCGCATGGTTTCCCGCCGCAAGCAGGATTAGGAGGCATTCATGTCAGCAAAACGACTCTATCTCTACACACGGTTCGAGCGGTTCTGGCACTGGGCGCAGACCCTGCTCATTCTGGTACTGCTGGTCACGGGATTCGAAATCCACGGCTCATATACCCTGCTGGGGTTTGAACAGGCCTTCACCGTGCACAACTTCTGCGCATGGACATGGCTTGTCCTGTACGCCTTCATCGTGTTCTGGATGGCCACCACCGGAGAATGGAAGCACTATGTGCCCACCTTCGTAAAGATGTTCGAGGTCATCCGCTTCTACGCCGTGGGCATCTTCAAGGGCGAGCCGCACCCCGTTCCCAAGTCGGAGCGCGTCAAGCACAACCCCCTGCAACGCATCACCTATCTGGGTCTTGTGTCGCTGCTGGTGCCGTTCCAGATCATAACGGGCTTTCTGTACTATTATTACAACCAGTGGCCCACCATGGGGTGGAACTGGGCACTTGAGCCTGTCGCGGTGCTGCACACGCTGGGAGCCTTCGGCTTTCTGGTCTTTGTCATCGTGCATGTGTACATGACCACCACGGGGCACACCATCGGGGCGCATATCAAGGCCATGTTCACCGGGTACGAAGAGCTGGAACCGCACGACAAGTCGAGGGATGAAGAACCGCGCCAGTATCACGTGTAAGCCTTGCGCGTCCCCTTGTGTCCGCCTCTTACACGGGCCCTGACGGCAGCGAACGACAAGTTAAGGCAACAACAAACGGCCCGGAAACGCATGCGTTTCCGGGCCTCAACATGATGACAAAGAATTTTTATGACTCTTCCGTCTCCGGCGGGCAAGGCCAAGCGGCCCATGCTGCCATACGCAGTCGCAGAACTGTCAGCGCACCCTGCCCCGAACCACACACGCGCCCTGCGCCGTCCGGTTGGGCTGATACACAAACTCCATCTCCTTGAAATACACCCCGCCGCAACCGGGGCGGGTGGTCCAGTTCTTCAGCCAGCGCGTCACGCGCTTCTCGCTGTCCAGACTGGGGGTATGAAAATACTGCACCGGGCGGGTATACACGGTCTTGCTGTCCAGTTCCGCAAACATGTCGGCCAGCAGGTTTATCTGCCGCCACAGCGTCATGTTTCCGGCATCAGCGCCTTCGCTGCCGGTCGGCGCGGCCTCGGACTGCCCGGAAAACACATCGTAGATGCGAAAATGCGGCAATCCCTGCTGAACGGGAATAAGCACCCCGTCCATACCGCCCACGCCGCCCACGTCTGGCACACAGGCAGCAGGCGTTGCGGCAGAATTCCCGGAACCTCCTCCGGCAGCGTCCCCTGCACTTTCCCCGGAGATTTGCCCTGCACCTTCCCCGTCACTTTCCCCGAAGCCTTCCCCGGCCCCTCGCCCGCCACAGTGCGGAGGCAGCGCGGAACCAAATGCCGCAAGGCCCCGGTCACGCACCATGCGCAACTCCGCCGTAAGATGGTCCAGACCGGGAACAACCACTCCCTCCGGCGAAATGAACTCTTCCGTGGCGGCATCCCACAGAATGCGCGTCCCCAAATACCGGGCGCAATGCATGGTTCCGCCAAGGTGCCCGCCACGGGCAAGGCGAAAGGCCTCCACATCGTCGGCATAACGCATCTGCCGCAGGGGGCTTTTCGCCATGGAAGCTATACGCATGAACGATATCCTTATCAGGCTGTTATGAACGTCATTCCCGCAGGGCCGTCCCGCGCGGAACCCCCACCGCAGCAGGCCCGACGACAGATTGTAGCCGGTAGCGACAGCCCTTAACAGGTCACGAAAGACCGCAACAGATCAACTGGTCGTAGCCGATTCCAGACGGTTTTAGCAGGCCACGCGGCAGGCCCCGGCAGCGGATCTGCTAGCCCTTGTAGCCTATCATGCGCAAAAATCCCTTGCGCTTGGCCACATCCTCTTCCGTTTCCACCCCTGCGGGCGAAAACCCGTCAATCACGCCCATCACGCCGCGCCCCTGCTCGGTCTGCGCCACCACAACCTGCAACGGATTGGCCGTGCAGCAGAACAGGCGCACCACCTCGGGCACGCTCAGCAGCACGTTTTTGATGTTGATGGGAAACATATCGCGCATGAAGATGAAAAAGGTATGTCCCGCGCCCACGGCAAGGGCGTTGCGCGTTGCCAGTTCCACCAGGGCCTCGTCCGTGCCGCTGGTGCGTACCAGCCGCTCGCCGGAAGCCTCGCAGAAGGCGATGCCGAATTTTGCTCCGGGCACGGTGCCCACAATGGCCTCGTGCACATCTTCCACGGTCTTGATGAAATGCGACTGCCCGAACACCAGATTCAACGCATCCGGGTTCTCAACGGCTACGAGCGAAAATTCCATATACCCTCCCATACGACGGCGATACCGCCGTTACGTGTTAGTGTGTGCACCGCAGTGCGCTGCAGGTTCTGGCAACCGGAAGACCGGAGGTGCCATGTAGCCAGCCATGTTGCCCGCGTTGCGCAAAAACCGCAAGAGCCGCATGGCGGGCTGCCCGCACGTGCCTTACCCCGCACTCCATGCCTCCGCACAGCCCAGTGCGTTCATGCTTTGCCTGCGCAGAACAGAATGCTCTGCAGGTCCGCCCTGAACAAATCATCATTCCTGTTCCCTCTCTGCTCAAAATCAGGCAGAATGTCACCATCCGTACCCGCAACGGCCATGGCATAACAAACCGTTGCACAACGGGCCGCTGCTCAGAAAACGGCGTCTGCTGCAGCAGAACAGTACAGTCCTCATGGCGGCAGCGGATGAACCAAAACACCACCCGCCGCCCGGCCACGCGCACAAACCGCAAGGAGTTTCATTCCATGGAGATTCTGGACATCATCAAAAGCCGCGACCCCCACGAACGGGAATTTCATCAGGCCGTGAGCGAGGTGGCGGAATCCATCAAACCCATTCTGGACCGCAATCCGGAATACCGCAGTGCCCGCGTCCTTGAACGCATTGTGGAACCGGAACGGGTCATCCTCTTCCGCGTGCCATGGGTGGACGACCAAGGCAACGTGCACGTCAACCGGGGCTACCGCGTGGAAATGAACAGCGCCATCGGCCCTTACAAAGGCGGGTTGCGGTTCCATCCCTCGGTAAATCTGGGCATCCTCAAATTTCTTGCCTTCGAGCAGGTGTTCAAAAACGCCCTTACCACGCTGCCCATGGGCGGCGGCAAAGGCGGCTCAGACTTCGACCCCAAGGGCAAAACCCCCTTGGAAATCCAGCGGTTCTGCCAGAGCTTCATGATCGAACTGTCGCGCCACATCGGGCCGGATACCGACATCCCCGCAGGCGACATCGGCGTGGGCGGGCGCGAAATAGGCTACATGTTCGGCATGTACAAGCGGCTGCGCAACGAATTCACGGGCGTGCTCACGGGCAAGCGGCTCAACTGGGGCGGCAGCCTCATCCGCCCGGAAGCCACAGGCTACGGCGCAGTCTATTTTGCCGCAGAAATGCTGAATGAAGAAGGCAAGTCCCTGCAGGGCACCACCAGCCTTGTCTCCGGCTCCGGCAACGTGGCGCAGTTCACCATGGAAAAACTCATCGAACTGGGCAGCAGACCCGTCACCTTCTCCGACTCCTCCGGCTACATCTACGATGAAAAGGGCGTGGACCGCGACAAGCTCAACTTCCTCATGCACCTGAAAAATGTCCGCTTCGGCAGGGTGCGCGAATACGCCGAGCAATACCCAGAAGCCGTATACACCCCCGTGGACCCCGCCAAGGACCACAACCCCCTGTGGGACCACAAGGCAGACTGCGCCTTCCCCGGCGCCACCCAGAACGAGATCAACGCGGCAGACGCGGCAAACCTTGTCCGCAACGGCGTGCGCGTGGTCTCGGAAGGGGCAAACATGCCCACCGTGCCGGAAGGGGTGGATATCTTCCTCGACTCCCACCTCCTCTACGGTCCCGGCAAGGCAGCCAACGCGGGCGGCGTGTCCGTCTCCGGGCTTGAGATGACCCAGAACTCCATGCGCATGTCATGGACCCGGGAAGAGGTGGACCAACGCCTGCGCCTCATCATGCGCACCATCCACCGCATCTGCCGCGACACGGCAGAACAGTACGGCACCCCGCGCAACTACGTGAACGGCGCAAACATCGCAGGATTCGTCAAGGTGGCAGACGCCATGCTTGATCAGGGCGTGGTGTAGGCGGCACCGCCCCGTATAGTGCCCTTCAGAACAACGCCCCTCAGCTGATTGCCATCATGTTGCCGTGCATGTGCATGACAATGTGATGGCAATCTTAACATACAAAGCGTCATACAAAACAACACCAAAACAACGACAAATGGTCCTGTTTACGGGCACATTCCGTCAACTTCCGCATGGCGGAAGCAGGAAACAAGGTGGTCGTTCACCAGTCCCGCCGCCTGCAGATGCGCGTATACGGTGGTGGTTCCCACAAACTTGAACCCGTGCCGCTTCAGGTCCTTGGCAACCGTATCAGAAAGCGGCGTGCTGGGCGGCACCTCTTCCATGCGCTGCCACGTGTTGCGCACAGGGCGTCCGTCCACGAACCGCCACAGATAGTCGCTGAAGCTGCCGTACCGTTCCCGCATCTCCAGAAAACGCCCGGCATTGTTTATGGCAGCCTCAATCTTCAGCCGGTTGCGGATAATGCCGGTATCCTGCATCAGCCGCAGCACATCCTCCTGAGAAAACCTTGCCACCTGCTCAGGATCAAATCCGGCAAAGGCTGCGCGGTATCCTTCCCGGCGTTTCAATATGGTCAGCCAGCTCAGCCCGGCCTGCGCGCTCTCCAGCGTCAGAAAGGCAAAGTGGGTCGTATCATCATGCACGGGCACACCCCACTCCGTGTCGTGGTAGCGGGTCATTATCTCCGGTGCCGCCGCCCACGGGCAGCGGATTCGCTCTGTCGTCATGATCTCTCCTGTTTTGCGTTGCGCAGCCGCCCGCCCAACCGCTCGTGAACCGCTCGCGTAATCGCCCGTGAACCACTCGTACAGCCATCCGTGCAGCCGCCCGTGAGACGCCCGTGCAGCCGTCAGTGCAACCATGTGCATCCGCTCTTGCGGCCAAGCAAACTCAAACCGCAACCCGTTCCGCAACATACTATGCACCTTAGCACAATCCGCCCGCCTGCGGAACACCACAAAGGGCGGACGCCCCGCAGGACGCCCGCCCTTGATGGACGGTTCACCAGACAATCTTTGCCGTAACCGGTCAACCGATCAACCGATCAACCGGACAATCGGACAACCGGCCTTGGCTATTTGCCGCCTTCCCGCTTCAATTCCCGTATCAGCGCGGTCAGCTCACCCGTCTGGGCAGAAAGATCGCGCAGGGCATCGGTGGTCTCTTCCACGTTAGAAGCGGTTTCCATGGCAATGGTGTTTATCTCTTCAATGGCGCTGGTAATCTCTTCCGATGCGGCAGACTGTTCCTCCGCTGCCGTGGCAATGGACTGAATCTGCCCTGCGGAATCCACCGTGCCCTTCACTATCTCCGTAAGCGCCTCGCCGGATGTATTGGCAAGCTCCGTGGCCCGCTCCAGATCCTTCACCGCGCTCTTCATGGCAGCCACGTTGTTTGCCGCCACCTTCTGAATGGACTGGATGGAGGCTCCCACCTCCTGCGTGGCGTGCATGGTCTTTTCCGCCAGCTTGCGCACCTCGTCCGCCACCACGGCAAACCCGCGCCCCGCCTCGCCCGCACGGGCGGCCTCAATGGCGGCGTTCAGTGCCAGCAGGTTGGTCTGGTCCGCAATGTCGGAAATCACCGTCATAATGTTGCCTATGGCTTTGGCCTGCTCATCCAGCTGGGCCATGTCCGCGTTCAGGGCTTCAGCCTGCTGCTGGGTAGAATTCATGGCCTTGATGGACTGGTCCACCACCCGCGCCCCTTCCTGCGCCTTGTCGCGCACGGAAGACCCCTGATCCGCCGCATTCCCGGCGTTCTGGGCCACTTCCAGCACGGTGGCGTTCATCTCTTCCATTGCGGTTGCGGTTGTCTGAATGCGGTCACGTTGCGTTTCCGTGCCGCTGCGTATGCGGTCCGTCTTGCTGGATATCTCCTTGGTCGCGTGCGAAATGGCGGCAACCACTGCCTCCAGCTGCGTTGCTGCATGCAGCAGCCCCTCTGCACGGGCGCGCTGCGCCTGATCCAGCGCCTGCCGCGCCTGTGCCGTGGCGTCCACTGCCACACGCGCCTTCTCTTCCGCCTCTTCGGTCTTGCGGGTAATCTCCCGCATGTTCTCATCCAGCTTCTGGGCGGTGCTGTTCAGTGAGGTAAATATCTGGCCCACCTCATCCTGTGACACAACCGCAAGCTTGCGGTCGTATCTGCCTGCCGCAATGTCATTCAGGAAGCCCACCACGGTCCGCAGCGGGCGGGCGGTGGTCCGCTCCACAAATATCCAAATAAACAGGGCCATGATCAACAGGCTTACAAAGCCGATGAGTATCAGCCGTGTCAGGGTTTCATACACCGGAGCCATTATTTCCGTCTGTTCCTTCAAGCCTACCAGCTTCCACTTGGTATCGGGCGAGGTGAGGATAACACCCAGATATTCTTTGCCGTCCACCATGACCGTGGCATCGCCCTCTCCCTTGCGGAACAGAAGGTCAAGGTGGGTTCCTGCCACCTCCCCTACGGTCTTGAAGTTGTAGTCCGGGTGCCTCGGGTCGGCCAGGATCACGCCGTCGTCCTGTATGAGCACCATATACCCCGTATCGCCAAGGCGGATAGCCTGCACAATATCGGTCAGTTCCTTCAGCGATATGTCCACGCCCACGCAGCCTATAACCTTGCCGCCGCGTTTCACCACGCGCATCACGCTGGTAACGGCCTCACCCGTAGTAGAACGGTACGCTTTGGAAACGGCAGCCGCGTCCGGGGTCTGCATGGCTTCCTTATACCAGGGGCGGGCGCGCGGGTCATATCCGGCGGGCATATCGCTTTCCACAAGGGCGCTTACAAACCCACCCTTTTCCGTGCCCACAAAGACCTCCACGTAGGCAGGATGCGCCTTCTGCACGGCACTGAAAATATCCACCACCGCCTGCCCCACCGGGTCGTCCGGGTCGGGCTGCGCCTTGCGCTTTGCCGTGGTGCCCACGTGCGAGGTGGTTATCTCATCAATACGCTGGGTAACGGGAAAAGAGGCCAGCATGTTCGCATTCTTCTTGCTTTCCTCAAGGAACAGAGAGATGGCGGTATCCACCTGCCCCAGTTCCCCTTTCATGGCTCCCATACTGGTCCGCACCGACTGATTGCTCACCGTGATGGAAACCGTGGTCACAATGCCCACCATCATCAGCGTGGCAACAGCCAAAAGTCCCGCAACTATCTTGAGTTTAATTGAGCGGTTCATGCTCCCCTCCTAGGGCTTGTTCCGGCCATATTGCCGCCGCCGACCAGTGCTTCCATGCACCGGCCGCGGGCCTTCCCCCGCCTGACTCGTCTTCCGCCCTGCCGGGTGTCTCCGGCCCCGCACTTCCGGGGCCGTAATCCCCTGCATATTGCCCCTATGTATTCTACACTACTCCAGCACAAATTACAGCACGGCGACAAAATAATAAAACCTACCATACCATCTATACACGCAAAAAGGGCCGACATCCGCATGCCGGCCCTATACTTGCTGCAAAAGAGCTCACAAATCTCATACAAACTCCCGAAAAACACATTTCCTTGCACTACTGCATCTTACGGAAATGCGTGTCCGGAATACAATCAATGCGTACGTTGCCTCACTTCAGCGCCAAATTGCTCTCAAATGACACGCAAACATATATGCACAAACATATACCTCAGCGTTGCAGCAGCAAACTAAAAGGATACCGTATGCAGTTTCTGGTCGCCGCGCTGCACGGTCCGGCAATACTGCACGTCCGGGTAGCCGAACATTATGGCATACCCCGCCGTATGGTTCTCCGGCACGCCCAGCCTGCCTTTCATCTCCGGCAAAACCTGTGTGAACGCCCATTTGGCAAACCCGCACCATACGGTTCCCAGCCCCAGTGCCGCCGCCATAACCTCAAAATAGCTCAGCGCTATCATGGGGTCCGCTTCCGGCGCGGCGGAATCCGCAGGTGCCGTCACCCACAGCAGGTGCGGTGCCCCCCGGAACAGAATGTCCACCTTCCGTGTATTCCACAGCTTGGCTGTAGTGCCGAAGAATTCAAAACCCGCCGGCAGCCCGCTGCCCTTGGACAGTTCGTCAATCCCGGCATAGGTGGCCTCGCGTATGGCCTGCATGGTGGCCATGTCGTCCACAACGGTAAACTGCAGGTTCATCGCGTTCTTGCCGGTAGGAGCATTGCGGGCCACGTCCATAAGCCGCGCCAGCACGGCCCTGTCCACATTTTCCTGCCGGTACCGGCGCACGGACCGGCGGGACTTCAGCAGCATCTCCACCTCATCCGCCGTGGGCAGATTGCCCGCAATTTCCAGGCTGTCTTCGGGCTTTTTGCCCAGTATGGACACCGCCCCCGTAGGGCACACAACCATACAGTGCTGACAGCCGATACACTGCGCTTCCTTGGCCGCCGGAACCTCCGGTACGCCGTTGTCCATGGAAATAATACCCATCACGCAGTCTTTGGCACACTCGCCGCACTGAATGCAGGCGCTTTCATCCACACAAAAATCGATCATTTATGCTCTCCTGTAGGCCTGCGGGCTGCGCCCGTGACCTGTGATGTCAGTTCTGCCCGACACGGCTATGCTACGAATACGCTACAGATGCGGCAGGAATGTTCCGCGTGCCCGGTTTGGCGAACAGGCCGGATCGGGCATGCCAAGCCTACCGGACGTATCGGACATTCGCCGGACATGATTGTGCGCCCGGTCAACAGGGCAATCATAACGCCTGCATTCAAAAAAGGAAGAAGGCACCGTAAAGTGCCTTAGCAACCACAAAACAACCCGCCTTCACCCAATGCCCACCATCTAGCCTTCGCCGTATGGCAGCCGTCTCAGGCCGTTCTGACACCTTGCCCGCCGCGCCCCATGCGGCACATTATCTGCCCATCATCACCCCCGCCTGCTCAAGGCGGGCAAACAGGGCCTTCTCCAGCGTGGTTCCCGGTGTATCCAGCCCGCAGTCCTGCCCGGCCCGGCAGTCCTGATACGCATACTGCACGCGCACACAGGGCACATGCATACGGATGAGCCGCTCAAGGCGTATGGGCGTCCCTAGAAGAATCACATCGCAGGGCACCGCACGTATGCTGGCTTCCAGATCGGCAAGCTGCCTGCCGGAATATCCCATGGCGGGCAGGCACCACCCGATATGCGGATATGCCGCAAAGGTGGCGGCTATGCTGCCCTGCGCATAAGGGCGCGGGTCCACCACCTGCGCCCCGTGCTGCAACGCAGCCACCTGCGCCGCGCCGTAGGCCATCTCCCCGTGGGTCAGGGTGGGGCCGTCTTCCACCAGCAGCACCCGCCTGCCCTTCAGTTCCTGCGGATTCTCCACACTCACCACGGACTGCGCCAGCACCAGCTCTGCGCCGGGGGCACATTCCCGCACCGAATCCGCCACTCGCGCCACGGCAGAAGGCAATGCCCCGTTCACCTTGTTGATGACGGCAATATCCGCCATGCGCAGGTTCGTCTCTCCGGGGTGGTAACTGCGCTCATGCCCCGCCCGCAGCGGGTCCAACACCGTGATATGCACCGTGGGGCGGATAAAAGGCGTGTCGTTGTTGCCTCCGTCCCACACCAGCACATCGGCCTCCGCTTCCGCGGCCTTGAGGATGCGCCCGTAGTCCACTCCCGCGAACACGGTCAGCCCCTGCTCAATATGCCGCTCGTACTCCTCGCGCTCTTCAATGGTGCAGTCAGCGGCGTCCATGTCCTCAAAGCTGGCAAACCGCTGCACCGCCTGCCGCTCCAGATCGCCATAGGGCATGGGATGCCGGATAACGGCAGGATTCAGCCCCCGTTCGCGCAGCAGTGCGCACACATGCCGGGTAACGGGCGACTTTCCGCACCCCGTGCGCACGGCACACACGGCCACCACAGGCTTTTCGGCCCGCAGCATGGTCCGTTCCGGGGCAAGCAGCAGAAAATCCGCGCCGCAGGCATTCACCAGCGAGGCGCGGTGCATCACCGTCTCGTGGGAAACATCACTGTAAGAAAAGATCACCGTATCCGCCCCGTACTTGCGGATAAGAGCGGGCAGCCGTTCCTCCGCCACCACGGGAATGCCTTCGGGATACCCCTCCCCGGCAAGCGCGGCGGGATAGCAGCGGCCGTCTATGTCCGGTATCTGCGCGGCGGTAAAAGCCACCACGCGATACTCGGGCCTGTCGCGGAACAGCATGTTGAAATTATGAAAATCGCGTCCCGCCGCTCCCATGATGATAACCGTGCGCATGTGTCTCTCCTGCGTTGCTGCCCGCCTGGTCGTAGGCCGTTCTCATCGGGTGGATTCGGAACACAGGCAACTCTGCGGTCCGCTCCGCCTTTTTCCGGCTACCCTGCCTGAAACGTGCCGTCCGCCACCCGGTACACCGCCGCATCCGGCACGGCCCTGCACAGGGTTTCCGCCGCCTGCGGGTGGCACGTGAAGTACAGAATCTGGTTGTGCCGCGCCAGTTCCCCCAATGCCTCTGCGGTCCGCGCCGCGCGTCCGGGGTCAAAGTTGACCAGAATATCATCCATGACCACGGGCAGCGGTTCGCCCTGCGCCGAATGACTCAGAATATACCCCAGCCGCAGCGAAAGAAACAACTGCTCCTGCGTTCCCCGGCTCAACTGTTTCTGCTCCCGCACCTCACCGCCCGCCGTAACCGCACGGATGGCGCTGTCATCCAGACTGGCATGCAGCCCGGAATACGCCCCGCCGGTAATGGTGCGGAAGAACCCGCTGGCATGGCGGATAACACCGGGCTGCTGTTCCGCCTCAAAATTCCTCTTGGCTTCCAGAACAAGATGCCGGGCAAGGGCCAGCCGCGCCCACTGGCGGCTGAGCACGCGGATATCTTCACGCACCGCCTGTTCACGCCCCCGCAGTTCCGCCATCTTTCCGGCGGAGACAAGCCCCTCCAGCCTCGCGGAAAGATCGCTCACCTGCTGCCGCAACCCGTTCTCGCGGGCCTCGTCCTCTTCCATCTGTGCCGCCAGTTCCGCCACACGGGCTTCCATATCCTCACGCCGCACAGCAGCCAGTCGCCGCGCCAGCCCGTCAAGCCCGCTGACGCCCTCACCCGCAACCTGCGCCCCCGCGCCCTCTCCACGGGCAGCATCCGGCTGTACGGGTAACAGCCCCAATGCCATACCAGACGCCACACCAGTTGCCGAGCCTGATGCGGAACCTGATGCGGAACCTGACGCAGAACCTGGCGCTGAGCCTGCCGCCACACCAGCTACCACACCGGATGCCGGGCCTATCAACGTCCCGGCCAGTACAGAAGATGGTACAGGCGATGTTAGAGGCGATGTTACAGCCGACTGCACAAGGCCCTGCACAGCGCTTTCCAGCGTAGCCCGCAGGGGAATGTACTCCTGAACAATCTGCTGCCGCCGCGCATAGGCTGCCCCCCGCAGCCGGAACAATTCCTCGGCCTGCGCAAGAGTCGCCGCACCTTCCAGGCCTTCAGGACCGTGCGGTTCTTCCGAACCTTGCGAACCTTGCGAACCTTCAGAGCCTTCAGCCCATTGGCCCGCCCTGTGCCCGCCGTACCCGTCCTGCGGCGTAAAGGCCGCGCCGCCCAGTGCCAGAAGCTCCAGCCTGCGCTCCTCCAGAACGGCACACTGCGCGGCAAGCCCCTGCTCGGCCTCCTGCGCTCCGGGCAGTTCCCGCCGCAGGGTCGCCTCCTCCGCCTGTGCCGTGCGCGCCGCCACCAGTGCCTGTACCAGCGCATCCACCCCGGCAAGCCGCTCGTCATGCCCTGCCGCACCACGGCTCTCCGCGCCACCGGGCAGCAGGACCAGCAAATCTTCCAGTCTCTTCCGAAAATCTTCCACCCCGGCCTCAAGGGCCGCAGCCTTGCCATGCAGGGCATCCAGCGCGTCCAACTGCGCCACGCAGCCGGATATGGTCTCCAGCGCGGCCTGCGCCGTGGCCGGGCTCAAGGTTTCCGCAAGCCCCCTTCCGGCCAGCCATCCGCGCCACTCCCGCTCCACATCCGCACACGCGGCAGCAGCAGCCCGGCAGCGCTTCCGGGCCTCTTCCAGCGCCTGTTCCCGGCGCGCCAGCAGTGTGCCGCGTTCCCGCAGGGCTTCTTCCGCACGGGCCCGCTCCTTTTCAGACTCGCGCGCAGCCCTGGCCGCATCCAGCACCCGCACCGTCTCCCGCAGCACGTCCGCATCCGTCATGCCGTCTCCGGCCCCTTCCTGCCCCATCTCCGCCAGCAGCGTCCGTGCCATGGCAACGTATGCTCCCACGGTCTCATGCAGTCCCGCCAGCTCTTCCGCCTGCATGTCCAGCGTGTGCAGCCGTGCGCGAATACCCTCCACCCGGTCAAAAATAGAAAGCGCCGCCTCAGGCGTGGTGGTTGCAGGCAGCGCAAGCTCCCGGGCGCGCACGGCCCATGCCTGACGGGCAAGGTCGCGCTCGTTGCGGGCAGCATCCACGGCACGCGCGGCTGCCTCTGCCTGCTCCTGTGCGCGAACCGCTTCGGCCTCGATCTCCGCTATGCCCCGCTCCACCTGTTCACGCGCATGCACCTCGTCCCGCAGCAGATCAATCTCTATCTCGGCCAGCTCCAGCGCGGCGTCATCAGGTAAATCGTCACGCAAATCGTCATACATATCGCCAGTCATATTGCCCGACATGCGGCCCTGTATACTGTCAGCCACTTCGCCGTACGCCTCATCCGCAACACTTCCGGCCGCGAATCCTGCGGGCCCTGCGGCCCTTGCGACACCATTGCCCCGCGCGGTACCCCGCATTCCGCTCCCTATTCCGGCCTGCACCGCCAGCGCCAGAGCCTGCTCGACCAGCCTTCCGGCCTCTGCCCGCAACTGTACCAGCCGCTCCTCAGGCGCCACGCCCCGGACCGCCCCAACTCCGCCTGCGCGCTCTGCCGGGCCTGTATCCATTGCCTGACCAGATCGTCCAAATTGCTCAATTCGCCCGGACCGCCATATGACCGCGCCGGATGCCGCACCAAGCACACAGGCCATCAGCAGCCCATACCCCATGGTCATCATGCCTTGGCCGCCGTTCCAGTCAGGCCACCACGCGGGTGCGGAAAGCAGAATCCCGCCCGCAATACCGCAAAGCGCAGCCGCCCCCATCACCACGGCAAACAACGCCTTTATGCCGCCCCTGCCCCCGGCTGCCGCCAGCTTCATGGCCTCTTCTGCGGCCTGCATACCGGCAAGCGTCTGCCGCACTCCTTCCAGCTTACGCAACACAGGCCGCAGGGCGCGCAATGCGTCCTTCCGCTCCTTCATGGCCTGCCGCGTCACTCCCCGCGTAAAGCGGTTCAATTCTGCCCGGCGCACCTCCAGCCGCTCCCGCAGCGGCGCAACACGCCCGGCGGCCAGCTTGCGCGCGGCTTCGGCATCGCGCAATTCCTGCTCTGCCCCGGCAAGGTTTCTTCCTGCCCACGCCACAGACTCTCTGGCGGAAAACGAGGTATCCAGCGCGCGGATATGCCCCCGCCGCCAATCCGGAACCAGTCCCGCAATGTCCGCGTCCAGTTCCCTTCCGGCAGCGGAATGGGCCTGTTCCCGGCGCGGCATCTCTTCCCACAACGTCTGCACATGTTCCCGGCGTGCCGCCAGCGTTTCCAGCAAGGCCTCTTCTCCCACGGGCCGCCCGCCTCCCAGCCGCTGCACCAGCGCCGCAGCTTCCGCATGCGCGGCATGGGCTTCCGCCGCATCGCGCTCGCACACCTGCAAGGCTTCTCCCGCCGCAGCCTCTCCCGCCGCAGCCTCTGTCATGCGCTGCCCGAACTGCGCTATACGCTCCCGGGTGAACACCGAACGGTCAAACCCGCGTATACGTTCCGCGTCCCACCCCGCGCCCAATTCCTCTCCGGCGCGGCGCACCTCTGCCCGGCGGGCTGCCTCTTCACGCCGCAAATCCGATAACTGTTCGACAAGTTCCCGATACCGCCCCTTTTCCCCGGCCAGCGCATCAATCTCCGCCTGCCGCCCCAGCAACGGCCTGTGGCGTTCCATCTCCAGTGCCTCGGAAGCCGCCATCAGGCGTTGCACCCGGCTCCGCGCCGTCTCATATTCGCGCATCCGCTCATCCAGCTGCCCGCGCAGGCTTTCCAGACGCTCCACGCCCTCATTCGGAAAGCTATCGACAACTGGCGAAATGGCGGCAAGCTCGCCTTCCAGTGCCCGCATGCGCTCCAGCTGCTCCCACAGGGCAAGCTGGCGCTCCATGGCGTTCCGCTCTGCCTGCCGTCTGCCGCGTTCGGTCCGCAGCCGTGTCAGTTCCGCCTGAACCGCCTCCCGCTGTGCCGATGCCTCCTCGTATGCGGCAAGCGCGCTGCCCCCCGCCCGCAGTTCCGCCTGAACAGCCTCCAGTTCCTTCAGCTTCAGGTTCAGGGGCTGTTTCTGCCCGCGTTCCAGAAACAACGTGTCCATGGCTTTAGTCATGCCGCCCAGCACCTGTCCCACGGGTCTGGTCCCGGCACCGAAGCTGGCACCGTACAACGAGTGTCCTTTCTTGCTATCTTCCTGCTCTCCGAAACTAAGCAATTCGGAAAGAGAAAACCCGTACACGGAGCGATACACCTCCCGGGTCGTGCCTCCCAGCAGGGTGTCCAGCAACGCACTGTCCAGCCGCTCGCCGTCCGGACGCAGCAGCACGGGCGTTCCCCCGCGCACACCGGGTCGCCGTTCCAGCCGCAGGGTGCCGTGCCTGCGTGTTTCCAGCAGCAGGCTGCCGCCGGGGTCACCTCCCCGCAGCGGGGGGTACAGGGCATCCTTCACAAACCCATAGAGCATGCCCCGGAAAAAGCCCAGACAGGTGGATTTTCCCGCCTCGTTGTCACCGAGAAACACCGTCACACCGTCCGGCAGTCCGCTCACGTTCTGGTCAGCGAAAACTCCGAACCCGCCAATGCCGAAGGTCCGTATAATCATTACTCAACCTCCAGCATATCCATGCACAGCAGTTCCGCCTCTTCCAGCAACGCCGCCATCTCCGCCGCATCGGGCGGCTCCACCACCTTGCGCAGCCGTGCCTTGCCGAACAGGGCTTCCAGCGCAGGCTGGGCTGCCTCCATCTCCGGCTCTCCGCGCAGGGACGCCGCTACCCGCAGGGCTTCCCCCAGCAAGTCAGACCGGCGGCGCAGTGCCTCCATATCGTGTGCCGGACGACAGGCAAGCTCCATATCCTTAATCCAGACAAAAGGACGCTCTTGCGCCCACGTCTCCCGCAGGCGTTCCAGCAACGTGTCCACAGCACCGGGCTTGCGCAGGATGCCGTCCAGCACGCCGCGTCCCGTCAGGCGCAGGCGCAGCACCACGCCCTCTACCTCCGGCGCGGGCATGCGTTCACCGTCCGCACCACGCAGCCACGGTAATCCCGCAGGAGCCTCCATCCTTGAAATATCCGCCTGCCCTTCTCCCCCGTCCGCTCCCTCCCAATCCTCTCCGGCATGCCGGCAGCGATCCGCTGCGGCTGCCACAATTCCGTTCAGGGCGTTGTCCAGCGCATCCTCTGTCTCAAACCCGGCAATATCCACCACTTCCGTCACCCACACCACAGGCGCAAGCTGCTGATACGCAAGGGAAACCGCTCCATCCCGGCTCACCTCCGCCACCACGCAGCCATGTGCCCCCCCTTCATTTATGTGCAGTCCCTGCGGGCTGCCGGGGTAGACCACATACGGGCTGCGGCTGACCACCTGCGGCTCATGGATATGCCCGAGCGCCCAGTAATCAAGGCCGGATTCCCGCAACTCCCGCATGGTTGCAGGAGCATACAGGTCCGATGTCGCCACGGCGTCCAGCGTACAGTGCAGCACCCCTATCTGAAAGGCGTCATGCAGCGAGCGAGAAAATTTCCGGGCCAGCGAACGGCGTTCCTTGTCCGTCCAGTGGCTCACGCCGTGCACCACGGCGGCAGGGGCATCGGGCGGGGATATGGCGAAGAATTCCGGCGTATCAGCCCTGAACACGGTCACGTTGTCCGGCAGGCGGATGGAGGCGGACTGCCTGGACAGCGGGTCGTGGTTGCCATGGGCGATAAACACGGGCACCCCTGCCGTTGCAAGCCGCGCACACCCGTCCCGCAGTGCAAGGCGGGCCTTCAGGCTGCCTTCCTCAAAATTATGGATATCGCCCGCCAGCAGCACAAAGTCCGGACGCAGGGCGCAGCCCAGGTCCACCAGACGCGAAAAGGCCGTGAATGTGGCCCTGCTCAGCACCGTGCGCACAGCCTCGGGCACTTCGGATGAAAGCCCTCTGAATGCGGCATCCAAGTGCAGGTCTGCCGCATGGATGAACCGCAGCGGCCGGTCCTTCTGCGAAGATGCGCTCAAGGCTCCGCCGGAAGCCGCCAGCCCGCCATATATGCCGGATGTGCCAGATATGTCGGATATGCCGGATATGTCGGATATGCCGGATATGTCGGACATGTCGGATATGCCAGAATCGTGGACCGCAGCAGCCTCAACGGCACCCTCGACAGCAGACACCACCGCAGGCACCGCGGCAGGCATCATGTCGGGCACAATGGCAGACTCAACATCAAGCGCACTCCCATACTCGGAAGGGGTGCCCGGAGCACGTGCGGCACTCTGTTCGGGGCCTGTTCGGGAGTCGTTGTTGTCCCCCGGAGATGATGCGTTCATAAGGGTTTTTCATAGGCTGAAGGGTTGTCATAAGGGCGGCAGCCACGCAGACCGGGCCTTCCGGCCAGACCATACGGCCAAGACCAAACGACCGGGCCATACGACTAGACCAGTCGGCCACGCGGGCAGCAGACGCACCCTAGCACAAACCGCCACCGACTTGAATGGGCAAAAGCCCACCACTCCTACGTGCGGAGACAACGCCTATGAAACGCCGGATAAGAAGGCTCCGCGACAACGCGAAAATGGAGGGAGGGAGGGAGGGAGGGAGGGAGGGCAAGCCCGCGCAGGAACGGATAAAGCCGAATGAACCAGATACGCCGGATGGGGCCAAGTCAGACCGAATGAGGCCAGATGAGGCCAGAGAAGGCCAGAGAAGATCGGGCGAGACCAATAAAATCGGATACAATCAGATGGGATCGGACAGAGACCGGATGCGGCCCGGTGCGGCCGGACAAGGCTGGGTGCGGAAAACGGATCAGGACTCCGGAGTAACGACCATGCCCGTGTGCAGGTTGCGGGCAATAATCTGATGGATGGCGTCCGCCACAGCCATGGCCGTGGCCTGATCCTGCTGGAACACGTTCTTGCCCGCCTCCACCCGGACCCGCGTCACCGTGTCCGTGATGCGGTGCAGTTCCACGGTAACGGGGTACTCCGCTGTCTTGGCGTGGAACACATCGCCTTCCTTCACGCCCTCCACATTATCCAGGCCAATGGACATTTCGTGCAGGGCTGCATGGGTGGCCCGGTACACGCACCAGTAAGGCTGCACGTATGAGCGTTCCACCACTTCTTCCATGGTGCTTTTCGCAGTGGTCACGCCGGCCGCGGCAATCCCCACAGCGGCCACAACGCAGCCGGACTGCAACGGCATAAGCCCCAGCAGCAGAATGCACAGCAGGCGTTTCATCCATGGCATAAGCTAAAACCGGGCTCCCGTATCAGCAATTACCGCCGTACCTTCATGCCCCGGTCCCCATTCCGCAAACATGACGTACCTGCCGCGTAAAACGCGGTCCTGTTCCAGTGTGGGTGACGATAGCAACACACTCAATATCCGTCAATGGGATGCCCGGCAGGAGCCCGGCGTAATTCCGGCGGAAAGACAGAACGCGCAAAATCGTGCAGCAATGCCGCATCCACCGCATAAGGCGGCGTCCATTCCGGCAGGCAAAAGAATGTTTCGGTCATGCCCTGCTCTGCGGATTCAGCATGTTCCACGGCCCCTGCTATCAGGCCGGACGTGCCCGCGCACAACGCGTCAAGGGTAGCAATTGGGGCAACAATTGGAGCAACAATTGGCGCAACGGCAGGCACAACGGCAGGTACAACAGGCACAGCAGCCACAACGGGCAAACCCGATGCGCCAGACTCTACAGACGCTACAGGCACGTCAGGCATAACAGGCATAGCAGGCATAGCAGGCAGTGCCAAATGCCACGCATGCAGCAACATACCCTGCGCACAGGCCGGGCCGCCGTATTTTCGGTCCCCCACAATGGGGTGCCCCTGTCCGGCAAGCTGCACCCGTATCTGGTGCGTTCTGCCGGTGTGCAGCCACACGGCCACCAAAGAATAATCCTTTCCCGGCTGCACGGAATACACCGTGCAGGCGGCCTCCCTGCCCTGATCCGGGCCCTGATCCGTGCCCTGTTCCGTACCCTGTTCCGTGCCCGCAACCCTGACCACGCGCTCACCGCTCCCGGTATCCCGTTTGTCCAGCCGGTCTTCCAGCCGCACAGGCTGGCCTGACCGCCACGTTCCGCGCACCCACGCAAGATACACCTTGCGCAGCCCGCCTCCCTGCCGGAAAAGATCGTGCAGTGCCCGCAGCCGCCAGTATTCCGTGGCCACCAGCAACAGGCCGGAGGTATCCTTGTCCAGCCGGTGCGCGGGGGTGGGCATAAACGGCGCACCGGCAAAACACCGCGCCAGCCGGACGGTAACGGCATCCGCATGCCCCGTCCCCGGCTGCACCGGCAGTCCGGCAGGCTTGCGCAGCACCAGCAGTCCGGGAGCGCTTCCCGCCAGTTGCAGCCCTGCCTGTGCAAGGCATGCGGTCGCATTGTCCGGGTTCAGTCCTTCGCCCATCCCGCAGGGCACGGGGGAAAAGGGCGAAACGCTGGACGCTGGAGCAACAGGAAAACCTGCTCCACCGGAAACAAATGCGGCATCAGGTGTTCCGGATATTCCGGGCGGACTGAACGTACAAGGCGCAACATCACACGGCGGCACACGCACCACATCTCCGGCAGCCAACCTGTCGTACGCTTTGGCACGCCCCTTGTTCACACGCACCTGCCCGGTGCGCAGCCAGCGCATAATAGCAGACTGCGGCATGCCGCCCAGCCTGCGTTGCAGAAACTGCAGCAGCTTTTGCCCTGCCTCTTCCGGCGTAACCGTTATGTGCCGAACCGTTCCCATATCCTGTTCCCCAGACGGGCACTCCCGTACCATGCATCACCTGAAACGATACATGCAAAAGCCCGGTGAAGTGGGCTGTGCTCGCTTCACCGGGCCGGTTTTCCGGATGCAAAACCGCGTGTACGCGGCCCGCCCTATTCCTCGTCGCTGTATTCCCGGTGCGCTTCAGTTGCTCCGGTCTGCGAAAGGTCCAGCGGGAAGGCAAGCAGCATGGTCTTGCGCTGCTTGAACCCTACGTTGCCGGGATGGGTGTTTATGCACACCACAAGGTCCTTGATACCATCGTTGTTCAGGTCCTTGATGTCATAGCCCACAACACTGCCCTTAATGCGGCGGGTCTTCCACTGCAGACCCATCCCCACGCCGTCCCAGTAGAGAGAGTGTATCTCTCCCTGCGGGTAGAAGCGGTAGTTGTCAAAGAACTGCGCCGCGACAGAGATGGGCTTGTTCACAATAATCTCGTGCCGCCCTTCCTTGTCCAGGTCCACCGTCAGCATGGGCATGGGTATGTAGTACTTGGAACCCATCAGGTAAGAATCCTTGCCAAAGGAACCGAACGATTGGTCCTGCACAAGCCCGATGGTAGCACCGGAGTAACTCTCAGATGTTTCCGCCAGCCGTGCCAGCTTTTCAGAGAACACGCGCAGACGCTCGCCTGAAGGTTCCACCATGATAAGCTTGGCGTCTTCGCTTTTGCTCGGGGGCAGCCACGCAAAGTTGTACACGTTGGCACCGGGGGGCAGGGTAACTCTGCGACCCTTTTCATACGTGCCGCCCATGGGCATCATTTCGTGCACGGGTTCGCGCCACATGTCGTTCCCGCGCGACGTTTCCTGCCCTATCAGCACGGGCATGTAGTCGGGGGGCATGCGCACCACGTTCAGAAGATACTTGATCTTGTCCGCCACCACGGTGAGCGCGTTGTTCTGGAAATTGAGGATAAAGGAATACGGAGCCTGCACCGTGTCCACGGCGCTGACCACTATCTCCATAATGCCGTCGCGGTTCAGGTCCACCGTACGCACGGTGAGCAGCGTAAAGCGCATGGGGGCGGAGTAGCTGGCAAGGGGCTCCAGCCTGCCGTTGGTAAAGGAGTACACCTGCACTTCACGCTCGGTGAGCAGAATCACTTCGTTCTTGCCGTTGCCGTTCAGGTCTTCCACCGCCATACCGTGGGCGGCTATGTTCAGGCTGTTGGAGCGCAGGCGGTTGCCTTCTTCAGAATCGCCCGCATAGCGGAACTGCGGGTTCAGGAATACCTGCTGGTCCTGCGTAAGCTGGTTCTGCTGAATCACGGGGTTCATCTGGTTCACCATGTTCGGCTGAGCCACTTCCGACGCCGCATCCGCACGCTTGAACACTTCACTGTTAATGGCTTCCGCAAGGTTGCGCAGGGTGGGTATCATCTGATCCACCTTGCTGCTGGCAGAACGCGGCCAGCTTGTGCCGTCGCTGCCTACCACATGCACGTCAACGGAACTTTCATCACCGATGATGGTGGTGGAACCGTATACGAGATAATCCACACCCACCTTCTGCAGCACGGTCGCTGCCTCTGCGGACGAGGTGGGCACTGCTATGCCTTCATATGCAGACTGGTCCACCGCCACGAAGTGGTCCTTCCAGTACAGCCGGGAGGTAAGCATCTGCGGAATGGCACGCTCAAGGTGCTTGTACGATGCCGGACCATTAACCTGAAAGGGAAGCACCGCAAAAGTTTTTGCCCCGTCAGCCAGGGCCGAAACAACGCCCGCCGCCAGCAGCAGGCAGGTCAGGACTGCCGTACGCACGAAAACTCGCATACCGTCTCCTTGAAAATAATGGGTAAAACGGCTTTTATAGCCGGAAAGCTCATATCCAGATGCCATCCATAATACCTCTTGCCCGTTCAGGCAACCATGAGGTACAGCCGCACGACCCTGAAAACAGGCAAAAAAGCACGAGGAACCGCACCGTGACCGCACAGAAACGCCACCGCAAACCTGCCGCATCTCCCCGGAGCGGAAACACCGCCCCGCCGCAACCGGCCCGTTCGTTCCGCCTGGTGTGCGATGCGGCCATGCGCCCGCTGGTGGAAGACCTGCTCCGCGCACAGGGCTACGACTTCGTACCGGAACCTTTTTCCCCGTGGTGCCGCAGGCTGGTACACGAGCCCAAGCCGCTGGGCTCCAGTCTGGCAGCCTTTTTCGGCCTCATCTACATTCAGGACCGCTCCTCCATGCTGCCGCCCCTTGCGCTCAACCCCGCCCCCGGAAGCGCCGTGCTGGACATGTGCGCCAGCCCCGGCAGCAAGACCGGCTTTCTGGGCCAGCTGGTAGGGCCGCAGGGCTTTGTCATGGGTAACGAGCCAAACCACACCCGCCTTGCCACCCTGCGCCAGAATCTTTTTACCCTCAACCTGCTGCATACAGCCACCTGCTCATACGGCGGCGAGGCATTGCCCCTGCCCTCCGGCATGTGGAACCAGATTCAGCTCGACCCGCCATGCAGCGGATGGGGCACCGTAGAACGCCACCCGGACGTGCTCAAGCTGTGGCAGGGCGACAAGGTCAAACCGCTGGTGGGCATCCAGCGCAAGCTGCTGGAAGAAGCCGCCCGCCTGCTGGCTCCCGGCGGCAGGGTGGTTTTTTCCACCTGCACCACCAACGTGCAGGAAAACGAAGAACAGGTGCTCTGGGCACAGGAAACGCTGGGACTGGAGACCGCCCCCATCGCCCCGTTCGCAGGCTTCACCTTTGAGGAACCGTATCTGCCCGGCTGCGAAGGAACCCTCCGGGTAGACCCGCAGGCATCCAATGCGCAGGGCTTCTTCATCGCCGCCTTCCGCAAGCCGCAGTCCGCTCCCGTGCCGGAACCCGGCACCGATTGTGAGCCGGGGCTTGCGGCAGACATCCTGCCCCGCCACCATCTCGCCATGGCGGGTTTCGACCCGGAACGGCTGCCGGAAGGCGAAATCGCCGTGGTGAACGAGCAGGCCATCTTTTTGCAGCGGTTCGCGCTGGACCATTTTCCCAAAAGCTTCCGCTGGCGCGGCTTTCCGCTGGGCAAGGCAGCGGGCGGAGAGGTGCGCCCCTCGCCGCGCCTGCGCACCCTCATGCCCGACTATGCAGACGGCAGCCACGGCACCCCCTGCAACGGCATAAACATGGACGACCCCGCCCCTGTGCAGGCCCTGCTCACCGGGCAGAGCCTTGCCGTGGACACGCAGGAAAAGGAACTGGGCCTCTACTTCCGCGGCCTTCCTCTGGGCAGGCTGCGCGTGAAGGGCAAGCGGGCGCTGTGGTCGGAGAAGTAGGAAGCGGCAAGAATGGCAACGGCAGCGGCCTGAAGAAGGGCATCGCAGCCCTGCCGGTACCGCATGCAGCGCAACAGACCAAAATCATACACCGGGCCGGACCGTTCCGCCCGACCCGGTGTTTTTATGCAACTCCCCGCATCACAACCGCCCCCTCAGCACTGCGGTCCCTGCGGGCATTCCGTTCAATGCAGCCGGCGGATAAGAAGCAGTGCCGCTGCGGGCGGACAACTCTCCCGGCGCACATAGCGCCGCCCGTCCGCCGTCCGGCTTACAAGCCCCCGGTCCACAAGTTCACGCCGCAGCAGAGCATGGTCTCCGAACAAATGCAGGTCATTCAGGCGCTCGTTCACCTCCCGCTCGGAAATACCTACCCCTGAAGGCAGCCGCGACCAGAGCACCCACAGGCACAGGGCCTGCTGGCTGAACTTTTTTGGCCAGCGCACAAGCGCCCTCTTGTCATCAAAATAGCGGCCAAGGCGTTCCACCCGCCGGACCTCTTCAGGATGCATCGCTTCCTGCTCAGCAGCCGCGCAGAGTGCGCCCTTCAATTCCTCTGCCGCCGGACCATCCGTACTTCCGGCAGGCACCGCAGCAGCCTGTCCCGCTGCGCGGAAGTGCTGGAAATTGCGATAGCCCCCCGCTCTGGCAAGCAGGTTCAGCATCTCAACATGGCTTGGAGGCTGGCTCCGCCCGTCCATCTGGCGGCGCAGACTACGGGCAAAACCGGAGATATCGCCCACGGAAAAGGGCAATCGTTCTTTGGACATGACTTATCCTCGCTCACGCGCCTACCGTATAAGGGACTGTCTGTGGTCGCCGTCTTCTGACTCGGCACGGGATAAGATGTCGGTAGAATGAAAACAAAGGCAGGTTTAGCTCCCCTCGCGGGGCGGCGACGCCTGGGAGTGCTGCCGTCCGGTATCGGAAATACCGCAAGCCGGAAATGTTGGCAACACCTTGCCACATGGCAGGCAACAAAAAACGGCCCGCAATCCTGCGGGCCGTTTTTGAACGCGGTGGAGGAATATTTCCGCCTGCGCGCCTGTCAGTCATCCACGTACTGTGCCAGCACATCGATAACCTTTTCAAAGGGTTCGCTGTCACCTTCCGACACACCTTTCAGCGCATCCATGTGGCATCGCAGAATATAGCGGCGCAGAATAAGCTTGCTGGCCGATTGCAGCGCGGAACGGGCGGCGCGTACCTGCACGAGAATATCCTCGCACTCCTTGCCTTCCTCAATCATGCGCTGAATGCCGCGAATCTGCCCCTCTATCCGTTTAAGCCGCTTCTGCACGTTCTGCTTTACGGCTTCCTGTTCCTTATTCATTTCGGCTTCTTTCATACACGCTCCCTGCAAAGGCATCCCAAGATGCCGGATAGCAACGCGGCTACCCTGCAACACTTTGCAAAAAGCTGCAACTCATACCCCCAAGGCAGGAAATCCCCCTTCCTTGCGCCTTCGCAGGCTACTGACTGATCTGCCTGCGCACGCCCTCATGCTGCATAATGCCGCGGCGCGGCAATACGGGCATGGTGCCGTTCAGATAGGGCATTACCTGTTCATAAATACGGTCCCTGTTTTCCGGGACATACAGATTGGGATAGTTGGTTCCGCCCGGCGAGGTCATGGCGGCGAGGATGCGCCGGTAATAGATGTCTGCCTGCAACTCCGGCAGATCGAATATGCCCAGCCGCGCCGGAGCCAGATACCGGGGCACGGGCACCCCGCCCCGGCTGCCGCCGGAGAATATGATGTCACGGTAGGTGGCGTCCTGCATCATAAAGGCATAGAACTTCTCTGCCGCCGCAGCGGTGGCGGTATCCATATCCTTACGCGCAATGTAGGCATCGCCCAGAAGCACGTTACGGTTCACCCTGCCCACTGGCAGCGGAGAAACATACCACTCCTTGGAAATAGCCCCGTACTGCGCCATGTACCACATGCTTTCAGAAAATCCCTGCAACGCAGCATACTCGCCGCGCACCGTACGCTCGAAAATGGGGGAAAAATCGTTGTAGTACGTGCCGTCCACGCAGGGGTTGGCACCGTTTTCATCACACAGGGCAGTCGCTACGGAAAGCGTACCCACCGCGCCGCTGTCAATGGCACCGGTTATGGCGGGTTGCAGGTCATCCGTGCCGGGGCGATTTTCGCCCCACGCCTGCGTGTAGTAGAGCACCAGGTAGGAATTGCCCGCGTAGTTGCCCGCAAGCCATGGCCCCTGCGGCTTTATTTCGCGGATACGGCGGTACATATCCTCCACGCCCTGCGATCCGGCAAGCTGCGCATCCCGCGTGATGAGAAAGTTGCCGCACAGCCAGTGCGGCACCCCGTAGCGCACGCCGTTCACGGTGGTCGCCTGCACGATAAGCGGATGCCAGTCCGTCATGCTGAACGTCTGCGGACGCAGAATCCCCGCCAGAGCCAGATCCCCCATCATAATGGTGTCCGACTCCACAATGTGCACGCCATCCCTGCCGGTATCCGCAGTAAGCACCTTGGCAAGGTAGCCCAGATCATACACATCCGACACATCCGCCCGCACCAGCACCAGATCAATATCCGGATGCTGCGCCTCAAAGCCCGTTTCCACAATGGCGAGCATGGTGTCAAAATCGCCGGGAATGTCCGGATACGGAATAACGCGCAGCACGGTGCGCTGGTTCTGCGCCGCGCATCCCGCCGATGCGGAAAACACCACGGCGGCAACCGCCAGAAGAACGGCAGATGCCACGTATCGGCAACACCGCGGAAGAAGACCGGAAGACATGCGCATGGAACCCCCTTGGGCAAGCTTACATATTGTTGCGTATACCATACCCTGTAGAGCAGGCTGCGGCAAGCAGGAACCACCCTGCGCAGGCCAGATCAGACCAGATAGGGCCGGACCGAGCCGTATCGGGCCGTATCGGGCCGGATCGCGTCAGATATGACACTCCCGCCGTTTGGCCGTTACCGCCAGCCGCAACCCCATAGCGCCCAGAATGGCCTGAAAGCTCCGGAGTTCAGGGTTCCCCGCAGGCGAGAGCGTACGGTAGATAGTCTTCGGGTTCAGATGCGCCGCCTCGGCCACCTCTTTCATGCCAAAGGCCTCGGCAATGCGGCGTAACGCCACCATCAATTCTTCCTGTGTGCCGTCTTCCAGTACGGCGTTCAGATATTCGGCGGCAAACTCGGGGTCGTCCCTGAAGCTGCGCACCGTTGCCTCCTCGTGGGAAACATGCGGCTTATTCATGGGGCACCTCCTTTATACGGCGCAGGTAATCGGCCTTGTATTCCAGAGACATCGTTATGTCCTTTTCCTGACTGGCCTTGTCTCCGCCGCAGAGCAATACAACAAGCTTGGTTCCATGCAGAAAATAATACACCCGATAGCCCGGCCCATGGTCAATGCGCAATTCGCACACGCCGCCCCGGCAGGATTTATAATCACCGAAATTCCCCTCCGCAACACGGTCCAGACGGCGCAAAATGGCCACCCGTGCGCGTACGTCCCGAAGTTTGTCAACCCAGCTCTGGTAAGGGTCAACGCCCTCTTCCGTGATGTAGTGCACTATCTCCATGACAAGAAAGTAGCCCAAAAGCTACCAATGTCAACCCCGGCCTTGTAAACAAAACAGGGCCGCCCCTGCGGACGGCCCTGTAGAATCACAACGGACGGAAAGGGTTAGTATGCCTCGTCGGAGGCAAGGTCCTTATCCGTAATCTTGAAGGAGAACACCCGGTACACCCATGCCTGATAGCCTATGACCACAGGCACAAAGGTCAGGGCAACGCCCAGCATGATCTTCAGGGTCAGCGTGCTGGAGGCCGCGTTGTAGATGGTAACGGAGTAGATGCTGTCAATGGAGGAAGGCAGCAGGGCCGGATACATGCCCACCACGCCGAACAGGGTGCAGCTGAAGATGGTTACGGCACTGCACGCCCACGCCATGGGCGCGGAATCGCACCCGATGAACATGCGTGTGGTAAACAGTCCCACCACAGCCAGCAGCAGAATAATCAGCAGCGGCGGAATGGCGAGGTAGTTGGCATACAGGTTGGTGTATACGGCGGTAGCCGCCAGAAACGCCAGGGTGGCTGCAAGGAAGTAGGGCCATATGCCGGAAGCGGCACGCATGGCCTTTTCGTGTATTCTGCCGGTAGACTTCACGCCAAGCCACAGGGCACCGTGCAGGGAAAACATAAGAACAAACAGCACGCCGCCAAGCAGCCCGTAGGGGTTCAGCAGCTTGATGAGGCTGCCGTGGTACACGCCATCGCCGTCCACGGGAATCCCCTGGAAGAGGTTGGCAAAGGCCACGCCCAGCAGCAGCGCGGGAAGAAAGCTCCCCAAAAACAGGAACGTGTCCCACACCTTGCGCCATGCATCGGAATCAATCTTGTTGCGGAATTCAAAGCTCGCCGCACGGAAGATAAGCCCGAAGAGCAGCAGGAACAGCGGCGCATACAACGCACTGAACATCACGGCATACGCCTTGGGGAAGGCGGCAAAGGTCACGCCGCCTGCGGTGATAAGCCACACCTCGTTGCCGTCCCAGAACGGAGCGGCCGAATTGTATATGGTGCGCTTTTCCTGCTCGCCTTCCGCAAGGAAAGGCATAATCGTCCCCAAGCCCAGATCAAACCCGTCCAGCACAAAGTAGACGGCCCAGAGTATACCCCAGATGACAAACCATGTGGTTTCCAGAAACATATGTGTAACCCTCTGTCGTAAAGGTTCCTGACCAATGCCCTAAGCCTTCTTTGGTCCCTTCAGGGCGAACTTGCGCAGCAGGTAGATGTCCAGCAGCCCAAGCCCGGAATAGACCACAATAAAGGCTATGATGGAAACCATCACCGAAGAGGCGTCCACGGGGGAAACCGCATCGGTCGTGCGCATCATGCCGTAGACAATCCACGGCTGCCTTCCCACCTCCGCCACGGTCCAGCCCAGCATAATGGCCACGTACGGCAGCGGAATGTTATACATAAGTGCCCGCAACAGCCACGGTTTTTCCTGAATCCGCTTGCGCCACAGCCACGCAGCCCCCGCCAGAAGCGGGAAGAGCGTGCCCAGCGCCACCATGACACGGAAGCTGGCAAAGGTTATGAGCACGGGCGGGCGGTCTTCCTTGGGAAAGTCCAGCAGTCCCTTCACTTCCGCATTGGGGTCGTTGAAAGCCAGAATGGACAGCACGCTGGGAATGCCCAGTGCCTGCACGGCGTTGCCTTCGTTCTTTTCATCCGGCAGCACCAGCAGGTACATGGGGGCGTTGGTCCGGGTTTCCCAGTGCGATTCCATGGCGGCGAGCTTGGCAGGCTGCAGTTCGGCAACCACGTTGCCCTGATGATGCCCGCTAATGGCAACCACTATGGAACAGACAAGCGCGGTAACCGTGCCGTACTTGAACGACTTGTTAAAAAATTCCTCTTCATTCTTGCGCAGCAGGTGCCATGCGGAAACGCCCATGACAAAGAACCCTGCGAGCATCCACGATGCGATGACCGTATGCGGATACTGTCCCAGCGAATAGGGGTTGAACAGAACCTCAAAAAAGTTCTCCAGTTCTGCCCGTCCGTTGCGGATCACATAGCCCACCGGATTCTGCATGAACCCGTTGGCAACAATGATGAACAGGGCCGACAGGTTGGAAGCTATGGCCACCATCCATATGGCGAACAGGTGCACCCGCTTGGAAACCTTTTCCCACCCGAACCACCACACCGCAAGGAATGTGGATTCAAGGAAAAAGGCCGCCGTCGCCTCAATGGCAAGCAGCGAGCCGAAGATATCGCCCACGTATTCCGAGTAGCGCGACCAGTTGGTCCCGAACTGGAACTCCAGCGTTATGCCGGTGACCACGCCCAGGGTGAAGTTGATAATGAACAACTTGCCCCAGAACTTGACCATGCGTTTGTACATCTCGTTTCCGGTACGCACGTACATGGTTTCCATCACCGCCAGCATGACAGAAAGCCCCAGCGTCAGCGGGACGAAGATGAAATGGAAAAATACGGTTATGGCGAACTGCAACCGTGACAACAGAACAACATCCATAATGTTCCCCCTTTCAGAGAAGGACTCCGGCGGTAACGCGCACTGCCGGTCTAAAAGGATTAGTGTGCTATATCCCGTCCCGGTGTGGCCGCCGGGTCGTGTGCCATGAACAAAGAATAGTTACCAATACCGAATCTGCCTCATTATGCAAGCAAAAATTTGTGACGCCACAAGCGGTTACATGCAACCTTCACTGCAAAAAAGTTTTGCGGCACTCCTGCTGCTCCTTTTCCGGCACGCGGCGGGCACTGCCCGGCGCAGGACAGCCAACCGCAGGCGTCTCTGACGACTAGCCGCCCTTTAGCACATATTCATGTATAATGTCAGCATGATTTCCGCAGGCGGGCCATGTTGGCAACATGTTGCCTGCATGTTGCCAACGTGTCGCCAGCATGCCCATGCCACGGCGGCGGCAATGCGGCGGTTCTGTAAGGTCTGCGCGAAACCGCAACGCCCGGGGAACCTGCTCCGCAACGGGCGTAATCGGTCCAACCGCCTGCAGGCATCTTTACTCGGACAACCCATAGCCGGCATGTCCGCAAGCTTTCCCAGACAAACATCTCCGGCCAAATATATCCCGACAGGTATATCAGGCAGACATGCCGGGCAGACATATCAGGCAGGCAGTTGCGCAAAAAAACAGGCGGGCACGGCTTCCGCCGCACCCGCCCGGTTATCCGCAAAACGTCGCGTTACATGCCGTTGTAGCACACGCGGTCGTCATATTCCATCTGCTTGCCCTTGTTCCACTGGGAAACAGGCCGGTAATACCCCACAATGCGCGTATACACCTCTGCCTCGCCGCCGCAGGTGGGGCAATTCTGATGCTCACCCTGCAGATACCCATGGTCCTTGCATATGGAAAAGGTGGGCGTAATGGAAATGTACGGCATCTTGGTCTTGGAAAACGCCTTTACAATGAACTTCTTCAGCGCCTTATGGTCCGCCACCGACTCGCCCAGATAGGTATGGAACACGGTGCCGCCGGTGTACAGGGGCTGCAGCTTGTCCTGATGCTCCAGGGCAAAGAACACGTCATTGGTCGTGCCCACGGGCAGCGCGGTGGAGTTGGTGTAATAGGGCGTGCCGTTACCGGAGGCCTTGATGTCCTCGTACAGCTTCTTGTCTATGCGTGCCAGCCGGTAGCTGGTGCCTTCTGCGGGCGTGGCTTCCAGATTGTACAGGTTGCCCGTTTCTTCCTGATAGCGCGATGTCAGCCCGCGCAGATGGTGCAGCATCCGCTGCATGAGCCGGATGCCGGACTCGGTCTCAATGCCCTTGCCCAGCAGGTTCAGGCAGGCTTCATGCCCGCCCACCAGCCCGATGGTGGAAAAATGCGCCTTGAAGCCGTTCTTGAGATACCGCGCAGACCACGGGAACATGCCCCGGTCCAGATTCTCCTGAATCAGCTTGCGTTTGAACTCCAGCGATTCCTTGGCCAGTTCCGCATATTCGCTCACCAGATCAAGGAAGTCCTCTTCCCCTTCGGAAAGATAGGCCAGCTTGGGCAGGTTCAGCGTCACCACGCCTATGGAGCCGGTAAGGTCGCCCGCACCGAACAGTCCGCCCGTTTTCTTGCGCAGCTCCCGCAGGTCCATCTGCAGGCGGCAGCACATGGAACGCACGTCTTCCGGGTTAAGGTCGGAATTGATGAAGTTCTGGAAATACGGCACCCCGTACTTGGCGGTAAGCTGCATAAGCAGGTCGCCTATCTCCGAATCCCACGGAAAATCCTTGGTCACGTTGTACGTGGGAATGGGGAAGGAGAAAATGCGCCTGTCGTGGTCGCCCGCCAGCATCACTTCAAGGAAGGCCTTGTTGATCATGGCCATTTCCTCTCCGTACTCGCCGTACGTGCTCTCCTGATATTTGCCGCCTATGATCACGGGTTCATTGGCAATATGCTTGGGAGCCACAAGGTCCAGCGTCAGGTTGGTAAACGGGCTCTGCCCGCCCCAGCGTGAGGTGGTGTTCAGGTTGAAGATGAACTTCTGCATGGCCTGACGCACCTGCTTGTAGCTCAGCTTGTCATGCCGCACAAAGGGCGCAAGGTAGGTGTCCACGTTATTGAACGCCTGCGCCCCTGCCCACTCGTTCTGGAGCGTGCCCAAAAAGTTCACCATCTGGCCCAGCGCGGTGTCCATATGGCGCGCCGGACCGGCACTGGAGCGTCCCTCCAGATTGAACCCTTCCAGCAGCAGGTCGCGCAGGCTCCAGCCCGCACAGTATCCCGCAAGGCCGAAGGAAAGATCGTGGATGTGAAAATACCCGTGCTCGTGCGCCTGCCGTATCTCGACAGGGTACTTCTCCAGCGCGTACTTGGCCTGCAGCGTGCCGGAAAGATGCAGCATGAGCCCCTGGAACGAATGCGTCATGTTGGCGTTTTCGCTGACACGCCAATCCGCCTTGTCCAGATAGTTATTTATGGTTTCCTTGATATCGAGGTAGGCCGCGCTCTGTTCGCGCAACTGCCTGCGCTGTTCGCGGTAGATGATGTAGCGCTTTGCCACATGGTACAGGCGCGACTCCATGAGCACCTGTTCCACCGTGTCCTGCACGGATTCCTGCGCGGCAATGTCCACATCCGCCAGCTTCAGTTCCACCTTCCGCGCCATGCGGCGCGCCAGCAGGGGGTCTTTAATGCCGCTGGCTTTCAGGGCCTTCAGAATGGCTTGGGATATCCGCTCCAAAGACCACGTTTCCAGGCATCCGTCCCGCTTCAGTATCTGCTTCGGCATGGGCTCTCCTCGGGGGCACAAAGTTCTGAATCTTCAGGGCAAAGCCTTGGGGAAGATAGCTTCCGGCCTCCTCCACGTCCGCGATGTCAAGGGCCGGAACATGGGTCAGCCGGAAGAGAAAGGCCTGGGGCTGCGCAGCAGCAAGCTCAAATATGCGGCCAAGGTTGCGCTCCGCCTCGTCCGGCGAGGTGGTGCCCCCGGAAAGCTGCGGATACTTGCGGTACGGTCCCTTCACATCCACGGCAAACAGGTCCACCAGCCGTTCGGCAAGCAGTGCCTCCACCACGTCGGGGCGCATACCGTTTGTGTCCAGCTTCACGGGCATGTCCAGCACCAGCAGGTCGCGGACAAGCTGCACCAGACCGGGAACGGTGGTGGCTTCTCCGCCGGTTATGACCACGCCGTCAATCCACCGCGCCCGCGCCTTGAGATAGCTCTCAATATGCCGGCGGGGGACGACGGGCATGGTGTGCGGATTCCACGCAAGGGAGTAGTTATGGCAGGTGGGGCAGCGCATGTTGCACCCCCCAAGAAAAATGACGCTGGAGCTCATGCCGGGCCAGTCACACAGGCTCACCCGCTCGAAACCGTGAATTCTATCCCACGCAGAGTGCACGCAAAACGTCCTTGAAGCGCTGTGGGAGCAGGCCTTCAAAAGAAGGAAATCGACCGGCTTCAGTCGACATCACCCACACAACCAGCAGCTTTGATTGAAGAAATAAAAATCGAGAAAATCTCTTGCAAAACTTTAAACTTGCTTTGACCACTCGAAATGGACTCTAGCCAATGGTCGGTTTTTTGTACAGGGGGAGAAAACTCATATCGGCTACTCAGCGCCGCCATCTGGCCGGAACCCCATATGAACAGTGGACAAAAAAAATTTGCCGCCGCGTGCAAAAACCACCCTCCTTCGCGCTTTGCACAGGGAAAAAACTGTGGATAACTCCCCCACGCCTCAAGGGCCAGCAACCTTCTCAGAACCGGACCGCCCATAGCCAATATTCTTCTATATAATCAGCACAATAGGCTGTGGACAATCCGGCAGCACACATCAGGCATACCCGACACCCGCTGTGGATTACCATGGGATTTTTTGCACAAGCTCCGCCTGCCCTTCCGGGCTTGCCAAAGGCACCTGTTCCGGCCCGGCAGGCATCCCTTCCATTTGTCAAAGCACCGTTGCCGCGCTACACAGGAACGGGCGCGCTTTGTCCGTTTGTTGTCCTTGTGCTGTCCGCGCGCCCGCAAAACGGAAACCAACCATGCGTACATACATCTTTCTTCCGCCCCTCAAGGGCATGACCGGCGGGGTCGCGGTGCTGCATCAGGTGGCGGAACACCTGCACGCAGGCGGCTTTGCCGTTTCCGTGGTTCCCCGCGAACCGGGCACCCCCCTCCCTGCGGGCGTGCCCGTCTGCCCGTGGAACGAACTGACCCTCAGCCAGCACGACCTGTGGCTGGTGCCGGAAGGCTGGGTAAACGCACTCACTCCGGGCCTGCAGGCAGGCGCACGCTGCGTGGTCTACGTGCAGAACTGGTCGTACCTGCTCTCTTCGCTGCCGCCGGGTGTGCAGTGGACGCAGCTTCCCGTTTTCTTCCTCAACGTATCGCAGCCTGTGGCGTGGTTTACGGAACAGGCCACGGGACGCAGCGGTCCCATCCTGCGCCCCGGCATAGATACCCGGTTGTTCTGCCCCGCCCCGTCCGGGCAGAATACAGAGATATCGTCATCGCACGATGCCGCCTCCGCACCCGGCTCGACATCAGGCACAACATCAGGCTCGACATCCGGTTCAACATTTGGCCCGATCACAACCCCGACCATCGGATGGATGCCCCGCAAGAACAAGGCCCTTGCCGTACGCATCCGCGAAACCTTCGAGGCACGGCGCGCCCTGCAGGGCAAACCGCCCGCCCGCTGGCTGGAAATTCACGGCATGACCCGCCAGGGGGTTGCCGATTCCCTGCGCAGTGCGCATATCTTCCTGTCCACCGGCTTTCCGGAGGGCTGCCCCCTGCCCCCGCTGGAAGCCCTTGCCAGCGGCTGCATTCTGGCAGGCTTTTCCGGCATGGGCGGCTGGGACTACATGCGGCAGGCCCTGCCCCCGCATGAGGGCGGCTATGTCCCATGGTGGCCCCTGCGGGAAGTCCCGTGGCAGGGCAACGCCCTTGTGGCTGCAGACGCAGACGTGCCCGCCGCCGTCAACGGGCTGGAAACCGCCGCCCGCTGGCTGGAAACCGACGCACCGCAACTGGCCGCCCTGCGCGCCAACGCGGCCCGCACTGTCAGCCACTACACGCTGGAGTCACAGCGGCAGGCCGTGCTGGAACTCTGGCGTCAGGCGGCGGAAGGCTCACTGTTCATGCGGTAGAAACATCCCTCCCGCCACCGTCCGTTCCCCCCTGCCCATTGTGCAGGCCGAAACTTCACGCACGCAGAACAACCTTTCAGGAATTGATACACAATATGTCCAAGAAAAAGACCAAAGAACCGCTGCCGGAACCGCACTCGCTTAACATGCCCCATACCGGCGTGGAATCGCACGCCCATCTGGACCTTGATGCCTTTGCCGAAGACCTGCCGCAGGTGCTGGAACGCGCCCGCGCCGCCGGGGTACGTCACATGGGCAACGTCTTTCTGGGGCCGCAGGCCTATGCCCGCAACCGCGCCCTGTTCGAACAGACCCCGGATGTCTTCTTCCTGCTGGGCATCCATCCCGGCGAAGCCGACACCTGCGACGAAACCGCCGTGGAGGCCATGCGACACGCCTTTCTGCACGACCCAAGGCTCAGGGCCGTGGGCGAAATAGGGCTGGACTATTACTGGGACGACCATCCCAGAGATATGCAGCAGCGCGTTTTCATCATGCAGCTCGCCCTTGCGCGCGAGGTGCAAAAACCCGTGGTCATCCACTCGCGCGACAGTAACGAAGACGTGCTGCGCATCTTGGAACAGGAAGGCTTTGCGGGCTATCCCATGCTGTGGCACTGCTTCGGGGCTGATGCGTCACTGGCGCAACGCATTGTGGACAACGGCTGGCACATCTCCATCCCCGGCCCGGTCAGCTATCCGAAGAACGATGCCCTGCGCGAGGCTCTGCACGTCATTCCGCAGGAACGGCTGCTGCTGGAGACAGACTGCCCCTACCTCACGCCCATGCCCTACCGGGGCAGGCGCAATGAACCGGCCTATCTGGTTTTCACCGCACAGACGGTGGCGGAACAGCTGGGCATGGCTCCGCAGGCGCTGTGGACCCTGTGCGGCAGCAACGCAGCGCGGTTTTTCGGTCTGGATGCATGAAAAACGCAGTTTATAATTAGCCACGGGCTTCCGCTGTGATACGGTCGCATCTGACCACATCCGACTTCGGAACAACGGGAGACATCCATGAAGACCATATATCTTGCGGAAGACGATATCGTAACCCGAACACTCATCGCGGAACAGGTCAGGGAATGCGGCTACTCCGTGGTGGCGTTCGAGGACGGCATATCGGCATATGAAGCGCTGCTGGCAAATCCCGGCGGTGCGGACCTGCTCATAACGGATGTGCGCATGCCCGGCATGGACGGCACGGAACTCATAGACAGGCTGCGTTCCATGCCCGTGTTTTCCCGCCTGCCCATCATCATCATGTCCGGCGTGGTGGGCGTGCGGGATATAGCCGACCTGCTCAGACACGGGGCAAGCCGCTTTCTCGCCAAACCCATAGATCCCAGGGAACTGTGCGAGAACATCAGCCGGGCACTCACCGTGCCGCACCATCTGTAAGGCTTGGCTTCCGGAGTACATACCCCGGCAAACGCTTTTCCGGTCCGCCAGACGACCTTACTGCCTCAAGCCAAGCCTATCCGGCTGCAGGCGGCCCGAATGCCCGCAACCGCTGCAAACGCTCCACCACTGGCGGATGCGAATAGTGCAGCAGCACATGGAACCGGTGCGGCGTAAGGTTTGAAAGATTCCCCACAGATAGACGCTTCAGGGCAGAGGCCAGTGCCTCTGCCCCACGCGTTGTGCGTGCGGCAAAGGCATCCGCCTCAAACTCGTAACGGCGGGAAAGGGCGTTGGCCCACACCCCCGTGAGCAACGCCAGCGGCGTGTACAGCAGGCTGAAGAACACAATGCCCGCATGCAGGCTCATATGCTGCATGCCAAAGGCATCGAACAGCGGCCGCGATTGCAGCACAAACGAGAGCAGCAAAAAAGTCACCCCCGTGCGCACCACGCCCGCCGCCACCATGCGGTGCACATGGCGCAGGCGGCAATGTCCCACCTCATGCGCCACCACCGCCACCACCTCCTCCTCCGGCATGGTCTCCACAAGGGTGTCGAACAGGGCTATGCGCTTCTTTTTGCCGAACCCCGTAAAAAACGCGTTGCCCTTGCCGGACCGCTTGGAACCGTCCATCACAAAGAGGCCGGAAAGGGAAAACCCCTGCTCCCGCACATAGCGTTCTATGGCCCCGCGCAGCGTGCCCTCCGGCAGCGGCGTAAAGGTGTTGAAGAGGGGCAGTATGAGCACCGGGGCCACATACTGCACCCCCAGCGAGACCACCACCGTAAACGCCCATGCCACCAGCCACGCCCATTCACCCAGTGTGGCAAAAAACCACAGCACACCCGCCAGCAACGGCCCGCCGATACTCACGCCCAGCAACACCCCCTTTATCCTGTCCCGGATGAACAGGGCCGGAGTGGTGCGGTTAAAGCCGAAACGCGCCTCCAGCACAAAGGTGCGGTAGACGGAGGCAGGCACAGTGAGCACTCCGCTCGCCAGCGCCAGAATGCCGAAAAAGGCCAGCCCCTGCGGGATGTAGTGGTCAAACATTCCGCGCACCACCCTGTCCAGAAACGGAAAAGCCCCAGCCAGCACCGCCGCCGCAAGCGCCACGGTGCCCGCAGTTTCCGTCACCATGTCCAGCTTCGCGTTGGCGCGGGCATACTCCTGCGACCGGGCATAGTGCTGTGCCTCGGCCACATCCGCAAACTCTTCCGGCACGGCGGGAGACAGGGCGCGCAGATTCAGCAGGGTGGATGCTGTTTCCAGAAGCCACGCGCCTGCCAGAAACACCAGCACCAGCAACAGGTATATGTTCATGTACTCCTCACGTCTTGCATTGCCTCTACATCCTCTCCGCTTCCAGACCTCTCGGCTCCAGGCCTCACCGCTTCCGTCCTCAACGTTCCGGCCCTGTCCGCGCCCGCCAGATACCCGCACCGTTCTGCCAAAGCATACATAATGCCCGCGCGCTTGCCCATGATGCGTTTTTTTCTTATGTCTGGTTGCTCGACCCATAAAAAACGGAGCCGCCCGACCCTGTGCCGGTCGGCCCTATCCGTACCGGGCCTGCGGAAAGGCACCACACCCCCGCATGGCCGCAACACTCCAGCACGACAAGGACCCTACCATGAAACCGCTCGAAATAAAAAAGGATGTCTTCTGGGTAGGCGCGGTGGACTACGTAAGCCGCGACTTCCACGGATATTCGCTCTCCCCGCAGGGCACCACCTACAACGCTTACGTGGTCAAGGATCAGAAAAACGTCCTGTTCGACAACGTAAAGGACGGCTTTCTGCCCACCCTGCTGTGCCGTCTCTCGCAGGTGTTGGAACCGGAAAAAATTGATTACATCGTCTGCAACCATCTGGAGCCCGACCACGCAGGCTGCCTGCCGGAACTGGTCAAACTGTGCAAGCCGGAAAAGATTTACTGCTCCCCCATGGGCAAACGCGCCATGGAGGCCCATTTCGACATCACCGGCTGGCCCGTGGAAGTGGTAAAGACCGGCGACTCCATCAACATCGGCTCGCGCGACATCCACTTCGTGGAAACCCGCATGCTGCACTGGCCGGATTCCATGGTTTCCTACATCCCGCAGGACAAGCTGCTCATCTGCAACGATGCCTTCGGCCAGAACATCGCCTCCACCGAACGCTATGCCGATGAAGTGGACCGTGCCGTGCTCGAGCACGCCATGACCGAATACTACCACAACATTGTGCTGCCCTTCTCGCCCATCGTCATAAAGACGCTGGACCTCATCGCCGAGATGAAGCTGGACATAGACATGCTGGCCCCGGACCACGGCCTCATCTTCCGTGGCGACGATGTGGCATGGTGCCTGAACAAATACCGCGAATTCGCGGAACAGGCATGGAAGAAACGCGCCGTGATCGTGTATGACACCATGTGGCATTCCACAGAAAAAATGGCCTATTCCGTTGCCAGCGGGCTGGAGTCGGAAGGCGTGCCCACCCGCATCATGTGGCTGAAGGCCGACCACCACAGCTCCGTGATGACAGAACTGGCCCGCAGCGGCGCGGTCATTTTCGGCTCGCCCACGCACAACAACGGTCTCCTGCCCAACGTGGCCAAAATGCTCACCTACATGAAGGGCCTGCGCCCGCAGAACAAGATAGGCGGCGCGTTCGGCTCCTTCGGCTGGTCCGGCGAATGCGTGAAGCAGCTCACGGAATGGATAGGCGACATGGGCTTTGAAATGCCTGTGGAGGGCGTAAAGGTGAAGCATGTGCCCACCCATGCCTCCTATCAGGAATGCTTCGACATGGGCGTGGCCATTGCGAAGGCGCTCAAGGAAAAGTGCGGCGAATAACCCCGCCCCCCCTTGAACCACCGCTGCCCCACCGCAGCCACCCCCATAATAACCACCACACCCCCGGGCATCCGTGTCCGGGGGTGTTCCGCATTCTGTGCTCCCCGCAGAGCATCGCCCGCCGTCTCAGAAGCCCTGCACGCAAAGTATAGCCATTTATTGGCCATTTACCCAATAAATGGCTATAAACGCCTCACGCCCGGCGTCACGCCTTCAACCTACTCAATTCAAAGAATATTATTTCGTCAACCTGCTTATCAACCTCACAGGCGTGCTGTTTCAGAAGGATTTTCACACAAAAAAAGCCAATTATACGGCCATGACCGTATAATTGGCTATACATTGGTTTTCCGCTCCCGTTACAGCAGGGGAATATCCCAGTTGAACGGAGAGGTGCGCCGCGCTTCGGGCACAGCCTGCGGCGGCTGCTCCATCATGGTCACAAACATGGTGTATCCCGCAGCCACAAGCTGATCGCGCTTGTCCTCAATACTCAGGGGCCAGCCGGGATAAATCCACGAATTCTGCCCGTACTTGCGAATCCAGAACACCTCACCCTTGGGTGACTGGAACGGCTCGTTGGGCTTTACGCCTTCCAGCGGCAGACGGGAAACACCCATAGGCCAGTAGCCGGAAAGCACTATACCCAGCGGCAGGCAGCTTTGCTTGGGCAGGGCCAGCACGTCCTCCGAGGAAAGCTCCGGCGAAACAATGGCTCCACGGAAGCCAAGCTGCTTCAGCGCGGCAATGGCGGCAGGGTTGGAAGGATTGCAGAACGGTCCGGCCACAAGGTCGGCCTTGGCATCTTCAAAAAAAGCCACCTGCCACGGCGAACCGAGCACAAAGTGCCGTGCCCCGTCGCGCAGGGCCTGCTGCACCATCTTCTGCCATCCGGCCTCTTCATCAGGCCACACCACCGGGGGCAGCCACCATGAGATGCGGGAAAAAAGCGTCCGCCCCACAGTCTGCAATGTTCTCGGTCCCAGCCACAGCCCGTTCACGTTCCCCGTAAACTTGCCCGCCTTGCCTTCCTTGCCGTGGGGCAGGCCGGGCCGCAGCAGCACGGATACCACGGGCAGCCGCTTGTCCGGGCCGGGATATTGCGGCGTAAACTCCACGGCAGAGGGGGTGCGCCCCTTGCATTTGCGCAGCTTTGCCTCCCACTCGTCCAGCAGGCGCACCATCTGGGGCTCCCGCCGGTCTATGAGAAACACGGGCGTGCCGGACTTGGGGTCCTTGCGGGCAGGCGCGCGCAGCATATAGGTACCGGCCTTGGGCACCCGCTTCACCACGCGGTCAGTAAAGTGCCACGGCTCATCCTCGTACCCAATGCGCAAAAAGTCGTGCTGCAGCAGTTCCATGCGCGGCTTGAAGAAATATTTGGGATAGGTGCGCTCACCCTTCTTGGCCTTGGGTGCAGGTTCCATAACCACCTTGCCCACCAAAAGGCCGGAACTGGTCTGCTCTCCGGGCTGCGTGGGCGCATGGGGCTTCTGTGGCAGAAAGAGGGAATGGGTGGAAGGACGCCCGAGCGCCTGTTCCAGCAGTTGCTCCGCCTGCTTGCGCGCGGAAGGGTCTTCGGGATGATCCCGCAGCAGCCTGTAGGCCGTTGTGGTGTAGAAGACATAATGAGGCCCCTTCTTGCGGCCCTCTATCTTCCACGAACGCAGGTTGGGCACCGAGAGCAGGGTCTTGGCCAGCACGTCCAGCGAAAGGTCCATGCACGAGAAGAACCGCCCCTTGCGCTTGTTCTGCTGATACACGCGGCGGCAGGGCTGCACACAGCGGCCGCGCAGGCCGGACTTGCCGCCCATATAGCTGGACCAGTAGCAGCGCCCGGAAACGCAGTAGCACAGCGCGCCATGCACAAACATTTCAAGGCTCATCCCTTCGGGACAGGCCTCGCCGCACTGGCGCACCTCGTCCACATTCAGTTCGCGCGGCAGAATAACGCGCGATACGCCCATATCCTTCGCCACCCGTAACGCGGCAGGGTGGGAGACGTTGGCCAGAGTGGAAAGATGCATCTCGCCCTCAAACCCCACCTGACGGGCAAGCTCCACCGCGCCCAGGTCCTGCATGATAAGGGCGTCCGGCTGCACGTCGCGCTTCAGGCGGGCGATAAGCCGACCCGCTGCGTCCGGGTCACCGGGCTTGAGCAGGCTGTTCAGGGCCACGTAGATGCGGCGGTTTTCCTTGTGCGCCAGCTCCACCACACGAGAGAGCTCGCTTATGGAAAAATTGCCTGCCTGCGCCCGTGCGGAAAAATGCTTCAGGCCAAGATATACCGCGTCCGCGCCGGCAGCCAGCGCCGCAAGACATGCCTTGGCGTCTCCGGCCGGGGCAAGAATTTCAGGAATGTTCAACATAGGACCTACTTGTTATAACAGCGGCGGAAGCAGAATGGCCTTCGCCGTAAGCGTGGTTGAAGAATCGTATTGTGGTGCCGCTGTGCATACGGCGGGCACTGCTCATAACCTTAGATGCGCTTGCCCGCAACTGCAAGCGGACAACATAAAAATCAAACCTTGCCACTGACGGAATGACGGTCTATGTCAGTGCAGGGGGCGTGCGCCGTAACCAAACCGTGCCGGAACCGACGTCCGCCCGGCATCTGGCGCCGGGTACAGACGGTCGTATAGCCCGTCCTCCGATTTTTCTCAAAGGTGACGACATAATGACCAAAGAACAATGCACCGTCCTGAAGGTGCTGGATAATGTTCCCTTCGGGCAGGTAGCCGGGGAACACCTCTTTTTCGCCCTGCGTCTGGAGCGCCCCGAATGGACCAACTGGCTTCCCGGCCAGTTTGTCATGGTGCGTCCCTCCGGCTGGGCGCTGGACATGCTCTGGGCACGGCCCTTTTCCATCTGCCGGGTAAGCCCGCGCGACCTTGTGCTCTTCTTTCAGGCCGTGGGCCGGGGCACCCGCCGCATGGCCACCCTCAAATCAGGCGACGAGGTACTGGTGTGGGGCCCGCTGGGCAACGGCTTTGCCATGGAACCGGACACCCCCACCCTCATGCTGGCAGGCGGCATAGGTATCGCCCCCTTTGTGGGCTACACCCACCACCACCCCAAGCCGTGGAACCTGCACATGGAGTTCGGCCACCGCATGCCGCTCAACTGCTATCCGTTCGAATCCATCAACGAAAAAATCATGGGCGATGCCCACCACGAAACCAGCCGGGAAGACCTTGCGGCCTTCATAGAACGCATGGACAAACGCATAGCGGAATACGCCGCGCAGGACGGGCTGGTGCTTGCCTGCGGTCCCACCCCGTTTCTGGCCACCGTGCAGAAGCTTGCCCTTCAGCACGGGGCGCGGTGCCAGCTTTCGCTGGAAACCCGCATGGCCTGCGGCGTGGGCGCATGCCTTGGCTGCGTGACCAAGGTTTCCGACGACATGACCGCCTCCGGCGTGGCGGCGGGCAGGGCGCAGGTATGCGAGCACGGCCCGGTGTTCTGGGCCCATCAGGTCACGCTGGAAGAAAACTAGCAGGGGCCGGGTCTACCCCGTGTGCTGCCTCCGGGCGGCCATACGGGCGGGCATCCGGGCAAACCTCGGGGCTGTCCTCGGAGCGAGCCTCGAAGCAACTCCCCGGGCAGCACGGCCCCGGCATAACGTACGCGGCGGCGCAGCAGTTTTCTGCATCGTGCACCGCGCCATTTTTTGAACAGCCTGTAACGCGGAGCATTCTCCCCGTGCAGCAGGCAGCCAGGCGGAAACGTACATGGACATGCGATTAAATCTTCCCGGTCTTCCGGACTTCAGCTTCAGAAACCCCATTCTCACAGCCTCGGGCACCTTCGGCTACGGGCTGGAATTTGCCCCTTACGGCGACCTGACCACCCTCGGCGGCATCGTGGTCAAGGGCCTGTCCCTTGCGCCCCGTGCAGGCAACCCCATGCCGCGCATTGCGGAAACGCCCTGCGGCATGCTCAACGCCGTGGGCCTGCAAAACTCCGGCGTAGAATCCTTCCTGCGCGACAAGCTGCCCAAGCTGCCGTGGCGCGATGTGCCGGTCATCGCCAACATCTACGCCTGCGACCCGGCAGAATTCGCCGAACTAGCCTCCATCCTCGCCCGTGAGCAGGGCATTGCCGCCATAGAGGTAAACATCTCCTGCCCCAACGTGAAAGAAGGTGGCATCCTCTTCGGGCAGGACGCCCAAGCCGCCGCCCGTGTGACGGAAGCCGTCAAGCGCGTGGCGGGCGACAAACCCGTCATCATCAAGCTCAGCCCCAATGTCACGGATATCGCCACCATCGCCCGCGCAGTGGAAGATGCCGGGGCAGACATGATATCATGCATAAACACCCTTTCCGGCATGGGGGTGGACATACGCACCCGCAAACCGCTGCTGGCAAACATCATCGGCGGCCTTTCCGGGCCCGCCATAAAGCCGGTGGCCCTGCGCTGCGTATGGCAGGTGTGCCGCGCCGTGACCGTGCCTGTCATAGGCATCGGGGGCATTACCAGCGCAGAAGATGTGCTGGAATTCATGCTGGTGGGCGCACACGCGGTTCAGGTGGGCACAGCCAATTTCCTGCGTCCGGACTTCAGCTTCCGCCTGGTAAACGAATTCACCGAACTGCTGAACAAGCTGGGCATAGCCGACCTTGAGGACTACCGCGGCTCGCTGCGCACATGAGCCTTCCGTCCCCCCTGCTTTACAACGCAGGCAGCCCGGAACGGATAAACCGCTCCGGGCTGCTTTTTTGCTCACCGCACGGGGGTACGGAGAACACGGAGTTTCTGGCGTCAGTCACCCGCCAAAAAGTGAGGCCCTGCGGGTGTGGGCGTGCAGGGCCTCGTAGGGGAAAAAGGAGGAAGAAGCGCAAAACCAACTGGGGGAAAAGGCGTACAGAAAAATGGCAGTACTGTCGCCACCCGTTCCCGTCGTGATGGTGAAAGCATCATATCCGGGGTAGCCCGGAAAGCAAATTTATAATATTTAAAAAGTCGTTAAAATTTTCTGAAGAGGTTGACAGTGAATATCACGGTGCGACAGCTCGAACTCTTTATCTCGCTTATGCGCAACCCGCACATCGGCAAGGTGGCAGAAGAACACTACCTCACGCAATCCGCCGTCTCCATGTCCATAAAAGCGCTGGAAGACGCCGTGGGCGAACAACTCTTCGACCGCATAAGCAACCGCCTCGTGCCCAACGAAAGCGGCCGCCTGCTGCTGAACAGGGTGCGCCCGGCGCTGGAGCAGTTGCAGGAGGTGGAAACCATCTTCCGGCAGGACCGCATGGCGGGCGTGCTCACGGTGGCTGCAAGCTCCACCATTGCAGACTACATCATGCCGCAGGTTCTGTTCGACTTCCGCACCCGCTACCCTGAGGTGCAGGTGGAGATGCTCAGCCGTAACTCGGAAGAGGTCATCGCGGGCATAGAAAGCGGCAGCGTGGCGCTTGGCTTCATAGAAGGCGACTACGAATGCCGCGTGGCAGACTTCCGCGAACTGTGCACCGAAGAACTGGTGGTGGTCTCCTCCGACAAGCACTTCGCCTCAGAGCGGGAATACACCATTGAGGAACTGCTGGGGCTCAAATGGGTTCTGCGCGAACCGGGCTCCGGTACCCGGCAGACCATGTGGGAACACCTCGGCCCCGCCAAGAAGCGGCTTAACGTGTTTCTGGAACTGGAGCACATAGAGTCCATAAAAATGGTGCTCAAAAACCCGGATACCGTCAGTTGCATGTCCCCGTTCTGCTTCCAGCGCGAACTGGCAAACGGCGAGCTTTTCCCCGTGCAGGTGCAGGGCGTGCGGTTCACCCGGCGCTTCTACGCCGTTACCCACCGCCAGAAATACAAATCAGCCCTGCTGCTCGCCTTCGGCAACCATGTGCGCCAGCATCTGGAAACCACATGGCCGTGGATTCTGCGCAACACCCACTGACGCCACACAACACACGGATTATTCGGAAGAAATTCAGATCAACATTGCAAACCCTTCGGTCACGCATCGGAAACTTAACGGAAGGCTATCGACCGAAAAACTCCGTACCGTGGCCCGGCAGGCCGCAACACGCTCCCCGACCATCCGCCTTTAGGCATCAACCAGCGCAACGCAAGGAACGGAGACTACTCGCAGATATTGCGTACGGCTTCCCAAGCCTCCCAAGACAACACACTCTCAGCCACGGCAGCCCCGCCTGCGACAGCCGCCTGCTCCTCAACAAGCACCCGGAGCGTGTTTATGCGCTCCGCTGTTTCCGGGTGCGAACTGAGCATCCCCAGATAGGCGAACACCCCCTGATTGTGGCCTGCCTCTTCCTCAAGCCTTTCAAAAAAAGTAAGCAGCCCGGACGTGCTTATGCCTGACTTCTCCAGCAGGGCAAAAGCGTGCGCATCTGCCGCTCGCTCATAATCCCGACTCCATGACGAGGTGGTCATACGAAGGGCAAGACTGCGGGCTGCCCCGCCCATAAATCCACCGTCATGACCAAACAAGATCGTGCTCGCGAGCTGCACGCCATAGCTGCCAGCCATGTTGCGCAACCCATGCTGTTCTTTTACGTGCCCCATTTCATGGGCTATTATCCCGGCCAGTTCTTCTGGTGTTTCCACCATCTCAAGCAGGGCAGAGGTAACGAGCATGCTCCCTCCGGGGGCAGCAAAGGCATTCATAATCTGAGAATCCACAACCTTCACTGAAAACGTATAGGAAGACGGCTCCGCAACGGAAAGGCGTTCCACCAAAGAAGCGATGGCAGACACTCCTTCTTGCTGCTCGCACCACTTCGCCTTCCCATCTCTTTTTTTGGCAAGCAAGGTCCCAAGCTGTTCCCGGACATCATTGCCGAGCCGTTGCTCTGTCTCAATGGGCACACGGGCTACCACCGCATCAACAAGGTATGGAAAGGCCCACCATGCCATCAGGCCCAACAGCCAGGCAACAGCAGAAACCCGCCCCCATCTGCGAATCGATGCGCGGAACGCGGAACGTCGAATACCGTTCAAGTACGGAGCCAATTGCCCATGCGCCGCTTGGTTCACCACCGTCAGCCGCTCTCCCGTACCCGGGGTGTGCGTAAGCGCGTAGGGAGGCTTCATGAACTCCGGCAGCACAAGGCTTTCCAGAGACCATATGGCCATTATCGCCCCCGAAGGGGAAGTGATACGAAGGTGCTCTCCCTGCGCTTCAACCTTTACCGTGTAGGGCTGTGCTGTTCTTCCATCGTAATACCGGAACTCCGGGCCATTCTCCTGAACGTCACATCCCCGAGCATGCTGATCGTGCATTGGTTATTCCATCCGTGTCTGTCGCTACACCGCGAGATCAAGATCAAATGCTTCAAAGAAGCCCTCACCGTGCTTGGGCGCATTCTGCTCATCCTGCGCAAGGTGCACGTAATCCAGATCGCCCTGAACGTGCAAAGAATGCAAATACACACGATGGGAACGCACTATGAGCCAAGGGGCTGCAAAGCCAAGCGTGCAAAGACGCAGCAGCAGATTGGTCAATTCCAGCCACAGCATTCTGCGCAGTGTAATGGTGCTGCGAAACTCCACACCGGGGAAACGCGTGTTCATCGCTTCCCAACGAATACAAACCGCGGCAAACCAATAGGTGGACAACGATCCCAACAACAGCATGCCGTAAACGGTGCCAAGTGCCACAAGAAGCCCCTTAACCGCCGCCCTGCCGGGATCTTCATTAAGATTGCCTACCGCTGAACCCAAATCCACCAGCATCATACCGGCTCCACCAAACCCTATCATCCCTACCAGAGCCACCAAGAAGGGCACATACAAAGGTTTTGCCTTTCCGGTGAACCAAAAGCTTCGGGAACCGTACCACATGTTTCCGACTATACGCTTCCGGAGCACGGCACGGGATTTGGGATACCACAGATAGAGCGTGATGATATTAAGCAGCGTCTGCCCCAGCGCCACCAAGGTGAAGCGCCATGCGCTGCCCGAAAGATTAAAGCGGATGCCGCGCCATACAGTCCGCGTTAAACGGTAGCGGATAGCCCTATACGTTGCAAAAAACCAAAAGGGCACGAGCGCAATGAGCAGCAAGCTGGGTACAATTTGCTGCGCTGGCCCCACATAGAAGTGCACTGCCGAGTTGTAGACGACAAATACCACGGCAATGATCAGAAAACCAAAGAACAGTTCCTTGCCCGTTCCGGTATATTCCAATGGTTCTCCCTCAACGACCGTGTTGGACCACAGGTACTTGCGCACCTTCACTTTCGCCCAGAAATGATAAATACCCAGCGTGAGAACGGTAAGCAGAAAATTGACAATCCAAATTTTGAACAATTGCCATCCGTTCCCTTTAAATTCCACCAAACGGCGAAACTCTCCGGACTGCCCCCCAGGCAATCCCGCGTTCTCATCCCGCACCGGCTCTGCCATTACCACCCCCGTTTCCTGCGCCTCCCCTCCGGCACTCCATGCGCCCTCATTCTGTTGTTGCATATCTCACTCTCGCAATAATTATGTTATATCACATACCCATTCGCCAAAAAAACACTCCGGTCCAAACACTTCGTTCAGACAAGAGAACATTAGGACAACCTATTACAGCATCAAATATTCAGCTATCCGCTGCCGCACATCCCCAAGCGGCAGTTCCTCACCGGTCCAGATGCGGAACTGCTCGGCCCCCTGTGCCGCGAACATATGCAGGCCGTCCAGCGTTTCCCAGCCTGCTGCCTGCGCCTCTGCAAGAAACCGCGTGTGCAGCGGGTTGTACACAAGGTCATAGGCAAGCCCTTTTCCGGAAAACCCTTCCGCCGGATAGGGGGTGCGCCCCGCGTTCTCTCCCGCCATGCCAAGGGGGGTGGAGTTGATCACAAGATCCGCTCCCGTCCCTGCGCGGTCTTCCCATGGCACCACTGCCGCCCCGAAAGGGGCTGCCACTGCCTCGGCGCGCTCGCGGGCACGGTTGGCAATAAGCACCTCGCCCACCCCCAGCTCGTTCAATCCGGCCAGAACAGCCTTGGCAGCACCGCCCGCGCCGAGCACCAGTGCCTTGCGCACCGTACCCGCGCGTTCCCGCAAGGGGGCAAGAAAACCCGCCACGTCCGTATTGTCGCCCATAAGCCTGCCCTGCTCCCAGAACAGGGTGTTCACGGCTCCCACGGCCTGCGCCCTTCCGGTAACGCCGTCCAGCAGGGGCATAACCGCTTCCTTGTGGGGAATGGTCACACTGGCACCGCTCAGGGGCAGGGTGCGAAAGGCGGTGACAAAGTCCGCCAGCTTTTCCGGCGGCAGCGGAAAGGCCATGTACACGGCGCGTATGCCGCACCGGGCAAATCCCCAGTTGTGCAGGGCGGGACTCATGGTGTGACCGAGCGGATGCCCGATGATGCCGTACAGCTGTTCCGGTATGAAGGTCATATCTTGCCGCCTTTGCGTTGCGGTGGTTCAGGGTGGGAAACCACACTGCCGTCTACAGCCGCGCAGGTCAACAGGCTGGCACTACAGGCTGGCTCTACAGGCTGACTCTGCAGGCGAGCTCTGCAGGCAAGGTAGACAGGCTGTTGGCAGGCCGGATTTCAGCATCAAACGGTCTTGGGCACCAACTCAAACGTCATATGGCGCACATCTTCCTGAAACTCCTCGCCGCATTCAAAGGCGGTTTCGTTTTCCGGGTGGTAATGCCAGCGCACGGTAACCGGCTTGCCCGTTTCCGCGGCTGCATCCAGCAGATCAAACAGATCCATGAATGTTTTGGAGCTGGAGCTGTTAAAATAGATAATCTCCAAGTCCAGCAGCATGGGCTGCGTGCCTGTATAGGCCAGATAATGCCGCAGCCATTGGAACACAGGCTCGTAGAACCGCGAGCAGTTTTCCGGGTATGATTCGCCGCGCATGCTCATGCTGTTGCTTGCGGGGTCAAAGTCTATGGCAGGCGATGATTTGGTCGCCGCCACATAAAAACGCGCCAGTGGTGTCATGGGGAATCCCCCTCCCTAAATATGTACCTTCACGGCAAAAAAGGATGTGGTGTCGTCTATCGGGTCAAACCGGTATTGCAGCGGGCGGCTGGCCTTGCGGGCCATTTCTATGAATCCCAGCCCTGCGCCGCACGAATCCTCGTCCGGCCCCTTGCGCCGCTGTTCCTTGTAGTAGGCCTTCAGTTCCTCGCGCGACATGCCGTTCACGGTATCTATCCGTTCGCGGATGCGCTGTTCGCGCTTGCGGCTCACGGGATTCCCGCACGCCACGTAGAACTGTTCCCCCGACCTTCCCACCATGATCTGCCCCACACCTATACACTCCGTGGCCGTGCAGGATTCGCGGGCGTAGCATATGACGTTCTGCATCTGCTCCACAAGCACGGAAAAAACCTTCTGCGCCAGCTGCATGCCGTTTTCTTCAAAGGCCATCTTGCGGCGCATCATATCGCCAATCCCTTCAACCACGCTCTGCGAGATGGGCCCGTTGAAATAGAGCACCACGCCTTCGCGGTTCATGGTCTCGTAGAACGAAAGCATATTCATCTCCATATATTCACACCGTAAAACCGAGAACCGTCACGTCATCGCGCCGGGTTTCGCGGCCCATATATTCCTTGAGGGTTGCTTCCAGCAGGGTACGCTGCCGCGCCAACGGCACGTTCCCGTTTTCCCGGATGAACGAAAGAAAACGCGACTTGCCGAAAGGCAGCCCGTTGGCCCCGCCCACCTGATCCGTCAGTCCGTCCGTAAGGCAGTAATACCGCGTGCCCGCCTGCAACGGCAGCACATGGTTTGTATACACATAGTCTTCCGGGGTGCGCACGTAGCCCACACCGCACCTATCGCCTCGAATCTCCACCCCTTCCCCGTCGCCGCCATGTATGCCCGCCGGCAGCATGAACAGCGAATGCCGCGCACCCGCAAAATGCAGCGTGCGGGCGGCTTCATCCACAAACAGCACGGTGCAGTCCATGCCGTCATCGGAAAGAGAGTTGGCCCGGTCCTGCGCAAGGGCTCCGCGTATGGCCCGGTTCATGGCGCCGATCACACCGGCGGGGTCGGCCCGCAGCGCGTCCGTATCCAGCCTTTCAAACAGGGAATGCACGATAAGTGTCATAAACGCACCGGGCACCCCGTGGCCCGTGCAGTCCACCACCGCCACAAAAAAACCGTCACGGGCGCGGCGCACCCAGTAGGCATCGCCTCCCACGGTATCCCTCTGGCTCCATAGCAGAAAATGCTCCGCAAACAGCTCGTGCAGGGTTGCCTCGGCAGGAAGAAACGCGTTCTGGATAACGCTGGCATACTCTATGGATTCATGCTGCCGCGCCTGCGCCTCGTTCAGGTTCCGCAACGCCCCGTTCAAGGCCTTCTGGCGGCTGTCTATGATGTGCCCTATCCAGAACAGGTTATGCCGCAGTGTCTGCAGGGCATCGTTGTCTGTGGGCTCCGGCGGCAGAGATTCAAAGGGCGTAAGATTGCCTTCGCGCATCTGCCCGCACAGGGCGTTCAGCTCTTTCACACTGCGCAGGGCGAGAATGTGGGCAAAAAAATGGGACAGCGGAATCAGCACAATAAACCCTGCCGCAATCCATCCCGCAAGCAGGTTGCCCAGCTGGGTATGGCTCATGCCCTCATGCAGCAGCAGAAGAACAAGGGGACACAGGATAAGGCACAGCGCAAGAATGATCTTCATCTTGGTAACAGTGCGCAGCCCTGCCGCATAATCGAGAATACGCGCGTACAGCCCTCCCGTTACACGGGACCCGGAAGAGTCAGACTTCATGCCTCCCCCTGGTGCCGCACGCGTTCTGCAGCCGCCACAGGACAATCCGGCAGGCAGTCCGGGCCGGGATACCGCTCCACACGATTGCGCCCGTTTTTCTTTGCGGCATACAGGGCCACATCCGCCCGCTTGAGCATGACCTCAAGATCCAGCCCCTTTTCCTGCCCGCTACCCGTGGTGCAGCCGATGCACACGGAAAAACGCACCGCAGCCTGCTCCACCAGCATAATATGGCGCTCCATGGCAAGGCGTATGCGTTCCGCCAGCAAGGCCGCCTCGCGGCAATCCGTTTCCGGCAGCAGCACGGCAAACTCCTCGCCGCCTATGCGGGCAGGCATATCATGCGCGCGCACCGCTCCGTTCAGCAGCGAGGCTATGTCGCGCAGCACCCTGTCGCCCACATCGTGCCCCCAAGTGTCATTGATGGATTTAAAGTGATCCGCATCAATGAGCAGAAGCGAAAAGGGCTTGCCCGTACGGCGCGAGCGCGAAAGCTCCTTGCGCGCCACCTCCATGAACTGCCTGCGGTTGTCCAGACCGGTCAGGGCGTCCGTACGCGCCATATGGTTCAGTTCATCGTTCAGCGAACTCAACTGGGCCTGCATGCGGTCTCCCATGGTCACCAGCCTGCGCGACTGCCTGAGCAGTTTGCGGGCCACATCCAGCAGGTCGCCAAACGGCTTCTCCGCCACGGTTCCCCGCAGCAGGGAAGAAAGCAGTTCCTCCGCCTGCTCAATGCATTCCTCTTCTTTCTGAAACATGCATTCCCCCGAAAATACTCCCGGAACATTCCCGAGCAATCTCGAAAATCCCGGCCTTGCTTGTGCGTCTCTTTGCCGCCTATCCCGGAAGGTATGTCTCCGGGCAGCCTCGGCAGCGTTCCCCCCTCTCATATTGAATATGATTTTCAAAATCAACAAGAAACTGGTTTGCTCCATAATCTTCTGCATGCGTAAGGCTCCTCCATGGGCACCGGCTGTCTTTCTCTACAGCACCCCCGCAGGATCAAGGATCAATCAGGCCCGATTATCCCCGGACTAGCTCGGGACTAACTCCGGACCAGCCCCGCTTTGCGCCTCTTCCCCGTGAAGCCACCAGCACGCGGGAGAGCTTTCCATTCCCTGCCCAGCGCAGAGGCACGCCCCCTCTGCCCGTACCGCGCAAAGGAAAAGGGACGGAAAAGCCAGCGGCCTTTCCGTCCCTGTGTGCATCGCGTCAGATAAGGGTCAGACGATCTTGTTCAGCGAATACTCGATTATGCCTTCGGCACCCGCTTCCACCAACTGGGGGATAAGGTCGCGCACTATGCTGCGGTCCACCACAATTTCCACGGCAAGCCAGTGGCTGTCCTTAAGCTGGGAAACCGTGGGCGAATTCAGCGAGGGCAAAAGCTCCAGAATGGCGTCCTGCTTGTCCCCCGGCACGTTCATCTTCAGGCCCACAAGGTCGTCGGCACGAAGCGCGCCCTGCAGCAGCAGGTCTATCTGCATAATCTTGCGGCGCTTCCACGGATCTTCCCATGTTTTCTTGTTGGCGATGAGCTGGGTATTGGTCACCAGCACATCGTCAATGATACGCAGCCCGTGGGCGCGGATGGTGGTGCCCGTTTCCGTCACCTCCACAATGGCGTCGGCAAGCCCCTCCACCACTTTGGCTTCCGTGGCACCCCACGAATAAAACACGTCCACGGGAATACCAAGGTCCGCGAAATACTTTTTGGTCACGCCCAGCAGTTCGGTGGCAATGCGCTTGCCTGCAAGGTCCTGCGGGGTCCGGAACGGAGCATCGCCCGCCACGGCAAGCACCCAGCGGGCAGGGCGGTTGGAAACCTTGGAATACACAAGGTCCGAAACCACGTGCACATCCGCGCCGGTTTCCAGCAGCCAGTCCTTACCTGTCAGGCCCACGTCCAGAATGCCGTCCTGTATGTAATGCGGAATTTCCTGCACGCGGCACAGCCGGGCGGTGATTTCCGGGTCGTTGATTTCCGGGAAATAGTTGCGGTGGTGCTGGCGCACCTTCCAGCCGCAGCGTTCAAAAAGGTTGAGCGTGGAATCCTGCAGCGAGCCTTTGGGTATGCCCAGCTTGATCTGGCGTTGCGTCTCGGACATTATTTATAGACCTCCTTGGGGTCGAAAACGAGCGGGGAGCAGACGGAAACCATACCGTCCTTGCGTTCGCGGTAAAAACAGCTTCTGTACCCTTTATGACAGGCCGCGCCGCCTATCTGATCCACGAGCAGCAAAATGGTGTCGCTGTCGCAGTCAAGCCGCACGGCCTTGATATGCTGGGTATGGCCCGATGTCCCGCCCTTATGCCACAGGGTACCCCGGCTGCGGCTCCAGTAGTGGGCCTCGCCGGTTTCCAGTGTCTTGTTCCACGATTCCTCGTTCATGTAGGCCATCATCAGCACCTCGCCTGTGGCGTGGTCCTGCGCAATGGCGGGTACAAGTCCGCCCGTTTTCGCAAAGTCCGGGGCGAAGTCAGAGGCTGCGACAGGGGTCATATCCGGGCTTTTTGCTGCCATATCCTCGATATCCTTACCGTAATCTCACCTCAGGCTGTCCGGCCGCACATCGTCGGGGTGCGGCGGCAAACACCGGTGTGGAAGGGGCGAAGTAGCGCGTTTATGCCTATTTTGCAAGCCGTGCCGCCTTCCGCAACGGCAATGTCGCTACCGTTTCGTCAAAACGTCAAGGTGCACACCTGCCAGATGCTCTATCTCCTCGCTCAGTGCCAGCGCCCAAGCAGCATCAGGCCCCCAGCAGGCAAGGCCGTGGCGTTCCAGATAAATTCCTTCGTGGTGCCGTGCGGCAAGTCCGGCGTCACGCGCCAGTGCATGGGTTCCGGGTTCGTTGTCGCGCACGCTGGTAAACTTGGCGCGGATGAGGTCTGATTCAAAGATAGGCAACCGCAGCATGTCCGCAACGGGTACATGCACCCCCAGCGCGAGCAACTTGGGCGGATGCGTGTGCACCACCGCCTGCGCCTGCGGCTGATTGCGGTAGATTTCAAGATGCATTCCCGCTTCGGAAGAGGGCTTCCCTCCTGCCACCGTCTCACCCGTGCGAATATTCACCATAGCCAGATCTCCCGGCTTCAGATTGCCCTTGGCGGAACCGGTGCAGGTTATCAGGCACATATCGTCCGCATTCCCGCCGGTCTGCCTACCGGTTTGCCCGGCCAACTGCTCACCGGTCTGCTCACCGGCCTGCTCACCAGCATGTCTGGGCGCATGACCGTCATGCCCCAGCCTGCCCAGCCGCATGGAGACGTTGCCGTTAAAGCCGGAAAGCAGCCCCCGTGACCACGCCCTGCGGCAGATATCCCGCAGTATATCCGCCTCACGCGAAGGAATACCCGCCCCCCACTCCTGACGTGTTTCCCGCGTACCAATGCGCTGAATGAACTCCGTTTTAATGTCTATGACAGGCGTGCCATCCACCACCTCAAGCGGAAAAACCCTGAGCAGATTGCGCTTTATCTCCAGAATGCGCACTTCATGCAGCCCCACGGGATTGGGCCGCGCAGGCGAACGGGTGTTAAACACGCCGCGTTTGGGCCTGCTGGCGTCGCCACGCGGGTGCACAGCAAGCACATCCCGGTCGGCAAGGTGCATCCATGTGAGCAGAGTTATGCTTTGGCCTTCCTCAAGCGTATCCAGCCCGTCCACATAGTCTTCGTCAATCTCCACCCACGCCTCAGGCGCGCCTTCGTCCCCCTGCTTGGGGCACTCTTCAAGGCGTTTGAGCGAGGAACTCACCCTGCCGATAATCCTGACATCCTTTTCCATACGTGCTCCGCGTGTAAGGGTAGCCATAACTGCATGGACTGGTATATAGATGGGAACGCCTTTAATTTGAAGGATTTTTTCAACTCGCCTCTTTCTGCGTTCTTTCTTCCTAATCATGTGCAGCAAGTTCTCGCCTGGCAGCCCTTTCACTGCCCTGCAAAACGCTTTTACCCGTTTAGCCCGTTGCCCCCTTCCGCGGGACCAGAAGGAGCCTAACATGAAAATAGGGGGAGCTTAGCACATGCCCAGCAACAAGGCTGATTTTTTCTCCACCATCCTCGAAACTCTATAATCATCTGTTCGCTTGACGAAGAAGCCTACGGGTGTATTCTAGAATAGATGGTAATAGCCCGCCTATCGCCGAGTGGTCATCCGATGAATATTGCCTGATTATACGCTCAGCGGATACCCTTTAGAATTTTCTCCGCAAGTTCCCGGCCTAGGCTCGGTGCGTTTGCTTCGAGGAAAAGGAGCGGGAAAACATGGTCGAAACCCGGATGAGGCAACATGCCAAAGATGTCCTGCATGGCCATTCAAAGGACCTTGAGCAGTTTAACCGCCATGATTTGAAAGCCCTGCTTCAAGAGGTCAGCGTCCTGCACGCCGAGTTGGAGGCCCAAAACGAAGAACTCAAGCTGGCAGAGCTTAAGGCCGAGATAAATCGCAAACGATATGCGGAACTCTACGAATTCTCACCTGTCGGGCATGTTACCACCGACATACAGGGACTGATCTTTGAGGCTAACAACACAGCGTGCGCCATGCTTGGCTGCCCACGCTTGGAACTCCTCGGCAAGGCCCTCAGCAGTTTCATGGACCGGCAGGACGCAGACAAACTGTACTTTAATATCCGGGAATCCCTAGGCGCAGGACGCACCTCTGAAATCGAGGTACGCCTCCTGTCCCGGCAGGGAGTCCGCCTTTCAGTCCTCCTCAAGAGCGCAGTCCGCATGGGTGAAGACGGCTCAACCATAGCCAATATGGCCCTCACCGACATTTCCTTGATGAAAACGACCACGGAGGCCCTAGCCCGCAGCGATGAGAGCTACCGTACTCTTTTCGAAAAGGCCGATGAGGGTATCATCATTCTCATAGGCTCGCGGTTGCGCCTGATGAATCCCCGTGCCGCTATGGTTCTGGGTTATTCTCAGGAAGCTCTTGCGGGGCGGTCGTTCATGGAGATCGTTCTCCCCAACGACAGGAAAGCCGTGGCCAAAGCCTACCGAACTGGAGAGCCTGGGGGCAGGCTGGTTTTCCGCATATCGTGCGGAGACAGACGGGTGAGGTGGATCGAAGCCCACGGTGCTTCCTTCTCCTGGGAGGAGTCGCCAGCCAGCCTGATCTTCCTGAATGACATTACCGGTCGCAAGGAGCTTGAGGACCAACTGCATCAGGCCAAGATTGCAGCCGATGCCGCCAACAGTGCAAAAAGCCAATTTCTGGCAAACATGAGCCACGAGATCCGCACCCCCATTGCCACCATTGTTGGCGTATCCGAGATGCTTCTGGACAGTCCCCTGCCCATGGAGGTGCGCGAAAACCTCCTGAGCATTCAGAACTCTGCGGAATCCCTGCTGCGCCTCATCGCTGACATCCTTGACCTTTCCAAGATTGAGGCCCGAAGGCTGGAGTTATGCCCTTTGGATTTCGATCTCCACGCAACTTTGCAAAAGATCACCAACTCCTTCGCGGTGGAGGCCCAGCGCCGAGGACTTGAGCTTGCTTTAAGGATAGATCCAAACTGCCCCCGTTTGTTGCATGGAGACCAAGGACGGCTGGATCAAGTTCTCCAAAACCTGCTGTGGAACGCTCTAAAGTTCACCCCTCAAGGCCGCATCGATCTAGAAGTTTCCAGGCTTCCGCATTCCGGCCCAGAGGTCATGCTCAACTTCATGGTTTCGGACACCGGCATCGGTATCGCCCCAGAAGACATTCCTGCGCTGTTTCTTGAGTTCACTCAGCTAGACAGCTCCATCGCCAAACAATTCGGGGGGTCCGGTCTGGGGCTGGCCATTTCCGAGCGCCTGATTAAACTGATGGGTGGAACCATCGGTGTGGAGAGTAACCCCAGACAAGGGAGCAGATTCCATTTCACATTGCTGTTCGGCACTCCCCAATCTGTAGACTCGATACAGGGCGAAGCTATGGCCGCGACCTCAGTCCGTGCCTTGCGTGTACTCGTGGCCGAGGACAGCGAACCGGTCCGCAAGGTCCTGCACCATTTTCTTACCAGGGCTGGTCATGCGGTGGTCGGCGTGAGAAACGGGCAGGAAGCCCTGGATGCGCTGGCCGCCGGGCCATTTGATTGCGTACTAATGGACGTGAACATGCCTGGCATGGACGGCATTGAAGCCACTCGTCGAATCCGGTCATCATCTTCCGGGCCCGTTAACTCACACACGCCCATTCTGGCGCTCACGGCGTATGCCATGGAAGGAGACAAAGAGCGGTTTCTCTCTGCTGGCATGGACGACTATCTCACAAAGCCGATTACCCGAAGCACGCTCTTGGCCGTAGTGTCCAAACTTGCGGCCCGCACTCTCCGGTCCCGGGCAATCTCTACGCAGCATACCCGCCGAGCGGTTGCGGGCCCGGCGTCCGTTGTGGAAGCCCCCTTGGACTTCAAAGAACTGCGCGAGTCCTTCCCGGAACAATTTCTGAGAGAACTCTTCAGGGTGACCTTAACTGCCCTTGAAACGCAGGTTGCAGACCTTGAGTACGGTCTTGCGCAGGGAAATCTCGACCAAGCAGCTTCAAGCGCGCATTCCTTGGTAGGCAGTTCCGGTCCCGTTCAGGCCCATCCCCTTTTGCGTTGCGCGCAAGAGATGCAACGTCACGCCGTTAACCGAAATCTGGCCTTGGCCAGACAGTGTCTGCCTCAGCTTCAGGCTGAGGCATCGCGGCTTACCGTTACACTGCGGTCCTTCCTGAACGATGGTGGTCAACGCGGTGTCCAGCCGCCTGCGTAGCTTACGTAGTAAACCTGTAGGGAGAAGCGCATGATCCGGGTGCTTATCGTTGATGACGAAGAAGTCATCTGTATGATGCTGACGGAACTGGTGCGTTCGGCAGGACACGAGGTCCGCGCCGTGCAGACTCTCGCGAAGGGACTGGATCTGGCCCGCCAAGAAGATTTTGACTTGGTATATCTGGACGTGGCCTTGCCCGACGGAAACGGACTCAACGCATTATCCCACTTCATGAATATGGAGTCCAATCCCGAAGTGATCATCATAACCGGAGCAAGTGATCCCAACGGCGCAGATCTGGCCATTCGCAGTGGGGCATGGGATTACATCGACAAGGGCCAGACTCCTCTGGAAATCCGTCATTCTCTCCGGCAGGCACTGGAGTACCGTGATAAAAAGATGAACCTCCTGCCAGCTAAGCGGGACCGAATTGTAGGCTCTAGTTCTAAGCTGACCCAGTGCATTCAGTTTATGGCCAAGGCTGCGAAAAGCAGCGCAAACGTCCTTATCTATGGAGAGACCGGCGTGGGCAAGGACCTCTTCGCCCACGCCCTACACGATAACAGCTCCCGGGCGAATAGGCCGTTTGTGGTCGTTGATTGTGCGGCACTCCAAGAGAGCATCGCCGGAAGTGAACTCTACGGACACCGTAAAGGTTCCTTTTCCGGGGCCACCGAAACTGTGCCGGGCCTTGTCCAACAGGCGCACGGCGGAACTTTGTTCCTAGACGAAATCGGCGAACTCGACCTGCAAACGCAAAAAAAGTTTCTACGTGTTCTTGAGAATCGAACCTTTCGTTCCTTGGGGGGATCGCATGAGCAGCACAGCGATTTTCGTCTCGTCTGCGCAAGCAACCGGGACCTCATGGCAATGGTTGCCAACGGTTTGTTCAGAGAGGACCTCCTATTCCGCGTTCGCGCCATCACCCTCGAACTCCCCCCTTTGCGGGAGCACCGCCAAGACCTGCCGGAACTTGTGGATTATTTTCTTGTGCGAATATGTCGCGGCAACAGGCTTCCCATAAAGTCTTTGTCCCCGGACCTGATGCAGATACTCCGCGAGCATTCCTGGCCCGGCAATGTCCGGGAATTGTCTCAGGTCATTGAGTCCATGGTGGCGGCAGCGCCCGCAGAGCATGTGCTCACACCGCGGCATCTGCCCACTGATATGCGCGCTCTTTTCGCCCGTTCCAAGGCAGCCGGATATGAGAACGTCGCAACATTCGCCCCCGGCCATACCGCCCCCGGCCCTTGGAAGGCGTTTCACGATAAGGCGTTGACCACGGCCGAAAAGACTTACTTCAGTGACCTGATGCGGTTTTGCTCTGGCGACTTCCAGCAGGCCAAAGCCATTTCCGGGCTTAGCCAAGCCCGCCTTTACAGCCTGTTGAAGAAGCACGGGCTGCGCACCAAGAGATAAACCCACTTCACCTCTTCATTTCCACTCCATCGGTTATTGAGAACCAAGAATTTCTTGCTTCATGATTCTCATAAAGCGGGAATACCGCCTTTTACGCTGAAAGGTATCTCGACATTGTCCATACATATCAGCAAATTGCCGAGGCAGCGCTTTGGGCACGAATATTGATATTACCCCTCGTGCGAGTCGTGCCACCAAAGCGCAGGGCGTGGACATTAATGAACTGACCTTCACATAAAGGTTAACCAAAAACAGAACAGGCACACCGCTACATTAAAGGAAAAGTAATACAGATGAAAAGAACAATGGTCTTCGTAACACTGATGACGGCAATCGCATCCCTGCTCTATCTGGGGGGCCACCTGTACGCATCCGAAGTGGATGACAACATCGTTAAGGCAGCGAAACAGTCCTATGTCTTCAAGCATTACCTCAAGGACGATAATGTGGACGTCAAATCCAACAATGGCGAAGTCACCTTGACCGGGACTGTTTCCGACGACGCATCAAGAGCCTTGGCTCGGGAGACAGTCGCCAGTCTGCCGGGAGTCAAGAGTGTCGACAATAAGCTGAACATAAAGGGAACGCCCCCAGAGGCTCATTCGGATGCATGGCTCATCACCAAAGTCAAGACAACCCTCCTGTTCCATCGGAACGTGAGCGGAGCCAAGACCGAAGTCTTGGCCAGCAATGGAACCATCACCCTGCGCGGCGAAGCCGTCAACTCGGCGCAAAGGGATCTGGCTAGCGAATACGCCCAAGATGTAGATGGCGTCAAAAACGTTAAGAACGAGATGACTGTGCAGGGCACCCCCGTAAAACCAGGAGAAGCCACTATGGGCGAGAAGCTGGACGCTGTTGGTGATTTGATTGACGACGCTTCGGTCACGGCTCTGGTCAAAATAACCCTGTTGTATCACCGCTCGACCAGCGCTCTCAACACCACTGTCTCTACCAAGGGCGGCGTGGTCACCCTTGGGGGTGAGGCCAAAAGTGATTCTGAAAAGTTTCTGGCAACCAAGCTCGCGAACGACGTACACGGCGTCAAGCAGGTGGTCAACAATATGACCGTCTTGGGTGCCAACTAACTCTGCGGCTCAGACGGTGGTGCTGAGATGCACGCCCTGACAAAGGAGCACGGAAATGTCCTTAGGAACAATTCTCCTCATCTTATTGATTCTATTTCTGCTGGGGGTCTTGCCGGTGTGGCCGCATAGTCGGTCGTGGGGATATGGCCCCAGCGGCATGGGGGGGGTAATTTTGATCGTCCTCGTAATCCTGGTCCTGACCGGAAGGCTCTAGCGGCCAGAGCCCATTCAGGGCTCTGGCTCTGAATACCCGGATCAGTTAAGCGCGGCCGGAGTAATTGCGAGGCCTTCTCCAGAAAGGCCAACCCCGCCGGAACCCCGGCACAGTCGTATCACCCTGTATTACAGGAGGAATAATGAACACCGTCATCAGGTCTCGCCTTATGGTTCATGTCACCTTTATAATGGTTCTTATCATGACCATGCTGGCCTTTGTCCCCAATGTGGAAGCCAGCTTTGTCCCAACGGCCCAGAGCAGTTCAGTGGAACAGGGTGCACAAGACATGACCTCAGTGCAAAATGCTCTGGAAAACAAGATGGTCACGGAGCGGCTGGCCGCCCTAGGGTATTCCCGGGATGAGATTGACACCCGCCTCGGGATGCTCTCAGACGGAGAACTTCACAGTCTGGCCTCTCAACTCGGGTCCTTGGACTCGGGTGGCAGCGTCTTGGGCTTGGTCGTTGTCATCCTCATCATCGTGACTTTGGGCCTCGTCATTTACAAGTTGACATAACTCGAAAATGACCGCCAACGAGTTCACTGGTAACCAACCTCTTTGCCAGAACCGTCTCAAACTCTGCCTGCGGGCGGTTCTGGCTTTTTTGGTAACGCTGGCCCTGACTTCCTGTGCCGCGGGTCTGCCTCTGGGATTTATGCCGCCATCGGATACCCAAACCATTGCAGACGTGCCCTTCCACGCTCAGGAAGATTACCAGTGCGGCCCGGCCTCTCTGGCCGGCGTGCTCAATTTCTTGGGCGATCCGGCCACGCCCGACCAAATTGCTCTGGCGGTGTACAGGCCAGAATTACGCGGCTCAGTGAGTCTGGACTTGGCGCTGTATCCCCGCAACAGAGGCTATTCATCGCGTTTCTGGCGGGGGACAGTTGAGGATATAATACGTAACGTGGATGCAGGCCGCCCCTTGGTGCTCATGCTTGATCTGGGCGTAGGCCCGGTGAGTACCTACCATTACCTAGTGGCTGTGGGCTACGCCCCGCAAGGACTCATTGCTAACACCGGCCGCAGGAAGCATGCGCTCCTGCCCTGGGCAGATGTCCTGCGAACGTGGGAACGGGCTGACAACTGGACACTTCTGGTGGAGTCCAAAACGCTATGAATCACACCACCCGCATTCAGCAACGGCCAGCCCCCATGTTTCTGGTCCTATGTCTGGCTCTGTGTCTTACCTTGGGACTGACCGCCTGCGCCATGCCTCGCATCACCATGCATCAGGATCCTCTGAGTCCGGCAGAGCACCTCAAACTTGGGTTGGCCTACGAGTCCGGCGGCAACCTACCCGAAGCCCTGCGCGAATATCAGGCGGCCATGCGCAATGAACCTCTGGCCCACCTCTATACTGGCAACGTCCTTTTCGCCCTCGGACGGATGGAGGAGGCTGAGAAGGCCTATGTCAATGCCATAGTCTCACTGCCCTTGAATCCCGAGCCGCGCAATAATCTGGCCTGGCTGCTTTATATCCAGCGTCAGCGCCTAGATCAGGCCGAGGCTCTGGCCGTTGAGGCCCTGCGCCTGTCGCCGCCTGACCGCGAGGCCGAGTTTCTGGACACCCTGCAGCGTATCCAAGAAGCACGTTCCGAATATGCGGGCTAGTCTGGTTCAGTTGTTACCCCGCTTTGTGGTATGGTGAAACAGCCACGGCGGACACATAGTGGACATAAAATCAACATAGAAAAGGGAGCTATCCAGCCCACGCCCCTCCTGCAAACGCAAAAAACTCCGGCCCTCATCGGTACCGGAGTTTTTTGTGGTTGAAATACGTCTTGGCGGCGGCCTACTTTCCCACCA
>NZ_BLVP01000008.1:0-173302 GCF_013340305.1 Desulfovibrio psychrotolerans
GCGGCGATGGCGGGAATGGCTCTGTTATTCAACACACCATATTGTAGGAGCAACCATGCAATATAAATACAAAGACGGCTCCATCGGCGTAGCACGTACAGTGGTGTACGCCGGTATTGCGTATCCTGCCGCCAGCCTCGCGCAGCAGGCAGGCGAAACAACCGCAGCGTGGGTTATCAGGCTCGCGGCAATCGGCGTGCAGCCGATGCGGGTAGAGCGTCCCGACGTTGATATCAACAGCTACGACTACGGTGCTCCGCTGGAAACGGACGCGGATGGCGTACTGGTGATCAGCTACCCCAATCCCATCGCTAAAACTCCGGTGTGGTCCACGGCAACGCGCGAACGGATGAATATTTCAGCTGGTGCGGACGTGCCACCCGGCTACACAACACAGGAGCCGCCGGATAGCCCGTATGCAATATGGGGGGACGGTGCTGGGTGGCTGGTTGATGTGGATGCCGCAGGCGCAGCCAAACGGCGGGAGATAGTGTCCCGCGCCGATGCGTTTATGTCGGGCCTGACCTCGAATTACTCCGAGCACGAAAAGCTCAGCTGGTCAAAACAGGAGGCGGAGGCCCGCGCGTTGTCCGCTGACCCGGACGCCGCCGCACCGCTGCTCAGCGGCATTGCCGCAACGCGCGGTATTGGCCTGCTGGATCTGCGGGACAGGGTACTGGCTAACGTGGCCACCTATGAGGCGGTGAGCGCGGCAGTGCTGGGCACACAGCAACTCTACGAGGACCAACTGGCCGCTGCCGGGGATGATGCCGGGGCTATTGCAGCCATTGATCCTGTATACGTGCTGCCTGATTAGTCGTTTGTCTTTGACAATCGATAGGGAGACAAAAGGAAACGGCCCGGATCACTCCGGGCCGCATCATCCTGGTGGAGCAGGCGGAGGACATGTGGTCCTCCACCGGCGCGGTGTTGACCCACCGCACCACGGCCCCGCGAATGGTTGCACCCATTCGAAGAGATACCCCGCTGCTCCTGTGTCTGATCAGACAGGAAGGGTTGTATCGGGGCAAAACGGACACGGCAAGTTGAAATGCAAGAAATACGGTGCGGTCAATGCAATAGGTTGCTCGCCAAGGGCGAAGTAGTTGAACTGGAAATCAAGTGTAAACGCTGTCACACAATGAACTACATGCGGATCATGAGTCCCTGCCGAGAGGCCCGAGCGGCCCGCTCGGAGATGCTAAGTGATAGAGATAGGACGTGCGAGACTGCACAGAGGCGAGGAGCTGAGCCTCATGATGGCCATGCCGGATGATTCCGTGGATGCGATCCTGACCGACCCGCCGTACTCCACTGGCGGCGTTCATGCCAGCCAGCGACAGCAGGCACCCGGCAAGAAGTACCAAAGCTCGCACGCGCAGCGCCGCCATGCCGAGTTCCACGGAGACAACCGGGACCAGCGATCGTTCACGCTGTGGGCATCGCTCTGGCTCGCGGAATGCTACCGGGTGGCAAAGGATGGCGCTGCCTGCATGGTGTTTACCGACTGGCGGCAGCTACCGGCCATGACGGACGCCATGCAAATCGGCGGCTGGACATGGCGCGGAATCGTGGTGTGGGATAAGCCCACGGCCCGGCCCATTCTCGGCGAGTTCCGCCGCCAGTGCGAATACGTGGTATTCGGGGTCAAGGGCAAGCTCACTGCTGCACACAGGCGCTGCCTGCCCGGTGTGTACCGGCACTCTATCATCGCGCACCAGCGCAGGATGCACATGACCGAGAAACCCTTGCCGCTGATCCACGACCTGCTGGACGTAACCCCTGAAGGCTGCACCGTGCTCGACCCCTTCATGGGATCGGCCACCACCGGCGCGGTATGCCTCCAGACAGGCCGAAGCTTCATTGGTATGGAACTGTCCCCGGACTACTTCCAGATCGCATGCGATCGGCTCAATCTGGTGGCAGATTCAGGAGTTGAGAAACTGTAATGAAAGACCCCGGCTTCGGCCGGGGCTTTTCTGCAAGATTATGTAACAAAATTATGTTGCGCGATGCGCAAAATTGATTTGCGTGCTACAAGCAGCCCCGCCGGAATGGAGGGGGTTCGTTTTTGTGAAAAAAGCAAGGGGGGTGTAGTGGGGCATGGAATGCAAGAGTGTCCTGAAAAAACACTTCTCTTCGCGCTTTTCGGTGTCGCGCTTCAACCAAAAGAAAAGGGGTTTAGATTTTCATCTAAACCCCAAAAAATGGCGATGAGGGAGGGATTCGAACCCTCGATACGCTTTTAAGGCGTATACCCGCTTAGCAGTCGATACGGACTGGTTAATAAAATCTGTGATTCAAGGATGTTAGTGGTTTGGCTGCACTCGTGGTCATACCATATACACCCAAATGCACTCAAAATCATCCCAAAGTATGACCAGCGGTATGACTAAAATCTCCCCGCCACACGCCATGATAGCCGTACATATCTGTATGGGGCCTCAAGCTGATCTGGCGCTTGCGAATTCCTGGCCTTGGCTCTCTATCTCCAGCAAATCATGGGGTTGGTGAAGTGTTTCTTCGAGTCTGGCCAACTCTTCTTGGAGCGATTTTATTTTTTCCTCATCAATTTCTGCTGATAAATAAAGACGATTCTTCATCGCTGTCTGTATTTTTTCTTTTGCAGCTTTTATCGTTAGTAATGGGATGATTAGCGCAGCTAGTATTGGTGTAACTATCTGTAGCGTCACTATGTATGGCTCGGCTACGCTCCAAGTTGAAGAGAGAAACGTTGCGAGCAGAAATCCTGTTACTAGTATTAAAAGTGTAAAAAGAATTGTAGTTAGTCTAAAATATGTGATTAACTTTCTGTCAATGTTTTTTTTGTTTGTTTTTAATAATTCTATTTTGTCAGTGGTGTCTCTTAGTTTTCGCTCGTTTCTCTCGTGTTGTATGGTGAGTAAAAGTTTTTTGTTCTCTTCATTTTTTTTGAGAATTTCTTTATTAAGATTAATATTTTCTTGATCTATTTGCTTTTGCCTGTTTTGAGCTTCGATTTGAATCGCTTTGTACTCTTCTAATTTGTCTAATTTGCAAAAATTTAAATGCTCTTCGATATTTTGTGAATTAATTTCTTCAGGAAGACGTGTTTGCTCCATGAGGCTGATCAGTATGCCTTGAACATCTTCGCGAGACAATCTTTTATCATTGAACTCTTTAACTGTCTTGTTGTAGTCATCACTTACTTTTCTATTTATAATAGTAGATAAAACCTCTCTTGCTTTGCAAAGGGCCCTGCCGGATGAAGGGAAGGCTTCACCTCCAAAACCTTTGTTTAGTTTGAACCACATTCTGTTAGTAAGCCAATCAAGGGAAGTTGCCAGAGGGACAGACTCCTCTCCTTTGATTATAGGTTCCCAAGCTAGTTCATGGGTTAGAGCTGTGCCAGTTAAAAAATGGTACTTTATATAATCAAAATTATTAGTTGATGATTCTCCCCGCAGGCAATGAATTTTGTTGAGAAGGGCTAGGGAGTTTAAGCCCTTATCTCCAAATTTGGCTTCTACAAATTCATGAATCTCGTGATTGAGAATATTGTGCTCGTATTTTGAGTGGTCAAAGACAAAGCTGTTATCCAAAACAATCCCATGATATTCAAGGTCACGATAAAATTTCATTTTCTTTGTGGCCACATCGCTGGGGGTGTTGCAGCCATCTATGATCCAGCGCATTGCAGGGCTTCCTACCCACATTTCTGAATTCCCTCTGACGATATCCTCAGCCTTTCTGAAATAACCTTCCACTCCATCCTTCGTTTCTTGAAAGTAGTAGAGCCAGATTTTTCTTTTTTTTCCACTGGTATTGATTTCTTTCACAAATCGATGGAATTCATCAAAGTATGTTTTGTAGAGTTCTCCGTTTAATCCGCAGCAGTGGAAAAGAATTTCTTGATCCAAAAAAAGGATCATTTCCGTCGTCCAGCTTCCAACTTCGCTTGGCTTGTTGTTGTAGGTAATTCCTGAGTATAGGATAACGCCCTCGCGAATTTCCTCAATATCGTTCTGGAAAGAGTCGTCACTCTCACGTTCTAATATGAAAGAACTAACATAGCGAGAGTATGTTTCGCCATTTGATTCATTTAGCAGAAAGGCGCAAAGAGATTTTCTAGCATTTATTTCTTCAAGTTCGCTGAGCTGTCTATTTTCTTTACGGCATATGTATGCTATTAAGTCTTTGAATATTTTATCATGTATTGAAATTCTAGTTTTATATTTGTTTTGAAGATCTTCAGAGCTCTCAGGCATCATTTTTATAATGTATTTCCCATTTTCTTTAGCGCACCAATCTGTTGACTTTGTTAAAGAGTGCAGAACAGTGCGTACAACAGCTTCTGGAAGTTTGAATCCATAATATTCAGTCATTAATGAGTTGATTTCATTCGGGTAAAATTCGTATGACTTATGAGATGCAATGATCTCGATCACGAATTTTCTCAGGATCTCATGCACTTTGTTATTGCTATCATACAGCTCTCTGAATACAGCTAGAGCTGCCAATCTACGATGATCTTCCATTCTTAAGCTCCCTAACATGAAATGTCAGATTTAAAATGATATCATACAGTTGGCTGAAATATAAACAATTCCGCTTGCATAAAGTAATGGCGCGCCGTTTACCCTTCCAAGGTGCCATTCGTAGCTTGAGTCGATCTTCTTCACTTTGTTGGGGAGGGCGTGTGGTGTTGAATTGGGTAATATCAATAGCTAAGTCTATAATCAAACATTCTTTATGGCTAGGATGCTGTCAGCTAACCCGCTGCCAGAGGTTGATGTTTCTGCACAGCGTATTCGGAGGGTATCAAATATCCTTTTGGCTCCACCTATTCGGGCCTTTTGGGGGGATTACCTCACCTTCCTATAATCCGTATTCCCGTAAGCGATACGATTGCCAATATCTCTGCTGCTAATCAGTATTCTCCCTATGTCTGAGTTTAAATATTATCATAATTAATTGTAGGCTGCCTTTCGTAGGTTGATTGGGGCAAATAGGGAATAGTGCCGATATTAGGCCAAGAATGAGTTGGTGAAATTAGCTTGTGTTGATTGGTTGGTAGTTTTTTATTTATGGTTGATATAATATGTAACAGCCAAACTGGGAACGAAGTACGCGCAAATCCACGAATCCCAAAAAGTGGCATTATATCCCTCCTTCCAAAAACAGCATATGAGTCGGGTACACCGTGTACCGTCCTGATGGTAAGTCGGGTGAAACGCATCCCTTCTTCGTGAGTCGGTGGAAGTCGATACTGTCGAAGAGCGAAACGCTGTGTGGCGTGACGGATCGAATCACCGTCCAGTGGCTCCAGTTGTCAGTGCCGAAAAGAGTAATGATTGCTCGTTGCTCCTCCGTAAGAAATGCGGTGGCATCATTCCATGCCATCGATAGCACAGCCTTCCTAAACAAGAAGGGTCGCCGCACTGTGATGTCGGGAAACCGTGGGGCAAACACGGCCTTGTTCATGCTCAGGAGTTGGTTGACGTGTAGCCCTTCATTGGCTGCTCCCAGCAGTTGGTCGTGCCCATGTAACCATTCGAGGCATTGAGCGAATAGGCTCCGATGTGTGCGTGAGGAAAGGGTTGGATAAATCAGGCGATGCGCGTTGATCAGCGCATACACCCCACATAGCTGGTCGAACTTGCCCTGTGCGTATGGCTTCATGCTGCCCCTTCGTCAGTGCCTTTCGATAGCGTGAGGTGAAACACGCTGCCATCCGCCAACTCAATACATGCGCCTTCCGATGGTGTGAGTACGCCCGCCTCATCAAGGTGCTGTGCGCTGACAACCTCCAATTCGGCGAGTAGCGCCGCCTTCTCTTCTATGCCTAGTTGCGGGTCGAACAAAGCCACGACGGTATCTGCGAAATGCCGTGTTTTCATCGCATCCCCCTCATGATGTCTTCCACGTCGCAGGCCCGGCGAACATGCCAGTAGGTGTCGTGGTCAACGTGTACCCATGACACTCGCAATTCCTTCAGTTCGGAAAAGGAAATGTAGCCCCACTCGGCCATCTCGTAGTCACCGTTCAGAATGGCGAAGCCGAAAAAGGTGTCGTCACCATCGAACTCCGTGATGTACCAGTTGCACAGCCCGATGAAGAAGTGCAGGTAAATCGGCTTGTCCGTGAGGGCGATTCCCTCGGTTTCATACAGTCGCGGGATGGCATCGAGTTGTGCCTGTGTCGGTTCGTTCCACATAGTGGCCTCCTTGTATTTGGGCATGCGAAAAGACCCCGTCGAAACGGGGAGCATGGTTCATGGTTGCGCTATTTGATCAGGGATTCTGCCAGACGCTGGTTCGCTTCGGGTAGGACGTCAGCGTAGTGGGCGGTCATGCTGATGGAAGCATGGCCCAGCTGTTTTTGGACGAAGCGGATGTTGTTCGTCTTCGCCAGCAGCATGGTTGCATAGGTGTGGCGGCAGCTATGGATGCTGTAACGGCTTGGAAGCCCCGCTTCCCGAAGTACGGCTTTGAATGCCAAGTAAAGAGCCGTGGTGGTATATGGTGTACCGCCACGGCCTCTGAGTAATGGGTCTCCGGCGCTGGTGCCGTGCCCCCACTGCTTCTTGTGCTTAATGAATTTCTTGATGTGATTGGCTAGGCCTGTGTCGATATAGACATCTCGTCGTTTGCCGCCCTTGCCGCGTTGTACGATCAGGACATTCTCCTGCGTTGAAAGCAGGACATCGCCAAGGCACAAGTTAGCTATCTCGCTGACCCGCAAGCCGCTGTGCAAAGCTATGTGTGTGAGGATGTGGCGTACTCGCCATGTGGTGATTCCGCTATCGCGCTCAAGCTTGGCTAGTGCTTCACAGCACGTCAACAGCTTGCGAGCTTGCACCTTGGAGAAGAACATGTCCCGAGTGATTCGGTACTTGTTCATGTGTGTACTCGCTTTTTAGCATTATAACAGAAGTATGATTTAAATCAATATGTTGAAGCGTGCTGTTTCATCTTGTGTTGGAGTATCCAGCAATTAGGCAGGGTAGTCCAATTCCGATGACATTGCTTATTGTGTTATGTGCAGAAATGTACGGACAAGCTGGGCTGAGGGAGACCTTTAGCGGTTAGCCATTGTCGCTGGTGGTGGGCTAGAAATACAATACCTTGACAGAGTAAGCCATAACGCTCTACGTATTTTGAACCTGATATTACGCTCTGAGTTACTCAGTGAAATTCATTAGTTAACTTGTTGGAATCTCCTTTGGCATTTGAGAGATGCCAGTCTAGGGAGGGCTCCACACGAAGAGGGATGCTATGCTTACGAGGTATGAGGTATTTGATTATAAAAATGCACTTTCAGTATTGAATGGAAGCTTTTATCAAGAGTTTTCTGAGCTGTGCAATGTTCTTAGTGGATTTCGTTTGTTGTCATCAGATATAGTAGCAGCTGGAGGGAGGAAGTCTCCAATTGCTGAAAAGTTAGATGGCGCACTGTATAATATGTTGTGGATAGAGAAACAGTTTGAGACAAGTAAGATTATTGATGGTGTTGTGCGTTCAACTCCAACACATAAAATTGACTGCTATAAAAATAAGGTGGCAATTGAGGTTGAGTGGAACAATAAGGACCCATTTTTTGATAGGGATTTGAACAATTTTAGATTGCTATATGATTTGGACGCAATTTCAGTAGGGATAATAATCACGCGCTCCGACGAGTTGCAGTTGATTTTCAATGGCCTAGGTAAGGGAGCTTCATATGGTGCTTCTACTACTCACATGTCCAAGTTGATACCAAAGATTATAGGTGGTGGGGCTGGTGGATGTCCTGTTCTGGTGATTGGTATTACCTCTCGTTGCTACGAGTATGATTTGTAGGTGTAGCTAGTCATAGCGTTTTGCAATAAGGAGTAATTCTTTTACCTTTCTTGTTCGATCGCCTTGTCTTCCCATAGTCATATGATCATGGTCCATGACTCGCTCGGAAAATGAGTATTGGGCCATGCTCTTCTTCATTAATGCTCTTAAATCTTTAAGTTCGATCATGCCAGTATTGCTATAGCTTAAAACTAAGTTGCTGTTTGAATGTTTTACACCGTCAAAGAGTTGTTTAAATGCATCTCTAACTTTTGATTTTATACAAAATGGAGACTGGTGCCTGTCAACGCGATATCTCCCCTTAACGCACTTCCCTCCACGTAGTTGAATTTCTGGATAGTCATACAGGACAAGTGTTTCGATTGCGTGGTAGAATCTGCTGTAATGAACAAAGCAGTAGGGTGGATCAGCGTAAATGGTGCACTTTGGAAGTGTATTTAGTCTTTCTACATAATCAAGAGAAGTAATTTCGTGATTGTAAATGGGGGGCGAGTCAGGCAGTGTTGTTATCGATGAATTGTATTTTGTCAAAAAATACGATGAAAATTCCCGTTTTCTATATGTGAGTATGTCGTCCAGCGAGCTCTTGCTCTTGGCATCGCGGTATTGAGCATAATGGCCAGTCCCTTGGCTGCAGTAGGCCATAGCATACATAACAGATGATAAGATCAAGTTATAAAAGCTGCTGTTTTGATATCTGTCTGCAACTTCTTTTAATGCATCTATCCACAAACACTGTTCCGCGCTCCACCACGTGCCAGAGTAGTATTTTGTAAATAGATGATATGGAGAGTCGTAGTGTTTAGATATAAAATCTCGAGACTGCGATTCGATCGTGTTGAACTGTTTGATTGAGCGGACCTTGTCGTACGTAAAATTTATACCATAGCGCTGTGCGTTATTTGCAACCAGCAGTTGTGCTTGCTCGACAAGTTCATGTCCTTGAGGAATTTCAGGCTCTTTCCAGGCGGTTAAGTATGCATGGCTAATGACTCCAGAATAGGCCTGAATGTCGTTCGACAATATATCTACCTGTCCACGAAGAGCCCCGGACAGACTGCATGATCCTGCAAACAGATCACAAATTCCGCCACCATCGTATGCAGTGTTGATAGCTTCAATGACAAAAGAGATTAGTTTGCTTTTTGACCCCATGTACTTAATATACTGCGGGTAGCTTTGAGGTTGTAACATTGTAGTCCTGAATTCTTTCAATAGATTTACAGAGACACCTTCTTCATAAAAAAGCCAGAAACTCGAACAGAGCAACTGGCTAATAAACCGATTAGGGCGTCACGCTTGTTTATTCTATTATGTAAGTAGATGGTGAAAAAATCAAGCAAATAAAAAATGATTAGAAATTATAGGTTTTTACAGGCGTGCCTTGGAACTGCCCCTCTCCATAGCCTCAAGGTTATGCAGTCGTATCGCTGGATATAATTTTTCAGCAATGCTTGCCTAAGTGCGCTATTTCTGCTTGCTGGGTGCTTTCATGCTCGTATTGGATTGCCGCTTGCGATGCCTGTGGCGTTTCCATTCGGATTTAGACTGGCTGCTGGTTGGCGGCCCCCCCCAGTCCAGGAGTAGTTAGTTTTGGTGTGATTAAAAGTTGACCCTGTGATGTACTCGCAATCAACTGGTTCTCGGCTTAGTAGTTTATACAAAATCTTAAATCCAAAGCCGTCAGCCGGGTATGTCCTGGCTTCCAAGTTTGTGGACGGGCTGCCGTTTTATCGCCAAGAGTGCATGTTCGCCAGATTGGGCTTGGATGTTTCCAGGAGTACCATGTGTGGCTGGGCTTTGCGGGTTGCACAACCTCTGCAACGCAAAACTATCGAATTCTCACGAAGCGGGCAGAACGGTTGCCGCATCCTGGATCATTTTCGGAGGCGAACCAGGGCCACTAAGCGCGGCCAATGCGCGAAGCATGGGTGGCCAACGTCAGTCCTTTAGCGTGCGTATAAATCAGGGAGGAATATGAGCGATCAATACACCTACGCGAGATTTTGGCGCTGCGCGCTACAGGTCAATCCTGTCGGCTACAACGGCACCTACAGAGGAGCCGATCACGGGCTGGATGAGGGCGGTTACAACCAAGCTCTGCTTCAAAAATGCCTTCAGCTGGATATCAAAGTTGTCGGTTTAGCCGACCACGGCAGCGTGGCCAGCGTCGATGCTTTGCGTCAGGTGTTACAGCCGCACGGGATCGTGGTGTTTCCCGGCTTCGAGATTGCCTCGAACGACAAGACGCACTACGTCTGTCTCTTCCCCGAGGATACCACGGTGCAGCAGCTTGATCGCTACCTTGGCAACCTCAAGCTGTATGACCCAGCGGATGGCATCCGGCCTTCTCGGCTGAGTTCGGAAGAGCTGATCCAAGAGGTCGATCTACTGGGCGGGTTCATCTACGCTGCACATTGCACACTGGCCAGCGGGCTGCTGAAAAACCGTCTGAACCACGTATGGAAGCATCCCAAGCTGCGCGCGGCCCAGATTCCGGGGTCGATAGACGGCTTGACAGGCATCGAGGGGGACTTCTATCGCAAGGTGTTCTTGAACAAGGACGACAGCTACTGGCGCGAGCGCCCTGTGGCAGCGATCAATGCCCAGGATGTAGCCAAACCTGATGACTTGGATCAGCCGAGCGCTACGTGCTTCATCAAGATGACACGGCCCACTTTCGCTGCGTTCAAGGTCGCCTTCCTCGATCCGGGATCGCGTATCCGGCTCAACTCGCAGCAGGCCCAAAGCCCCATTGGCAAGCTGCTACGCATGACGGTGGCCGGTGGCTACCTTGATGGCGTCCGGGTGAATTTTTCCGATCATCTCAACACGGTGATCGGCGGCCGTGGAACGGGTAAGTCAACCCTGCTTGAATGCCTGCGTTTCGCCTTGGACTTGCCGCCCAAAGGAAAACAGGCTCAGAAGCTCTACCAAGAGATCATCAAGGAGAACCTTGGTCGCTCGGCTGGTCGGGTCGAGCTGACAGTGGTGTCCTCTGCCCAGAACGGCAAGCAGTACACCATCTCGCGCCGTCATGGCGAACCGCCGATGATGCGTGACATGGATGGCAATGTCTCTACCCTGCTCCCGCGCGACTTGCTGCCGGGTATCGATATCTACGGGCAGAACGAGATTTACGAGCTGGCCCAAGATGAAACCAGCCGGGTTCAGTTGCTGGATCGCTTTCTTCCTCAATACGGGGAGTACGAGGCGAAGAGCGCCGACGTGCATAAGCGCTTGAAGGACAACCAGCAGAAGCTCACGAAGGCCCTGAACGACCTTGACGATCTCAATGTACAGGTTGGGCGCTTGCCCAAGCTGGAAGAACAGCTTCGCGGTTTTGATGAGTTGGGGATCAAGGAGAAGCTGGCCAAGACCTCATTGCTTGCGCGCGAGCGAGAAATTGCCAAGACTGCGACCGATGGCGTGCAGAGCTTGCGCGACGCGCTTTCAGACCTGCGTGATGGCTTGCCTGATCTCGACTTCATCAACGATGAGGCCCTTGAGGGGTTACCTGATGCTGCCCAGTTGCTCGCTATGCGCTCTACGCTGGATGGACTCAAGCAGGGATTCTCCCAGCATCTGACCGCCATGCAGGCCATGCTTGATGACAAGGCAGGACAGTTCACCACCCAGCATGGGGCATGGCAGCAGGCGATTCAGGAGCACGAGGCCGAGTTGGAGAAGGCGCTGCGGACGCTGCCCGCCACTGCTGGAAAGAGCGGGCAGGAGGTCGGCGTTGCCTATCAGAAGTTGCTGGGGGAGCGCGAGCGTATCAAGCCGATGAAATCGCGATTGACCACCTATGAGTCCCAGCGCGATACTTTGCGTCAGGAGCGGCGCAATTTGTTGGCCGAGTTATCCGATTTACGTGGGCAGCGCATACAAGCGTTGCAGAAGGCTGCGAAGAAGCTGAGCAGGCGGCTTGAAGGCAAGCTCAAGGTGGAAATCGTGCCGGAGGCTGACCGCACGCCATTGCTGACGTTCCTGCTTGGTTGTAAGCTGGACGGTGTAGGTGAAAAGCGGCTTGCGTTCATTGAGGACGCCGAGACGATCAGCCCGTTATCGCTGGCCCAGTCGATTCAGAAAGGGTCTGCCAACGTGCAACTCGATTGGGGTCTCACACAGATGGTGGCCGACGCACTCACCAAGCTCCAGTCGTCGCAACTCATGGAGCTGGAGGCATTAGAGCTGGAGCATCGTGTGGACATCTTTTTGAACGTCGCTCACGGCCAAGCTGATCCGGTATTCCGTCCGCTCAACAAGCTCTCCACGGGCCAGCAGTGCACGGCAATCTTGCACATGCTGCTGCTTGAGAACGTCGATCCCCTTCTGATGGATCAGCCGGAGGACAACCTAGACAACGCCTTCATTGCAGATCGGATCGTCGCCGAGTTGAGGGAGGCAAAAACTAGTCGGCAGTTCTTGTTCGCAACACACAACGCGAACATCCCGGTGTTTGGGGATGCCGAGTGGATTGGAGTGTTCACGGCCGCTGAAAACCAAGGGTGTCTCGGGCTGGAAGCACAAGGCTCGATTGACGTTCCTGTGATTCGAGATCAGGTGGCCAGCATTCTGGAAGGTGGCCGCGATGCCTTCATCCGGCGCAAAGAGAAGTATGAGTTCTGATGCCCTGCTTCACCGCCTCGCGCTGCGAGGCGGCTTGCTTTTCGGGCTCACAAGAACAGCTCGGAATGCATTTCTGTTATTCAAGGAAGGGGCCTGTGACGCGAAGAGGGGCAATGATGCTCATGGGGGAATCATCCTCTTGTCCCTTTATCAGGGGTAGTTATTTCAAGTGACCCAATAGCGTTTGGTACCGGAGTGTAATTGGCTGGCTTTTCAAACTTCTTTCTGACGTTTGCCTTTGTTGGATGCACCTTTTCAGTGAGGAGGGCCGCTAGCCGTTAGCGGCTTTTCTCGTTTTTTGATGCCATATGGATGAGCACACGGCATTCACTAGGGGTTCTCGGTGAGTTGTCCCTCAGTTTGCGCTTGATCTCCTTTCTCACTCCCTCGAAGCTGCTAGTTTCAACCAGTCCCTTGCTCAAGAGATAGCCTTGGGCTTCTTGGACCCCTTTTTCTCCCATCCTGTCTTTGAGGTGCTCGTAATGCATGCTGTAGACATGTCTTTCGAGGTTTCTCAGTCGTTTTTCCATGCCTTCCGCTTCGGCTGCTGCTATGCCCTCAATCCCGCCATTCTCAGCTAGGTATTTCGCGTAGTGCACGACGGCCTCGGATACGAAGTCGTTGAGTTTGATGTCGGGCATCGCCTTGATTTTATCCAATATGACAATCGCCTTTTGCGAAAACTCGTAGTTGCGTTTGACCCTGACAGGAGCTTTTTTCATAGGTTTTGACATAGATTTTTCCAAGGTTTATTGATGGTAGGTTTTTCCTATGGAGTTTTCTATGGATACACAATGCGTGAAGTGCGAGCTAGAAAAAATTTGAGGAGGTGGTTCTTTGTTGTCTTAACATCTTGAATTAAAGAGTGATTATGTAGTTTTTCGTGTGGGCGAAAATGGAATCGTTTTAACCCGCGAACCGCCGGAGTGGGATCTCGTTTGTTCGAGTGTGCACCACAGTAAGTGTACGTCACGAAGCTTCGGCAAAGTAGCGAGTTAAGACAATGACTGAAAAGTACATGCAGGTAACGATTCATGGTGATTGCTGCACTTGGCGTGAGGTAGCGATTCGCAAGAGCCGTGAGGACGGCTGCGCGAAGGGGAAAAATAGTAAGAAAGGTGATCTGGAAATCACTGAGAGTGAACGACTGGCAAAAAGAGCTCGTCGGCAGAAGGTCGCTTTAATTAGGTTGCTGTCAGCTCTGTCGGAGAAGCCCTACTGGTTCATAACGTTGGGATTTGATCGTTCGGAATGGCCAGAGATATCCGTGGTCGAAGCTAAACGGATTTTTGACAACTTCGCGCGCGGGGTGCGTCGGAAATTTCCGGCATGCTGGTTCGTGTATAAAATGGAATGGTCCCCCACCGCGCGATATCATTTTCATTTGATGGGCAGGTGTAGGGCTAAGATTGGGAAAAGAGAGCTGTATCAGTCGCTGTTCATGCTATGGGGTAGGTTGGTCCGCTGGGGCTCTGAAAGTGTCCATATAGTTAAATGTGATTTTTCAAGGCACTTTGGCTATATTACAAAGCGTGAGAAATGGAATAATGAGATAAAGCTGATAGGTGATGCAGGTAAATGCCGTACCTTTGGTGTAATCAATAGGGCAAAGCTGCCATTGCTTAAGAAAGAAGGTGTTGTACTGACTGTTGATCAGTGGAAGTTTGTAAGGAACAGGCTGATCGTGTATCACAAAAAGAATTCCAAAAGTATGAATTATCATAAAAGAGTATTTAACTCATCCGGAATTCTCGCATATACTCCCAGAAAAATTATTGAAGAATCAATTGCTCTGGCCGTTGAGCAGTCATATCAAGATGTGAGGTAGGCTATGTCCACCTCGTGCCTGACGTATAGCGAGCTGGCAGAGCATCTTAAGCTCAGTAATGGCACTGTCAGAAACAATTGGCGAGAGTATCCGCATTACTTTGTCACCCCAAATGGCTGGATAGATAGGAATCTAAAGTCAGCTCGGTTTGATTTGAATGAAGTAATAGCGTATTGTAGAGAGAAAAATAACAACGAGGTGTATCATGGCAGTCAGAGAATACAAAGGGAAGGGCGGGAATTACAAGGCCTACTTCAAGTTAAAAGGAAAGCAGTACAGCCAAGTTGTCAAAACAAAAAGAGAAGGGGAGGAGTGGATCGTACAGGAAAGGAAACTGCTGAAAGCGCAATGTCCAGTTCCGAAGCGTTTGATGTACTCCGACGCTGCCCGTAGGTATTTGTGTGATTGCAAAGCGAGGATGCAGCCTACAACGGTGGCCGAAAAGTATGCCCATCTTACTGAATTCGGGACTTATACTGGTGGGGATATCGCTGTCGAAGGGGTTACGGTGAGCTTCGCAAAGAAGTTCATTGCTCATACGCAGGCGGAGAAGGGGAACAAGTCGGCAAACAGGAGGCTGCGAACCATGAAAGCGTGTTGGAACTGGTTCAAGGATGAACAGCCAGATAATCCATGGAAGAATATTTCCATGTACCCGGAAGAGGAGGTTGCTAAGTATGTCCCCCCGCCAGAGGACGTAGCTGCCGTTCGTTTGGCAGCGGCCCCGTGGCAGCAGCAGTTCCTTGATGTTCTGCTAACCACCGGCGCACGGTTGGGGGAGATCATGAATCTCACATGGGAAGACGTAAATTTAGAACGCAAAAGGCTGTCACTTTGGACCCGAAAGCGTAAGGGAGGTGCCAAGCAGTCACGCATTTTACCCATTTCGCCGAAGTGTTTGCCCATATTCAAGCAGCTTTGGGAAGAGCGTGATCGGCAGAGCCGATTTGTCTTTACCAATCCAGAGACTGGAGGTCAGTTCACCAAGTTGCAACCACGGCTACGCTACATGCTGGAGCGGCTATGCCGAAAGGTTGGCGTAAAGCCCTTTGGGTTCCATAGCCTGCGTCATTATGTGTCACAGCGTTTGATGGATAGCGGCAAGGCGACGTTGACGGATATTCAGTTGTTGCTTGGTCATCAGCGGGCGACCACGACTGACATCTACCTGCGAAGCTTGTCATCGAGCATTAGTCATCTTGCTGAAATATTAGATGAAGAAGTTGTGCCGCAGGCACCAGCCCGTCTAAAAAGTATGACCAGACGGTATGACTAGTTTTTACAGATGGGTGAAAACCATAAAAGAAGGGGTTGCATCGTTTGACGCAACCCCTTCTTTTATAAGAAATATGGCGATGAGGGAGGGATTCGAACCCTCGATACGCTTTTAAGGCGTATACCCGCTTAGCAGGCGAGCTCCTTCGGCCGACTCGGACACCTCACCGTAATCCTCAGCCTTGCGGCTGGCGCATGCGGCCACACATGCGAGACAGTGTGTTTACCGGACGCGGTGCTGGCTGTCAACCTCAAAAGGCAGCGCGGGGGGCGGATGTTTCCGGTGGCCGGCTTCCCGCTCTTCTTCCGCAGCCGCCGCTGTGCGGCATCAGCTCCGGTAATCGGCGTTGATGTTGATATACTCGTGCGTTAGGTCAGAAGCCAGCAGGGTGTAGCTTCCCGTGCCGTGGCCAAGCTCAATATCCAGCACAATATCCCGTTCCTTGAGCAGCGGTTCCAGCAGGGTGTCAAAATCCGTATCCGTGGGCTGCCCGTTGCGGAACAGTTCCACCCCGCACATGGTCACCACCACGTCTTCCGGCTGAAAGGCGGCACCGGAGCGGCCCAGAGCGGCCACTATGCGGCCCCAGTTGGCATCACGCCCGTACATGGCCGTCTTAACAAGCGGCGAATGCCCCACGGTGCGGGCGGCGCGTTCTGCGTCTGCCGTATGGGCCGCCCCTGTCACGTTAATGTGGATAACCTTGGTGGCCCCTTCGCCATCCTGCACCAGCATATAGGCAATCTCGCGCATAACGGCTGTAACTGCCTGCTGCATCCGTTCCCGGTTGGCTCCGGTAACGGTAACGCCGGATGCTCCGTTGGCAAGGCCGAATACGGTGTCGTTGGTAGAGGTGTCGCCGTCCACGGTAACGCGGTTGAACGATTCTTCCACCCCCGCGCGGAACATCTCCTGCCACAGAGCCGGGTCCACTGCCGCATCGGTGATGAACACAGAAAGCATGGTCGCCATGTTGGGGCATATCATCCCCGCGCCCTTGGCCACGGCAAGCAGCGAAACGGGCTTGCCGTCCAGTTCCACCGTGCGGGAAACCAGCTTGGGAAAGGCGTCTGTGGTCATGATGGTGCGGGCAAAGTCTTCCGCCGTGTTGCTCCCCAGCGCGGCGGCAAGCGGGGCGGCTGCGCTGGTCCACTTCTCCATGTTGAACTGCATGCCTATAACGCCTGTGGAGGCGGGAAGAATCTCTTCCGGCATAAGCCCTGCGGCATCGCCCACCAGCTCCAGCGTGTGGCGGCAGTTGGCAATGCCCTGCTCACCCGTGCAGGCGTTTGCATTGCCCGCGTTGATGAGCACGGCGCGGGCAAAGGGACGCGCCTCCAGCATGGATTTGGCCACCACCACGGGGGCGGCCTGAAACACGTTTGTGGTGAACACGCCTGCTGCGGCTGCGGGCAGGTCGCTCACCAGCAGGGCAAGATCCCTGCGGCCCGAATATTTAAGGTTCGCCTCAATGGTGGCGAAACGGTAACCTTTTGGGGTGTGCATTAACGCTCCGGGATGGGGTGCTTCTGTCAGTTCGGTCAGGGGGCTGCCAAGTACTTGCCTAACTTTGCCTAATAGATGCCTGAAACTTGTCGAAAACTTGCTGATACTGCCTGTTCGTGCCAGTCGCTGCCTGTTGGTGCCAGTCACTGCCTGATATTGCCTGATACTGCCTGATATTACCTGATGCAGCCAGTCGCAGCCAGTCGTTGCCGATAGTTCCCGTATGTCAGGCAGCTACCTGCCCTCTTCCACCCTGATTCCATCCTTACATCAGGCTGACAGCAGGCTGATATCCGGATGGGGGCAGGCGAAATCAGGCGAAATCAGGCGAGAACAGGTGAAATCGGGCGAAAATTGGGCGAAAACTAGGCCGCGCCACAGCACTTTTTGTATTTCTTGCCGCTTCCGCAGGGGCAGGGATCGTTCCTTCCCACCTTAGGTTCTTCACGCCGGGTGGGCAGAGCCTTTTCCGGTTGCTTGGAGGTGGAGCCGGAATAGGAAACATTCTTGCGCGCTTCCTTGTGGCGGAATTCTTCGCGCAGCCGTTCCTCTTCCTCACGTTCCTCTGCCCGCTGGATACGCAGGCGGGTAAGCGCCTTGAAGATGTTCTCGCGCATGCGGGTGAGCATGCTCTGGAAAAGGGCAAATCCGTCGCGTTTGTACTCCTGCTTGGGGTCGCGCTGACCGTAACCACGCAGCCCGATGCCGTCGCGCAGGTGGTCCATGTTCAGCAGGTGTTCCTTCCAGCAGCGGTCCAGCTCTTCCAGCAGGAAGTAGCGCAGGATGTGGGCATACATTTCCGGTGCGTCGGTCTTAAGCTTTTCCAGCTTGGCAACCACTGCGCCGCGCACGGTTTCGCGGTCCGGCACCGGGGGCATTTCCATAACCCCGGCAAGGTTGAACAGCTCGTTAAGCTGGGCGGCCATGGCGTTTTTCGACTCGGAATCCGGGTGCTTGTTGGCTTCCCACTCGGTGTAAAGGTCGTCAATGATGTCGTCCAGAAATTCCTGTACGAGGGGTTCCAGATCCTGCTCCATCATGGAATCGCGGCGCAGGGAATAGATGACCTCACGCTGCTGGTTCATAACGTTGTCATAATCCAGCAGGGTCTTGCGGATTTCAAAGTTGTGTCCTTCCACCCGCTTCTGCGCGTTTTCTATGGCCTTGGAAACCATGCTGTTGACGATGGGTTCGCCTTCCTGCATGCCCAGCTTTTCCATAATGCCGGAAATACGGTCAGACCCGAACAGGCGCATCAGGTCGTCTTCCAGCGAGAGGAAGAAGCGGGAACTGCCGGGGTCGCCCTGGCGTCCGGCGCGGCCGCGCAGCTGGTTGTCTATGCGCCGCGATTCGTGGCGTTCCGTGCCCAGAATGTGCAGACCGCCCAGTTCGCGCACGCCTTCGCCCAGCACAATGTCCGTACCGCGTCCGGCCATGTTGGTGGCAATGGTAACGTGGCCCTTCTGGCCTGCTTCCGCCACTATCTGCGCTTCCTGTTCATGGTGCTTGGCGTTGAGCACGTTGTGGGGAACACGGGCCTTTTTGAGCATGCCGGAGATGAGTTCCGAGGTCTCAATGGAGATGGTGCCCACCAGCACGGGCTGGCCCTTCTTGTGCAGTTCTATTATCTCCTGCACAATGGCGTTGAACTTTTCCGGGCGGGTGCGGTAGATGCTGTCCGGAAAGTCCTTGCGCACCATGGGCTGGTTGGTGGGGATGGAGATGACCTCCAGCCCGTATATCTGCCCGAATTCCACGGCTTCCGTATCTGCGGTGCCGGTCATGCCCGAAAGCTTGTCGTACATGCGGAAGTAGTTCTGGAAGGTAATGGAGGCCAGCGTCTGGTTTTCCGACTCCACCTTCACGCCTTCCTTGGCTTCCAGTGCCTGATGAAGGCCGTCAGAGAAGCGGCGTCCCGGCATGAGGCGTCCCGTGAACTCGTCCACGATAACCACCTGACCGTCCTTGACGATGTAGTCCACATCGTTACGGAAGATATGGTGCGCCTTAAGCGCCTGCAGAATGTGGTGCTGGTAGGAAATATTCTGCGGATCGTACAGGTTGTCCAGCTTGAGCAGGGCTTCGCAGCGGGCCACCCCCTCGTCGGTGAGCGAGGCGGCACGGGCCTTTTCATCCAGCGTGAAGTGCTGTTCGGCCTTGAGCGAGGGGATGATGTTGTTCACCTGTGCATAGAGGGCGGTGGAGTCTTCCGATGCGCCGGAAATGATGAGCGGGGTACGCGCCTCGTCGATGAGGATGGAGTCCACTTCGTCCACTATGGCAAAGTTGGGCGCGCGCTGTACCAGCTGTTCCTTGTAGAACTTCATGTTGTCGCGCAGGTAGTCGAAGCCGAACTCGTTGTTGGTGCCGTAGGTAATGTCGGCACCGTAGGCAGCCTTGCGCTCCTCGTCCGTGAGCCCGTGTACGATAACGCCCGTGGTAAGGCCCAAAAATCCGTAAAGCCTGCCCATCCATTCCGCGTCACGCTGGGCAAGGTAGTCGTTCACCGTGATGACATGCACTCCCTTGCCGGTAAGTGCGTTGAGCACCACGGGCAGGGTTGCCACAAGCGTTTTACCTTCCCCGGTCTTCATTTCCGCAATCATGCCCTTGTGCAGCACGCAGCCGCCCACAAGCTGCACGTCATAGTGGCGCATGCTGAAGACGCGGCGTCCTGCCTCGCGCACGAGGGCGAATGTTTCCGGCAGCACGGAGTCCAGAGAGGCTCCGTTTTCCACTTCCTGCCGCAATTCCGCGATGCGGGTGGGGAAATAGGTGTCCGGCTGCTGAAGCAGTTCGGATTCAAGGCTGTTTATGGCGGCGATGGTAGGGCGGAGCTGCTTGAGGAAGCGTTCGTTTTTGGAGCCGAAGACTTTTTTTACGATGAGGCCGAGCATTCTATCTCCCGAAAAGGCGTATGCTGGCTCCGGGGGTGCCGGAGGGATGGACGGATGGGTTGAGCTGTCGTCTGCGGCGGGGCGAAACCGTCTTCGCGGTGCCTGACGAATCCGATTGTTCGTACCGGAAAACTACTAACTACGCAACGGCGATTGGCAAGAGGCGTGACCCCCGGCAGTTTTTCAGGCACGCCGACAAAGGCCAGTGGCCCGTGCCCCGTGTCCAACTCTCCCGTCCCTTTTGTCCGCTAGGGTTCAAGGCAGTCCAGCCAGTGACCCACGGGCACGGGCAACGCGCCCAGAGCGGGCCGGGAACTGCGCAGTTGCAGGGTGCAGCCGCTGCATCCGGTAACCACCTGCGTCTGCTCATCCGGTGCCAGTGCCTGCCAGCAGCGTTCTGCCACGGTGCGCGAAAGGGGCTGGTCGCCCAGTTGCAGAATACCGCCCATGCCGCAGCACTGCACGCCGCCGGGAGCGGAAAAACGTGCCTGCAGCACGCGGGCAAGCCAGTGCCTGTCCGGGTCTGTGCCGCCCCAGTGGCAGGGCTGGTGGTAGCGCACCCGTGCCGGGGCGTTTTCGCCTGTACGGAATACGGAGTTGCCCCACAGGGTGGAAAGGGGAACGAGCGATTCGGCGAAGGCTTGCGCTTCGCCTTCCTGCCAGTTGATGTCCGTGCACTGCGCATAGGCGGTCAACCCATGGTGGCAGGTGGCGCAGAAGGTGGTCATGCGCGGGCGTCCCGCATTGCGCCACGCATCCACGTTGCGCTGGCGTGCAGTGTGCGCGGCGTGGGGAATGCCCGCGTGATCCAGCGAGAGTCCGCAGCAGGTCATGGCGTTTTCCGAAAGGACAGAAAACCCCAGTTTCTTGAGTATGGTCAGGGCCTTGGCATGCCACGCCTTCTGTATGCGGCGTGCCGTGCACCCGGCAAAAAGCAGTATGGTTTTGCCTTCGCCCGCGCCCCTGTCGTAGCTGTCCACATGCAGCCACGGGGCTATGTCGTTGGCAGGGGCCATGGCGCGGATGGAATCCATGAAGCGCGAAAAGGTTTGCGGTCCCAGATCCTTGGGCGCCACTTTGCCAAAGGTGGCAAGGGCGGGCCACAGGGCGGCGCCGCGCTCAATCCACTGCTTCCATATCCACTGCTGCCAGCCGGGATGCGCTGCGCGAAGCTGCGCCAGTTTTTCCGGCACAGAAAGCCCCTGCGGGCACGCGGCGGCGCACCGCCCGCAGGAAAGGCACTTGTCCGCGAGCACGCGGCAGTCCACCACATTCAGGCGTTCCGGCGACCGGGCCAGTGTGCCGAGCATGTGCTGTTTCGCCTTGGGCGACAGTTCCTCGCGTCCGGTGCCGAGCAGCACGGGACAAACCGAAAGGCAACGCCCGCACAGGATGCATTCCCGTGCGGGCGGATTGGCGGTGCATGGGTTCATGGTCTATTGCGTATCCGTTTTCTGCGCGGGGTGTTCCGTGTGGCGGTTCAGCCGGCTTCGCAAAACCTGCGTTCCCGGGGTATCCACCCTGCCTGCAAGTATTTCGGCAGGAGTGGTTCCCATGCCGTAATAGTTGCGGTTGCGTTCATGGTTGACGAGTATGCCGCCGCTTTCCAGCGCCATGCTGAAAGCCACCCCCTGCGTGTGGGCCACATGAATGATACCGCGCGTATGGGTGGCGTAGTCCAGCTGCGCCGAATGGCCCGCCGGACCTGCGGCAGCGGAAATATCCGCGCTGAGGGTAAGGTTGTCCCGCAGGGCCTTGTCCAGATAGTCTTCATCCATGAGCAGCAGGGCGGCGGTGGTTACCTGCCCGCCTGCCTGAAAGCCGAAGCTCAGGTCGGTGAGAGTCACAAATGAGGGCGGAGACCATCCGCCGTCGTCGGTGCGTGCCAGCAGGACCCCGTGTCCGCCCTGCAATCCGAAGATGTAGCTGCCCTTGTACAGGGCGGGAAAGATAATGATGCCTCTGGCGGAGGCAAGATGGTGCGTGAAAGGAGGCACTCCTGGTTCTGCGGCAAGCCGGTCCAGTGCATCTGCGGCACCTTCCACAAGTTGCTGTTCAGCAGAAGGCACAGAGAATGCCTTGCCGGAATGCTGCCCGCGTCCGCAGCCGTTCAGCAGAACCGCCAAAAGAAGAACCGCCAAAAGCAGTACCGTCGGGAGAAGGGCGGCGATTCGTGCGGCGGGTATGGTGCGTGCTGCGGGGGACATGGGCGTGCTCCGGGAATGTTTTGGGCTGGCTGCAATGAATGCTGCCGTAATTGCGGTAATGATGGCTGCGGACAAAATTTGTTGCACGATAGCGTGTTTTGTCCGGCACGGCAACGTGCGCGGCAGCCGTTCAGAATGCCTTGCCGGGGTTGAGGATGCCGTGGGGGTCGAAGGCGGACTTGATGTCGCGCATCAGGCGGCGTTCCTCCTCGCCCAGTTGCCGGTGCACGTAGGGGGCCTTGGTCAGGCCTATACCGTGTTCACCGGAAAGCGTGCCGCCCAGCGAGAGGATAAGCTCCATGACGGCCAGCTTGGCCTGTCCGGCCCGCTGCTTTTCGTCTCCGCGTGCGGCATCGTGCATGATGTTCACATGGATGTTGCCGTCTCCCACGTGCCCGAAGGTGAGAATGGTCAGGCCGCAGTGCCCGGAAATGGCCCGTATGCCCGTCAGGGCGGGCAGCAGGCTGCCGCGCGGCACGGTAACGTCATCGGAAATTTTGTTGGGGGCCACGCGGAACGAGGCAGGGTTGATGAGGCGGCGGATTTCCCACAGGGGTTCTTCCTCTTGTGCCCCAAGCCCCTGCTCCTGCCATGCCGGACGGTTCTGGGCGGTGTCGTCCAGTGCTGCGCGCAGGCGTTGCAGGTCTGCGGCAAGGGCAGCCCGGCTGCCGTCCAGCCGGAAAAGAAGCACCGCCTGCACGGTGCCGTCCTGCGGCCACGGCACGGTGCCCAGCTGCGCGAGGCAGTCCAGCACTTCCTGCCCCATGAACTCCAGCGCCGCAGGCAGTATGCCCGCCCGGAACACCCGGCGCACCGCCGCCATGGCCTGCTCCAGGGAGGAAAACCCCGCCATGAGCGAAGCCGTTGCCTCCGGCAGGGGCATGAGTTTGAGGGTAATGTCCGTCATGATGCCCAGCGTGCCTTCGCTGCCCACCATAAGGCGGGTGAGGTCCAGCCCCACCACGTTCTTGTGGTTTCTGCCGCCGCAGGTGATGGCCTTGCCGCCGGGCAGCACAACGCGGCAGCCCAGAACCCATTCGCGGGTAACGCCGTATTTCACGGCGCGCATACCGCCCGCACAGGTGGCCACATTGCCGCCTATGGTGGATATGCCAAGGCTGGCCGGGTCCGGCGGGTAGAACAGACCTTGGGCCTCCACCTGTTTTTGCAGGTCGCCCGTCACAACGCCGGGCTGCACCACGGCCACAAAGTCGTCGGCATGGATTTCCAGAACACGGTTCATGCACAGGGTGGAAACCACCACCCCCGGCCTGTCCGGCACGCACAGGCCCACCACGTTGGTGGCGCGTGCGCGGGGATACAGCGGCATACGTTCCGTGTGGGCCCAGCGCAGCAGTTCCGTTATCTGTTCCTCGTTGCGGGGGCGCACCACCGCAAGGGGTATGCCTGCAAGGCGGCTGGCGTCTGACTCAAAGACCAGCATCTCCTCCGGCGTTGTCAGGCAGTCGGTGCCGGGAAAAAGCTCCGCGAGGAACTGCCTGTGCTGCGGAAGGAGTGATGGGTGCGTCATGTGCTTGCGGGCTGCCGGAGGTTACAGGCTGGCCAACTGGCGGGCAACATCGCGCTGGATGTCGCGTGCCTTGATGGTCTCGCGCTGGTCATGCAGTTTCTTGCCGCGTCCGAGGGCTATATCAACCTTTACGCGGGAGTCCTTGAAATAGAGTGCCACGGGAATTACGGAAAACCCTCGCTGCTCCACCTTTATCGCCCATGCGGCTATCTGGCGGGCGTGCAGCAGCAGTTTGCGGTCGCGGTCCGGGTCGTGCTGGGCGTAGCCCGCATTCTCGTACGGGGCAATATGCAGGCCCACGAGCCACGCCTCGCCGTTCTTGAACTGCACGTAGCTGTCGCGGAAGGATACCAGCCCCGCGCGCAGGGATTTCACTTCCGTGCCGCGCAGTTCTATGCCCGCTTCAAGATTTTCCACAAATTCATAATACCGGCGGGCCTTTTTGTTCTGGGCAATATGGCCGCTGCTCTGTTTTGCTTTCTTGCTCATGGTCTTTGCTAGTCGTCCTGGTCGAGCAGGGATGCGAAGAAGGTAAGCTCTTCGGGGAAGCGCTTGAAAATGGTCTGACGCACCTTGCGGTTGATTTTGGAGACGGTGGCATGGCTGAGGACATCGCGCAGCAGTTGCTTGCACTCTTCCATGTTCACCTGCCGGATGATGCGTTTAATACCGGGAATGGCCTGCGGCGCAATGGAAACCCCGTCTATCTGCATGCCCATGAGAATGGGGATGCAGTAGGGGTCTGAGGCCACTTCGCCGCACACGCTCACTTCTATGCCGCCCCGGTGGGCGGCGTCCACCACATATTTGATGGACCGCACTATGGCCGGGTGCAGCGGCTGGTAGAGGTAGGAGACATGCTTGTTGGCGCGGTCTATGCCCAGCGAGTACTGAATGAGGTCGTTGGTGCCTATGGAGAAAAAATCCACTTCCTGCGCCAGCGTTTCCGCTATCATCACGGCGCTGGGCAGCTCTATCATAATGCCCACGGGCATATCGGGGTTGTACGGAATGCCCTGCTCGTCCAGCTCCTGCCGGACAAGGTTAAGCTGGTAGCGCGCCTGGCGCACTTCCTTGAGTCCGGAAATCATGGGGAACATGACTGCCACGTTGCCGTGCACGCTGGCGCGCAGAATGGCGCGCAACTGCATGCGGAACACGTCCTGATGCTTCAGGCAGTAGCGGATGCCGCGCAGCCCGAGGGCCGGGTTGGGCTCATCCAGTTTCTCCTGCGAATTCATCATCTTGTCTGCGCCCACATCCAACGTGCGCAGCGTGACCTTGGCCGGGGCGAGCCGCTCGGCAAGGGTAGCGTATTCCCGGTACAGGTCTTCTTCCGTGGGCGGCTGCTTGCGGTTGAGAAAGGCGTATTCCGTGCGATACAGCCCCACACCCTCGCCGCCGTTGTCCAGCACGCTCTGGAGTTCTTCCGCCAGTTCTATGTTGGCCTGTATCTCCAGCCGGAAACCGTCCACGGTTTCGCCGGGGAGTTTGCACTGGCGGATGATGGACTTCTGGTAGTTCTCAAACTGGTATTTAAGGTCGGAATAGGTGGCCAGTTCCTCTTCCGAAGGGTCTATGAGAATACGGCCGCGCAGGGCGTCTATGATAACCAGTTCGCCATCGCGCGCGCTTTCTTCCAGCCCCTCCACGCCTACAATGGCGGGAATTTGCAGGGAGCGGGCAAGGATGCCGGTGTGCGATGTTTTGCCGCCCTCCGAGGTGGCAAAGGACATGATTTTGTCCAGTTCCAGCTCAATGGCGTCCGCCGGGGTCAGGTCGTGCGCCATAAGCACCATGCGCTCGGCAAGGGCGCGGGTGGAAGAGTAGCCGCCGAGCAGGCGCTGCATGATGCGGTCTGCCACCACGCGCACGTCCTGAATGCGCTCGCGGATGTAAGGGTCGTCAATGGCGCTGAAGGCCGCGGCGATGGTTTCCACCGACTGCTCAAGGGCCCATTCCGCCGTGATAAGGCGCTCACGGATGCGCGTTGCAGCCGCAAGCATAAGCTTGGGGTCCTGGCAGATCATAAGGTGCGAGTCTATAATGGCACCGTGCTCACGCAGTTCCACGGGAACCTTTGCGCGGGCGGCTTCAAATTCGTCGCGCACCATGTCAGAGGCGGCGGTAAGGCGGTCTATCTCCTGCTCTGCCCTGCTGGCGGGAATGGTCTCGCGCGGGATATGCCTGCGGCTGGTGCGGTTTATGAAAAACGCCTTGCCGATGGATATGCCTGCGGAAACAGCAATTCCGTAAACTACATCGCGTGCCACTTATGCGTCCTCATCCAATGCGCAGGAAAAGACCTGCATCATGTGCTCAAGGGCGGCGCGGGCATCGCTGCCCCGGCTTTTGAGCGTAATTTCGCTGCCCCGCGCGGCGGCAAGGGACAGGATATCCAGTATGGACTTGGCGTCCACCTCCTGCCCCTTTACCTCCAGCCGCAACTCGCAGCGGAATTTCTGTGCCTCCTGCGCAATGCGCGCCGCCGGACGGGCATGAAGCCCCAGCTCGTTGTTCACGCAGATGCGGGCAAAAAGGCAGTCTTCGTGTTCCTGAATGGTCTGCTGCACCGTGTGCATTCCTTTCTGTGCCCCGGCTACCATGCCGGAACGGATACTCCCTTCAGCATGGGCAAAGCTATTGCCACAAGTGAGAGGAGAAAGAGTAGTATAATTCTGGACAGGTGAAACCGTCCTATGAGCCAACCCATGAAACACAGCCCGAAACCGGCCGCCCCCCATACCGCCTCGCCTGTGAATCCCCACAGGTGTTGCGGATGCTGGCCGGGCCAGGCAAGATACAGTACCAGAACAAGCACCGCCGCGTTGGCGAGCTTGAGGCGTTCTCCCCAGTTTATGAGATTCCATCTCCGGAGCATGTTCAGCACCTTCAGCCCCCCGCGCACCCCTGCAATAAAGGTAAACAGCTTAAAGGCGTGCAGCAGCACGAACAGCGACAGAGTCCAGAAAAACGCCGCTTTGTCCATGCCCGCCATGAGCAGGCTTATGGTGGAAAGCGACCAGAAGACCAGAAAACTGCCGCCGAACACAGAATCGCCTATGGCGGAGAGGGTGTAGGTGGTGGTGTCCTTGAGCGTGCCCAGCATGCTGGCCGGTGCCTTGCCCCGCGCGATCATGGTTTCCAGCGACAGGAAGGTGCCCACCAGCAGCGGCGTCCAGAACGGATGCGTGTTATAGTGCCGGATGTAGCGCCTGCGTGCTTCGCGGCGTGCCTTCATGTCCGGGTAGATGGCAGCCAGTCCCGGCTCCATGGCGTAGGCTATGCCCACGTTCTGTAATCCCCGTGTGTTGAAGGCCGAGCCTACAAGGTAGGTGCGCAAGAAGCAGCGAAGCAGTGTGCGTCCGTTCGGCATGCCGTTTCCGTTTCGTAAGGTGTGCGCTGTCATGTGCCGTCTAAGCTGAGCAGGCGCTGTTCCGGCGCATTCGGGCAGGCGCGGCGGCGTGTTATCCGCGCCGCATAAGTCCGTAAATTTCGTCCACGCTCCAGCCGGGTGCCCGTTCCCGCACCCTGCGGGCTATGTCGCGGGGCTTGCCGCCAGAGGCGGATTCCTCTTCCACAAGGGTGAGCACGTCTTCTTCTCCGGGTCGTTCTACCTGTTCCGGCGGGCCGATGACCACGGTTATTTCACCCAGCAAGTCCTGCGGCACATCCGCGTGGTTCTCCAAACGCGTAAGAATAAACTCCTCGTGGGTCTTGGTCAATTCCCGCGCCACGCACAATTCGCGCGGCCCCAGAACGGCGTGGGCGGCGGCAAGCGTTTCTGCCAGACGGTTCTTGCGTTCAAAAAAGACCAGAGTGGTGCGCACGGTGCGAAATTCCGCGAAAAACCGTTCCTGATCGTTGCGTTTGCGGGGCGGAAAACCCAGAAAAGTGAACGGCTGCGGGGCTATGCCGCTGGCAGCCAGCGCGGTGAGCGGGGCACTTGGTCCGGGCACTACGGAAACGCTCAGCCCTTCCTGCCGGGCAAGGCGCACCAGCCGGTAGCCGGGGTCGGAAAAAAGGGGCATGCCCGCATCAGAAACCAACGCCAGAACGGTACCTTCCTTCATGGCATCCACAAAGGACCGGGCCTTGGCTTCCTCGTTATGGTCGTGAAAGCTGGCCAGCTTGCGCACGGCAACGCCGGTCTGCTTGAACAGAATGCCGGCGCGGCGAGTATCTTCCGCCAGCACAATATCCGCCGCCTGCAGCACTTCGCAAGCGCGGGGAGAAAGATCACCAGGGTTGCCAAGCGGTGTTGCCACCACCCACAGGCTCGGAGAGGTCAAAGGCATTCTCTGTATGCTCCACAAGGTATGCATCGCCATCGCGGACAACGGCGACAAGATCAAAACGGCTTGGGCTGTTCCACAGGCCGGACGCGGTAAGAAAATGCTGCGCCGCAAGGACCAGGGTGCGCCGCTTGGCCGGGGTGAGTGCCTCTGCGGGGCTTTGCAGCGCGCCGCGTGACCGGGTTTTCACTTCCACAAACACGATGGTGGCTTCTTTGCGGCAGATAATATCCAGCTCCAGCCTGCCGTGCCTCCAGTTGCGGTGCACAATGCGGTAACCGCGCGAGGCCAGATGGCGGGCAGCGGCGTCTTCTCCGTCCGTGCCGGTAACAAGGTGGCGCGCTGTCATAGAGGTGTTGCCCTGAAAAAGCCCATAAGGGTAAACATGTTGCCGTATTGTCGCAAAAAATGAAAGGCCTGTTTATATGGCACCATCCGTGACCCTAGGCAGCGAAGACAGGCCATTATCGCGCCGTGCTTCCCGTCATTTCGTAACCGCCTGCGGCGATGCTGCCTGCCAGCAGTCGGCCAGCATGCCTTGCGATATCTGCGTACCGGAGGGTTCCGGGCGCACCTTGGCAAAGGTAAGCCGGTGCATGCGGCACGGGCCGTGCTGCACTATGGTGGCAATGTGGTCCTGTGTGCCGTAGCCTTTATGCCCGGCAAAGCCGTATGCGGGGTAGCGGCGGTCCAGACTGTGCATGAGCCTGTCGCGGAAGGTTTTGGCAATTATGGAGGCGGCGGATATGGCCGGAACGCGCAGGTCGCCTTTAATAATTGCCGCCTGCGGTACGGCCTTTTGCACAGCTAGTTGCGCGGTCTGCTGCTGGCCGGAATCCCCCCGGAAGCGAAAACTGCAGGCAAGGTGGTCGGGAATGGCGTGGTTGCCGTCCACGGCCAGAAAGGCCGGAGGCACGCGCAGGGCGCATATGGCGCGATGCATGGCGAGAAACGTGGCTTGCAGAATGTTCACCCGGTCTATTTCGGCAGGCCACGCAATGCCCAGACCCCATGCCAAGGCCTGCTGCCGGATGAGGGGATAAAGGGCTTCGCGCCGTGCCTCTGTGAGCTTTTTGGAATCGGTCAGTCCCTCAAGGGTGTGGTCGGGGGGCAGAATGCACGCACCGGCCACAACAGGTCCGGCAAGGCAGCCGCGTCCGGCCTCGTCCACGCCTGCAAAGGGAGTGGGCCAGCCCTGCCACGGAATATCGTCATGACCTTCCAGCAGAGAGAGGGAAAGGGCGGTGGGGCGTTTTCTCGGAGCCATGCGGGCCTGCTTGTGAGCGTTCCGGTTGGTTTGTCTTGGGGGCATGCGGGCTGGGCCGATTGTAGCCAGTGTTGCGCAGGAATGGCAAGGCCGCAAGCGACATGGCAGTGCGCCTGTGCAGACACGCAAAAAAGGGGCTGGCAGCGCGCCAGCCCCTTTTGCAAGCTCGTTTAAGCTCGGAACAACAGCCGGAACGCTGCTTACCAGCGGTTCTTGGGCTTGATGCGGGCAGCCTTACCCTTAAGGTTGCGCAGGTAGTAGAGACGGCTGCGGCGTACGCGGCCTTCCTGCACTACCTCAATACGCTCGATGGAGGGGGAGTGCATGGGGAACACGCGCTCAACGCCCACGCCGTCGGAGGTCTTGCGTACGGTGAAGGTGGCATCGGTGGTGCCGTTGCTGATGCGGATAACTGCACCCTGGAAAATCTGGATGCGTTCCTTCTCGCCTTCGATGATGCGCAGGTGAACCTTTATGGTGTCGCCGGAGTTGAACTTCGGCAGGTCAATGCGCATCTGTTCACGTTCAATCTTCTGAATAGCATTCATGGTATAATCCCCTTTGGCCTGATTTTTCGCAACACGGGTTCCGTGGGGTTTGCGTTCGATTGTTCTGTTCCGGAGCGGTTCCCTACAAGGCATCGCCCAATATCCGATCAATGATGATGGCTGCCGCTGTCCGTACGGAAAGGTGGTTATAGCCATCAAGGTATCGCACGGGTCGCAGTATTCCGTCGCATTGCTCCAGAACCTGCGGGGCGAGACCGTGGGCCGTACCGAACAGGAGCAGCACCGGGCGGTCGGCCAGCAGGGTGCGCACATCGCCCACATGCATGTTGCCCGCCCCTCTGGCGCTCGTCGCCACCAGCAACGGGTTTTGCCCGGTACGTTCCGAAATATCCTTCACGGCGTCCTCAATAAGACGGACTCCGCGAATAATCTGCAAGGCCTCGCCCCTGTCGGGGTTGGCTGCGGTCCCCGGGCCGGTTACCCAGTGGTTCAGCAGCTCGGCCAGCATGCGCTGCTGGTCTTCAATGGGAGTGGTAATGTAGTACCCTCCCAGACCATAGGTGCATGAACAGCGGCCTATATCGTGGATATCGAGGTTTGTCAAAGAAACAGCGACAGATTTTTTCTCTTTGTTTACAACAGGATAGTGAACAAGAGCGCAAAAGAGGTTTTTTCCGATGCGTCTGCGGCGTTCTTTCTTCAATATTTCCAGGTCATTGGAATTAAGAGCCGCTTCGTGCAAAATATCAGGCCTGCTGTGCAGGGTGGTGATGAGCGACTTCTCGCGCCGCCATGCTGCCACGCGCCCGTGGTCGCCGGATTTGAGCACGTCCGGCACCTCCAGACCCTCAAAAACATCGGGGCGGGTGTAGTGGGGGTATTCCAGCAGACCTGCGGAAAAGCTTTCCTCTTCGCCGGAATCCTCGTGTCCCATGAACCCCGGAACAAGTCGGGCCGCCGCCTCCATGACACACAGGGCTGCTGTCTCCCCGCCGTTAAGCACGTAGTCGCCCACAGAAACAGGCTCTATGGGGAAGAGGCTTTCCAGCCGTGCGTCAAAGCCCTCGTACCGCCCGCAGATGATGGTAACATTCTTCTCCTGCGCCAGTTCCCGTGCAAAGGACTGGGTGAAGGGGCGCCCTTTGGGGGCCATCATCAGAATACGTCCGGGGCTCTCCACGCTGCGCAGGGCGCGGGCCAGAGGTTCCGGCATCATGACCATGCCGGGTCCGCCGCCGTAGGGACGGTCATCCACCGTGCTGTGCCGGTCTGCGGTAAAGTGCCGGGGATTGCGAAAATCCACGGAAACAAGTCCGGCAGCACAGCCTTTTGCCATGAGCCCGCAGGAGAGGGCGGAGTCGAAGAACTCCGGAAAGAGCGAGACAATGGTGAATTGCATGTGTGACCGGCTACTCGCCGCCGAGGTAAAGTTCCAGCAGCCCTTCAGGCGGGGCAATGGTGACGAAGCCGCCTTCCACATCTATTTCCGCCACAAATTCTTCCGTGGCGGGAAAGAGCACTTCCTTGCCTTCCGGCGTGCGGATAACCCACACCTCGGAATCAGCAATAAACTGGAAATCCTCTATGTGTCCCAGCAAGTTTCCGTCTGCAAGGCGCACCGCCAGCCCTTCCAGCTGGTAGAGATACACCTCGTGGTCGTCCGGTTCCGGCAGGGTGTCTTCAGGTATGAGAACCTGCACGTTGCGCAGGGCTTCCGCACAGTTCCGGTCGCGGCAGCCTTCCAGCAACAACAGTTCGCGCCCCTGATGGGTGCGCGAAGAGACCACCCCGTGTCGGGCGGGTTTTGCCTTTCCTTTCTGCAGCCACACGGCATCTTTGAGAAGTAAAGGGGAGTCTGCGTAGTATTCAACGCAGACTTCCCCCCGTATACCATGTGGTTTGACAATCAGGCCAATCTGTATAAGTCGACTTTCAGTCATCCGCCCTGCAAAGCGCTACTCCAGAATTTCCAGAACAGAGCGCTTTTTGGCTTTGGTGGAGGCGGCACCGAGGATGGTGCGCATCGCGCGGGCTGTGCGCCCCTGCTTGCCGATAACCTTGCCAAGGTCTTCCTTGGCTACCTTGAGTTCAAGAACAGAGGTCTGCTCTCCCTCAACCTCAGCCACGGAGACTGCGTCGGGGTTGTCCACAAGCGATTTCGCGATGTACTCAACCAGATCCTTCAACACGGCTCACCTCCAGTCGTTGTTCAGCAGGATGTCAGCAACAGGTGAGCTGCCCAGGCAGGTTGTCATGAACAGAAGGCTTACTTGGCTTGCTTGAGCAGGGCACGAACGGTGTCGGTAGGTTCCGCGCCTTCGTCCAGCCACTTCTGAATTTTGTCCATGTCAATCTTGATCTCGGCAGGCTCGACCATGGGGTTGTAGAAGCCCAGGTATTCAAGGGGACGTCCATCGCGACGGGACTGATTGTTCATCGCCACGACACGGTAGAATGCACGCTTCTTGTTGCCCATACGGGTCAGTCTGAGTTTTACGGCCATCTCGGTTACTCCCATTATATGATGTAATAATATGGTTTTCTCCGCAAAGCGCAAGCGGAAAGAAAGCTCGCGCTTTCCGGGTGTTGTTCATGCCGGGGCTATTTCTTTTTGCGCCCCTGCTTCTTTTTCATTTTTTCTTTCTTGCGCGCATCGCGTTTTTTCTTCAGATCGTCCTTGGACATTGCCGGGGCGGCAGAATCTGCGCCCATGCCGGGGTAGCCCATACCGGGCATTCCCTGCATGGCTTGCAGGGCATCAAGGTTGGACATGCCGCCCATGCCTCCCATTCCACCCATGCCGGAGGCACCGGGCAGACCGGGTTTGCCGCTCATGCCCGGAATATTGGGCATGTTGGGCATGGCAGGCATTTTGCCTTTTTTGCCTTTCTTTCCGCCCCCCATCATCTGCTTCATCATCATGCGCATCTGCGCGAAGCTTTTGATGAGGTTGTCAACGTCCTGAACCTGCATGCCACAGCCGCCCGCGATGCGCTTCTTGCGGCTGGGGTTGATGAGGTCCGGATTGCGTCGTTCCTGATCCGTCATCGAGTTTATTATGGACTCAATGCGGTTCATTTCCTTATCCGGCACGTGCAGGTCGCCGAGCTTGTCGCGCAGCTTGCCCATGCCGGGGATAAGCTTGAGAATGCCTTCCAGAGAGCCTAGCTTGCGCATGCGGCGCATCTGGGTTCGGAAGTCGTCGAAGTCGAATTCGGCCTTTTGCATCTTTTGGGCCATGGCTTCGGCTTCTTCCTGCGTGACCTCAGCCTGCGCTTTTTCCACAAGGGTGAGCACGTCGCCCATGCCGAGGATACGCCCGGCGATGCGGTCCGGGTGGAAGACTTCAAGATCCGAAATTTTTTCGCCCATCCCGACAAACTTCACTGAAGTGCCGGTAACGGTCTTGATGGAAAGGGCTGCGCCGCCGCGGGCATCGCCGTCCATCTTGGTCAGCACGGCACCCGTGAGGCCGAGCTTGGCGTTAAAGGCTTCCGCCACTGTCACCGCGTCCTGACCAGTCATGGCATCTGCCACGAACAGGATTTCCTGCGGGTTAAGGGCAGATTTCATGGCCACCAGCTCGTTCATGAGCTGTTCGTCCACATGCAGGCGGCCCGCTGTATCCAGTATCACCACGTTGCACTGCTGCTCGCGGGCATCTGCATAGGCGGCTGTGGCTATGTCCACCGGGTTCATCTGCGTGGTGGAGGCAAAGGCCGGAATGCCCAGCTGTTTGGCCAGCGTGTGCAGCTGGTCAATGGCGGCGGGGCGGTAGACGTCTGCGGGCACAAGGTAGGGCTTCATCTTCTGCTTGCGCAGGTAGTTGGCAAGCTTGGCGGAAGACGTGGTCTTACCGGAGCCCTGCAGGCCCACCATCATAATCACATAGGGCTGCTTGCCGCGCAGGTCCAGCCCCGTGGTGCCGCCGCCCAGAAGGTCCACAAGCTCGTCATGGACAATCTTGATGACCTGCTGCGCGGGGTTAACACCCTTGAGCACTTCCTGACCGAGACAACGTTCGCGGACACGGTCAGTGAATTGCTTCACCACCTTGAAGTTGACGTCCGCTTCCAGCAGGGCAAGGCGAACCTCGCGCAGGCCCTCCTGCACGTTTTCCTCGTTCAGGGTCTTCTGACCGCTGAACTTCTTGAAGACAGAGTTCAGTCTGTCGGAGAGAGTTTCAAACATCAGTGCTCCGCGTAAAAGACATAAGAGCAGGTTCGGTAATAGAGTCCGGCGTGAAAGTCAAGGGTCCGTTTCTGTTTGTCAAGGGGAAAGGGAGGCGTTGTTGGGGGAAAATGCACGCGCGGCAGCGGGCAGGCGGGTTGCAGCGCCAAGGCGTTTTCGGGTGCACGTGCCAAAGCGGAGCGACGCGAACCGACACAAATGTGCTCAGGAGCAGGGGTAAGGGCGGGGTGTTCTGGGCGTCCTCACGGCAGAAGGGCGCCGCGCAGAACCGCTACCCGCAGGCCCGGTGTTCGTCAAGCTGGCGGGCTATCCAAACCTTGATGATTGCCTGCCGGGTAATGCCCAGACGCTGCGCCTCGCGATCCAGTTCTTCCACCATCCATGCGGGGAAATCCACGTTCACCCTGCGTATCTCACGATTGGGGCGGCTTGCCCTGTCCAGATCAAGGTGTGCGGAGATATCCGCGCCCTCTTCAAAGGCGTTGTCAAATTCATGCGCTTTCATACCACATTACCTCCTGCAACCGGGCACGGCGAACAGAAATGATGCGGGTTGCCCTGCCCCGTCTGGTGATGACGGCGGACCAGTGCTTCCCGTCCATGCGGCCGATGACAAGGCATCGCGGCTCGTCATCGGTGTGGGCGGGGATTTCCAGCAGGTCGGGGTCATCCCACAGCGCCTGCGCGGCTTCAAAATCGATGCCGTGCTTGTGCGCGTTTATCCGGCTTTTCTGCTCGTCGTATTCAAAAAGCATATAATTATGGTATATAAACAGCGCAAAGAGTCAAGGGGCATATACCGCTAAAAAATATGCGGCTGCATACCATGCTTTGCTCATGATGGTACGCAGCCGCAGAAAAGGCGTTTGGAGCGGGCGGGTTATCCCCGGGCCCTGCGGAACCCTTCCGCCGCGCGTTCTATCACGTCCTCGCCCACGCAGAAGGTAAGACGGAAGTGGCCGGGGCCGCCGAATCCGCTGCCGGGAACGGCCAGAATCTTTTCTTCCATAAGGCGCTGGCAGAAGGCCACATCGTCGCCGCCGGGGGCCTTGGGGAAGAAGTAGAAGGCCCCCTTGGGCATGAGGAAATCGTATCCCGCATCGCGCAGCACACGGGCCATGACATTGCGGCGTTTTTCATAAATACCCGCGTCCACCTGCGCGTGCAGTGCCGCTTTGAGCAGGTGCTGGCCGATGACCGGCGGGTTTACAAAGCCGAGGATGCGGTTAGTGAGCATAAGGCCCGCCATGAGCCTGCCCCGGTCCGGCATACGGGGAGAGAGGCACACATAGCCCACCCGTTCGCCCGCCAGCGAAAGGTTTTTGGAAAAGGAAGAGAGCACCACGGCGTAGTCATACAGCGGCAGAACGCTCGGCACCTCCACGCCGTCAAAGGCGAGAAAGCGGTATGGTTCGTCGGAGACAAGGAAAACGGGGCGGCCGTATTCGCGGCTCTTGGCGTCCAGAAGGGCGGCAAGGGCTTCTATTTCCTGCCTGCCGTATACGGTGCCCGTGGGATTGTTGGGCGAGTTGATGATAACCGCGCGGGTCTTGGGCGTCATGGCGGCAGCAATGGCGTCCACGTCCAGTTCAAAGGTGTCCGGCTTGGACATGGCCGCCTTGAACGAAACCTGATGGTTGGAGGTATAGAACCCGTACTCCACAAAATAGGGAGCCACGCCCACCACCTCGTCACCCGGTTCGGTCACGGCGCGGAAAAAGGCATTCATGGCACCGGCGGCACCGCAGGAGATGAGGCAGTCATCTGCGGAAACGTCCACGCCCTGTTCCTTTGCCACCAGATCAGCGATTATCTGGCGCGCCCACGGAAACCCGCCGTTGGGCATGTAGCCGAAGGCGAAGGGCTCTTGCGCGGAATCCGCCAGTTCATGCAGTATGTCGCCCACCTGAGCAGGCGCGGGCACGTCCGGGTTGCCAAGGCTGAAGTCGCACACCGCGTCTGCGCCGTACTGCTTTTTCATGGCGATGCCGGCTTCGAACATTTTGCGGATCCACGAGGAATTTTCGATGAACCCGGAAATCTGCTGGGAAAGAAGCGTCATGGAATACCTCTGAAACGGTCTTCTTGGTTGCTGGGGAGGCGGTGCAGGCCGTTGCACGCCGCATGGATGCGTTATGTATATGTTTGGATAGGGCAAGCCGTGCGCAATGTCCAGATGCTCCGCACAAGGATATGCGGTGCGCCTCAGGCGGTGTAATTGCCCCGATGACGGCAATACCCGTGCTTGACGTGAACGGACGGATAGATTATCAAGAATGAAAATCATTAAGAAGGCGCGAGAGACCTGGCTCGTTGACCGCCTAGCAACCTGACAGCCCGCCCGCATGTGCGGTGCCGGCCCAAGGTGCTACTGCCAGCCCGGTTCCGGGACCGATGAGGAAATACGCCATGACCCCTCTCACAGCCTCAATTCTCCCCCTTGCAGACGCTTCCCTGCCGCATGTGCTGGCCTCTTCACTGGTGGCTGCCGTGCTCGGCCTTGCTGCCGCCGTGCTGGGAATAGCCGCTGCCGCCTCCCGTCCGCAGGCCCAGCCTGTTCCCGTGCGCGTGCCGCGCCGCAGTGCGCCTTCCCGCCATGAAGGTGGCGGACGTGGCGAAGAATCTCCCTTCGGGCGGCGAATGCCCTAAGGGCCCCGTGCCCGCATAACGCGCCCTTCCTGCCGGAAGCCCCGGCGCGTTGCTCTCTCCCTGCGCAAACAAATACGCTTCTACGGAATGACGCCCATATCTCCCCATGCCGGGAGAAATGGTGTAGGCTGTCCGTATTCCTGTCCGGTCTTGATTGGTCCAGACCGGGCTGGCACGGCGTATCGGGTTTTATCCGGCGGCATCCGGTCTTCTCCGGTTCCCGGTACCGATACTCCTGGGCCAGATGCTGGCAGCCAAAACGCCGTATATATGGCCGTATGACCAACCTCGGCCTGCCACGGCAGCCACGGCCAGCCAAGGATACACAAGGCGGACAAGAACAACCGCATAACGAGAACATCATGATACAACAAACAGATACAGATATTCCCGCACAGCCGGAGCCCGCCAACGGCGCAAGGCTGTTTGTGCTGCCGGAACCGCTGGTCTTCCGCAGCGGCGCGGTGCTGGACCATGCGCAACTGGCGTATGAAACCTTCGGCACCCTTTCGCCCGCGCGGGACAACGCCGTGCTCATCTGCCATGCCCTCACAGGCGATTCCCACGCGGCCAACCACACAACGGACAGCGCGGGAACAGGTGCAGACCGCCCCGGCTGGTGGGATGAATACGTGGGGCTGGGCAAGCCCGTGGACACGGACCGGTTCTTTGTCATCTGCTCCAACATTCTGGGCAGCTGTTACGGTTCCACGGGACCCGCAAGCGTGAACCCCGCCACGGGCAGATCCTACGGGCTGGATTTTCCCGTGGTGACCATATCAGACATGGTGGCGGCGCAGCATGCGCTGGTCAGCCATCTCGGCATTCCCCGGCTGCGTGCCGTGCTGGGCGGTTCGCTGGGCGGCATGCAGGTGCTGGAATGGGCTGCACGGTATCCGCATATGGTGGAGGCCGCCGTACCCATTGCCACCACCACGCGGCATTCGGCGCAGGCCATCGCCTTCAATGAGGTGGCGCGGCAGTCCGTGATCTCCGACCCCAACTGGAAGCACGGCGACTACTACGGCGGCGCGGCCCCCGATCTGGGACTGGCCGTGGCGCGTATGATAGGGCACATCACCTATCTTTCAGACGAGTCCATGCATGTGAAGTTCGGACGCAACCTGCAGGACAGGGAACGGCTTTCCTTCAACTTCGAGACGGATTTTCAGGTAGAGAGCTACCTGCACCATCAGGGGCGCAAGTTCGTGCAGCGGTTTGATGCAAACTGCTTCCTGTACGTGACCAAGGCGGCGGACTACTTCGATATGGAACTGGACAACCCGCAGGGCTATGCCGCGCAGGCCTTTGCCCGCACCCATACGCGGTTTCTGGTGGTCTCGTTCACGTCTGACTGGCTGTATCCCACCTATCAGTCGCGGGAACTGGTGGCGCACCTGCAAGGGGCGGGTGCGGAAGTGAGCTTCTGCGAGATAACGGAAAAATGGGGGCATGATGCGTTTCTGCTGCCCAACGAGCGGTTCAGCGACATACTGGGAGGATTTTTGCGCCATGTCTGAAAACAACGGCAACACGGCACTGCGCTTTGACCAGCAGGTCATCGCCTCGTGGATAGATCCGGGCAGCCGCGTGCTGGACGTGGGCTGCGGCGACGGTTCGCTGCTGGGCTACCTTGTGCGCGAAAAAGGGGTGCGCGGCAGCGGCATAGAACTGGATGAGGCAGCCGCCGTGCGGTGCATAGCACAGGGGCTGAGCGTGGTGCAGGGCAACGTGAACGAGGAACTGCCCCACTATCCGGACAACGCCTTTGATTATGTGATCGTAAGCCAGACCCTGCAACAGGTGCACCGTCCCTCGCGTATGCTGGAGCACCTGCTGCGCGTGGGCAGGCACGGCATCGTCAGTTTTCCCAACTTCGGCTACTGGCGGGTGCGGTGGCAGGCCATGTTCGGCGGCAGGGCTCCCAAGACTAAAGAGCTGCCTTTTGAATGGCACGATACCCCCAATATCCGCGTGCTGACGCTGGAAGATTTCCGGCATTATGCGCGCGAGATCCCCTTCCGCATCATGCGCGAGGCGGCAGTGACCATGCCCTGCGGAACCCTGTTTCCCCGGCATGTAACGCTGCTGCCGAATATCCGGGCATCGTACGGGGTGTTCATGATAGAACGTCCGCATAACCACACCGCAAACGACAGGAGCATACAGTCATGACAACCGGCCATCGTTTCGAAACCAAGGCCCTGCACGCAGGGTTCACGGCAGACAGCACAAACGCCCGGGCCATTCCCGTGCACCGCACTGCGGCCTACCTGTTCCGCAATACGGAACATGCCGCCAATCTCTTTGCCCTTAAGGAGCTTGGCAACATCTACACCCGCCTGATGAACCCCACGCAGGACGCGCTGGAACAGCGGCTCGCCGCGCTGGAAGGCGGGGCGGCAGCGGTGGCGCTGGCATCGGGCACCACCGCCGTACACTACACCGTGCTGAATATCTGCCGTGCCGGAGACGAGATTGTTTCCGCCTCCAACCTGTATGGCGGAACCTACACCATGTTCGATGCCATCCTGCCGCGTCAGGGAATCGTCACCCGCTTTGCGGATTTCAGCGATCCCGATTCCATCCGCAGGCAGATAACGCCCAAAACGCGCATGCTGTTCACAGAGGTTATCGGCAACCCTGCGCTGGATGTGGTGCGCATACGCGATGTGGCAAAGGTGGCGCAGGAGTTTCATCTGCCGCTGGTGGTAGATTCCACCTTCACCCCGCCGTGCCTGTTCCGCCCGCTGGAACACGGGGCGCATGTGGTGGTGCATTCTCTTACCAAGTGGATCGGCGGGCATGGCACGGGGCTGGGCGGCGTGGTTGTGGACGGCGGCACCTTTGACTGGACCGACCCCAAGTTCAGCCTGTTCAATGAGCCGGACACCTCATACCACGGGTTGCGCTATGCGCACGACCTCGGCCCGCTTAACCCGGTGGCGTTTGCCCTGCGGCTGCGGCTTGTGCCGCTGCGCAATCTGGGCGGCTGCATAAGCCCGGACAACAGCTGGCTGTTCCTGCAGGGGCTGGAAACGCTGAGCCTGCGTATGGAACGGCACGGGGCCAATGCCCTGCGGGTGGCAAAGTTTTTACAGGCGCATCCGCAGGTGGCGTGGGTGCGGTATCCGGGACTGGAGGATGACCCCGGCCATGCGGCGGCGCGCGAGCAGTTTGCCGGAAACGGCTGCGGCTACGGGGGCATGGTGGTGTTCGGCATCCGTGGCGGCGTGCAGGCAGGGGCGCGGTTCATAGACAGCCTGAAGCTGGTCTCGCACCTTGCCAATGTGGGCGATGCCAAGAGCCTTGCCATCCATCCCGCCTCCACCACCCATTCGCAGCTTACGGAGGAGCAGCAGCGCGCGGGCGGCATAACCCCCGACCTCATCCGCCTGTCAGTGGGCATTGAGCATATAGATGATATTCTGGCCGACATGGCGCAGGCGCTGGAGCCATAGCCGTTCCAGAAGCAGGATATTCAGGAAAAGAATCGGCCCCCGGTGCGTATGCGCCGGGGGCCGTTGTCTTTCTGTGCCTCGCGCATAGGCCGTGCGGCAGTGGTGGGGGGGCGTTAACCGCCGCAGGGAGAGTTTTATCAGTCGTCAGCAGGCTTCAGCAGCGTGCGGTTTGCCCGTACCACAAGGAATGATGCCACGCCCAGTGCCAGCAGTTCTGCCAGCGGAATAGCCATCCAAACGCCTGAGATGCCGAAGAATTTCGGAAGAACCGCAACCCCTGCCAGCACAAACACCAGACCGCGCAGCGTTGCGGCAATAATCGAGCTTCTGGCATCTCCCAGTGCTGTGAAATAGGCGGTGATAAGCACATTAAGGCCGTTCATCAGGAACGCGAAGGCGTAGATAAAAAGGCCTGCCTCCGCAATGCCGAACGCGCTGGACTCGCGGCTGTCGAAGAACAGAAGAAGCACAGCATCGCCGAAGAGTTGCAGCACAATGAACACGCAGACGCCGATGCAGGTGTTCACCTTTGCGGCAAAGCGGAAAATTTGCCTCACCCGCGCGTGGTTCCGTGCGCCGTGGTTGAAGCTCAGCACAGGAATCAGCCCGTCAGAAATCCCCAGAAACAGCAGCACGCCGGTAAAGTTGATGTAGTTTATGGCGGTGAATGCCGCCACGCCATCCGCCCCCAGCATCCGTACCACCGTCAGGTTGATGATGAGAATGCTCACAGAAGCCGCAAAATCCGACATGCCTTCGGAAGAGCCGTTGTAAAGCGCATTGCGCAACAGCGGCAGGCGGAAGCGTCCCTTCAGCATGGAGAGGCGCTGCTTCCGGTTAAAGGTGATTCTGCCGGAAACCAAAAACCCGGTGCTGAAGGCAATGCCCGTGGCAATGCTGGCACCCATCGTGCCCCACCCAAGGCCGATCACAAAAATAAGGCTCAGCAGTATGTTCAGCACAACCGCAGAAGACATGATGGACATGGAAACCTTGGGGTAGCCCAGTGCCTTCAGCATGATGTCGGAATAGAAGCACAAAATCAGCGGAAGCGTAAAAGGCGCCAGTCCGTAAAGATAGCCCAGTGCGTGGGGCAGCAGCCGCTCGTCCGCGCCCATCAGCCGTGTGAGCGGTTCGGCAAGCAGTATCAGGAGCAGCGTTGTCAGCAGGCCCACCAGAACCAGCGTCCAGAACCCGGTGGTCATGGCATCCTGAGAACGTGCAATATTCTGCTCACCCAGCCCCAGACTCACAAGGGTCTGGCTGCCAACGCCCACAACAAGTGCAACCACCAGCATAATGTTGAAGAGCGGCAGAATAATGTTTATGCCGCCCATGGCGTCCGGGCCTATATGGTTGCCCACAATTACGCCATCAACAATATTCTGAATGCCGAAGAATACAACAGTAACCACGCTTGGCAGCGCGTATTTACAAAAGAGCCTGCTTACAGGGCCTTGTTCCAGCAGATGTCTGTCGTCCAGTGTGCTTTTCATGGTAAGGTACAGCGCATGTTTTGCGAACATGTGCGCAGAAGGTATGATCAAAGCGGCGGAAGTTTATGAGGTGCGCGCGGTAACGCGGTTGCTTTGATCTGGTTTTGTCTGGCAGGCTTGCGTGCCTGATGAAGGTCTGCATGTGCGGCAGCAGTGTGCAGCGGGCAGGTAGGTAAGCGCGTATAATCGTCAGCCATATATGTCAAGTGGCTGCAGGTATGTATGAATACCGATGCCGGTTGGTGGCGTAACGTTCAAAAGCAAAAACAATAGGGGCCGCTTAGGACCCCGTTTTCATGTTCGGCCCATTGTCACCAATCCCTCACTCCCCTGTTACGTCCACCCGACCAAGGCCGCAAGCTTGGCAAGCACGTCGTCAACAACATCTTGCGGGGCTTTGCCCGCCAGCTTGAACATTCGTGCCTTAAGGTCAAGGCATTTAACCTGATCAGAAAGAATTACCCCCGAAATAGCACACCCGGCAGGGAGCGTTACTTCAAAGGGGTAGTTTTTTTTGTGGCTCGTCACCGGCACAACAAGTGCCAAGCCTGTTGCCGCTAAGTAGGCTGCTTCGCTTATCACCAGCGCGGGGCGATGCCCTGCCTGTTCGTGTCCTGCTTGCAGGTCAAAGTTAACCCAGATAAGCGACCCTTTCTCCAGAGGCGTTACCAAACCTCGCCTCCTGTTTCCGGCCCCCAATCAACAGCCGAGTGTTGATTCTCCGGCGTGATCTGCGTAAGCAGCTCCCCAAGGTCATACCGCTTCGCAGGAGACCGGCGACGCACCACAAGCTCATTCTCGCGGGAAAAGACTTCAATAAGGGCGCCCTCATCCAGTCCTATCTCGGTCGCGAGGTGCTTGGGAATGCGAATGCCAAGGCTGTTACCCCATTTGGCAAGCTTGGTAGTTGTGTGCATGGGTTCCCTCTCAGGTCATGGAATAGGTGTAGCGCGTGTATATACTATGTATATACACGAATCTGTCGTGTCAAGCAGATGAAGGTCCCCTCATCCCTGAACACGTTCCCATTCTTCCCGCGCTATCCGGCAGCCGCTCCGCGCACCATGCCGTACCGGCAACATCCGCTCCGGCAGGCGGCGTCTTCCGCCTTCCCTCCTGCCCGTAATGAACAGCCTGTCAGCGGATGTACGAGCAGCAGTAGTCCACAAGGGTTTCCACCACCAGCTTGAACCGTATTCCGGCGGGAACGTCAAAGCTCTCGCCCGCCGTTACGGTGCGCCATTCGGCTCCGGGCAGCAGCACCTTGAGCGTGCCCTGCATTATCTCCATCACCTCAGCCGCATCAGTGCCAAACTCGTACTCGCCGGGCAGCATAATTCCCAGCGTTTTGAAAGAACCGTCCGGGAACACTATCTTGCGGCTTGTAACCTTGCCTTCAAAATAAACGTTCGCCTGTTTAAGAACAGTCACATCGGCAAATTGAGACATGGAGCCTCCCACGGGCATGGTTTCACGTTCGGTTGCAAAGGGCTGCCGCAGGCACCGGCACAGCTATTCCACGGTAACGCTCTTTGCAAGGTTGCGGGGCTGGTCCACGTCCTTGCCCAGATAATCCGCCGCCTCATAACTGAAGAGCTGCAAGGCGGGCAGGGCAAGGAAGGAGCCGAGCGGGCCCCATGCTTCCGGGATAATCCATGTGTGGTCCACATTCAGGTCGTGTCCGGGGTTGGCAAGGGCAATGATCTTGCCCGAGCGTGCCTGCACCTCTTCCAGATTGGATTTAACCTTGGAATACAGGCCGTCGCTCAGCGCCAGCGCAAAGGTGGGGAAGGCCGGGTCTATAAGCGCAATGGGGCCGTGCTTCATCTCGCCGGAGGCATAGCCTTCCGCATGGATGTAAGAGATTTCCTTGAGCTTCAGCGCGCCTTCCAGCGCCAGCGGGTAGCACTGTCCGCGACCAAGGAAGAAGAAGCTGCGGGCAGAGGAGTACTGGCGGGCAATGCTCTGCGCCTCAGAGCGCATGCGGGGCAGTTCCATTTCCAACTGGCCGGGAAGTTTGGAAAGGCCCGTCACGGCGTTCTGGAGAATGTCGTCCGCAAGGCATCCCTTGCGCTTGCCCCATGCCAGTGCCATGAGGGTGAGCACGGTCATCTGCGAGCACATGGCCTTGGTGGAGGCTACAGAAATTTCCGGCCCGGCCTGCGTGTAAATAACCGTATCGGATTCCCGCGCGATAGAAGACCCCACCACGTTGCACAGGCCTATAACCCGTATGCCGCGCTCGCGCGCAATGCGCAGCCCGGCAAGCGTATCTGCCGTTTCGCCGGACTGGCTGATGACAAGAATAACGTCATCCGGGTCAAGAATGGGATTGCGGTAGCGGAACTCCGAGGCAATTTCCACATTCACGGGAATCTGCGCCCAGTTTTCCAGCAGATGGCGGCCCCACATGCCCGCATGGTAGCTGGTGCCGCAGGCCACAATATGCAGGCGGCGCGGCACGGGCAGGGCATCCAGTTCCGGCAGCGAAACTTCCTTGCGCTGCCAGTCCACGCGGCCCGTCATGCAGTCGGTGATAACGCGGGGCTGCTCAAAAATCTCCTTGAGCATAAAGTGCTTGTAGCCCCCTTTCTGGGCGGCCTGCACGTCCCACTGGATGTGGTGCACCTGTTTTTCAATGGGTTCCAGCGTCTTTACGTCCAGCACCTGCCAGCTGTTGGCCTCTATGCGGGCCATTTCGCCGTTTTCAAGGAACACGGCATCGCGGGTGTAGGGCAAAAAGGCGGGAATGTCCGAGGCCACAAAGTTTTCACCCTGTCCCACCCCCAGCACAAACGGGCTGGAAAGGCGCGCGCCAAATATAACACCGGGCATGTCCAGTGCGTAAACCACCACGGCATACGCTCCTTCCACCCTTTGGAGCGCCCAGCTTATACCCTTGTCCAGCGCGCCTGTCTGCTTGCGTCCTTCCGCAATAAGGTTGGCAAGCACCTCGGTGTCTGTTTCCGAGCAGAAGGTGTAGCCCAGCGCCTTCAGTTCGTTCTTGAGCGGCTGGTAATTTTCAATGATGCCGTTATGGATGATGGCCAGCGAACCATCGCTGCACATGTGCGGGTGCGCGTTGCGTTCCACGGGGATACCATGGGTGGCCCAGCGGGTGTGCCCCATGCCGGAGGTGGCAATGGAAACGTTCATGCCCATCAGCTTGTTTTCCAGATTGGCAAGCTTGCCTTCCGCCCGGACCGTGACAAGGTCCTTGTGCTGGATAAAGGCCACGCCTGCGGAGTCGTATCCGCGGTATTCAAGGCTGCGCAGCCCTTCTATTATGAGCGGAACAGCGGGCCTGTGGCCGGTATAACCAATGATGCCACACATATGTATGCTCCTTAAGGTGCCGCAGGGGCACCGTGCGTATAGGCTAAAGAAACTGTCTAGCTGTTTTACCCGTGCTGCGCAAGAAGGCGTGAGGCTGGCACGGGTTGTAGCGCACATGATATTCCGCGCTGCGGCGCAAAGAATCATTGCCTTTGCCTGTGCGAATCCTCATATTTCGTAGTAGGTGGAAGAGCCTCTTTTGACGAGGGAGGTGGGCTATGGGATACCGAGTGCCGGAATACCCGGAACACCAGACAGAACAGACACGGCAGGGGCTCACGGCGTGGGGCCGCGACTTTATGGTGCTGCGGCAGGGAGACCTTGCCGTGGAGGCCATGGACAGGGCCATTGCCAAGGCAGGCGTGAGCCGCTGTTACCCTTACCGTGACAGGTGGAAGTGGCTGCGGCGGCTGTATTTGCAGGGGCGCGCCTCTCCCGCGCTGCTCAGGGCATTTACCGCGCGCCTTTCGCGCCACACGCCCCAGTCGCTCAGAACACTCATGGACCTGCACCTGCGCTCCGGGGTGGACCTTGTCTGCCCGGTCATGGATGAGCGGGGCTGTTTTGATATCTGATGCTGCCCGCGGCACGCCCGCGCGTCTCCCTGAACAGGGGGCGCGGTACGGCACGGAATGCGCTGTGTTTTTAGGTTTGGAGGTACCGGAGTTGTTCAGCGCCGGAAACGGCATGGTTGCCCTGCTGTTCTGACGGAAAATTTTGCACTGCGGGCTGCCCCTGCGCGCAGCCCGGTCACACCCTGCGGTCCGCCGCACGGCAGTAAGCCCGCTGCCGTGTGCGCGGGCCGCTGTTATTGCGCTGCCCCTGCGCACAGGCGTGACATTACCGGGGGCTGTTGTGGAGCGGGGCGGAGCAGGCTATAGTGCGCGGAGCATATCAAGGAGTGCAGACCATATGAAACATACCATCTCCGCGCTGGTGAAGAATCGTTTCGGCGCTGTTGCCGAAGTAACGGATGTTTTCCGCAGGCACCGGGTGAACTTCAAGTCCATTTCCTGTGCCGAGACGGAAGAGTTTGACGTCTCCCGCCTCGTCATAACGGTAGAGAACCATGACGACCAGATAGGAGCCGTGCTGGAAGAGCTGAAGACGCTGGATTCCATAGCGGAACTGGATGACCTGTCTCGCAAGGAGTTTGTGGACAGGGAGATGGCCCTCATCAAGGTGGGATTCACGCGGGAAAGCATGGCGCAGGTCATGCAGATATTTGAGGTTTTTCGCGCCAACGTGGTAGGCATGGGGCAGGAAACCATCAGCGTGGAGATAACCGGCGACGAAGACAAGGTGGACGGGCTTATCAAGATGCTCCGGCCCCACGGCATACGCAGCCTGTGCCGCACAGGCGTGGTTGCCCTGAAGCGTGGCGATGAGTGACGGCGGAGCGCGCATGACCATACGAACTCTGGAAGGGCTGGTGGAGCGGGTGCTGGGCATGCCCGGTGTCCCGCGGCTGGCGGTGGCCTCCTGCGCCGAGGACTTTGTCATTCAGGCTTGCCTTGCCGCTCATGAACGGGGACTGGCAGAGCCCATTTTCGTGGGCGACAGGGAGCAGACGGCGCGTGTGTCGGAACGGCTGGGCGCGGACCTTGCCCCCTTCGAATTCCACCACGCCCCGGAGCCTGCCGCAGCGGTGGAGCAGTGCATACGCCTGTACCGCGCGGGCGATGCCGGAGCCATCATGAAAGGCAAGGTGAGCACCGATGTGCTGCTGCGCGGCGTGCTGAACAAGGAAACCGGCGTGCCGCCCGCAGGGGTGCTTTCGCACGTGGGCGTGTTTGGCGCCCCCGGACAGGACAGGCTGATGATTCTGACCGATGCGGGCATCAACATTTCCCCCAACCTGCAACGTAAGGCCGATATCGTGCGCAACGCGCTGGCGGTGGCGCGGGCGCTGGGCATTTCCGCCCCCCGCGTGGCCATGCTCGCGGCCACGGAAAAAGTCATTTACCCCGCCATGCCCGCCACGCTGGATGCCCAGATGGTCGCGCGCATGGGTGAGCAGGGCGAGTTCGGAGATGCGCAGGTGGCCGGGCCGTTTGCGCTGGACCTTGCCGTTTCCGCCCGTGCGGTGGAATGCAAGGGCGTGGACAACCCCGTGGCGGGGCGGGCGGATATTCTGGTCGCCCCGGACATAGAGAGCGGTAACATTCTGTACAAGGCGCTCACCTCCATGATGAACGTGGACATGGCGGGCATCGTGGCGGGCAGCCGTGTGCCCATTGTGCTGCCTTCGCGCGGAGATACGGACAGGACCAAGTTCTTTTCCATAGCCCTTGCCACGCTCATGGCCGCTGCTGCGGGAAACAGCGTGTGTGCCGGCCAGAATGATTCCGGCCAGACTGTTTCCGGCCAGATAGCTTCCGGCCAAACAGCTTCTGACCAGACTGCTTCCGGCGGGAGAGAAACATGACACCTGCCCACCAGAGCATCCCCCCCCATGCAGGCGAACGGGCGCAACAGGCCGGTGCCGCTCAGCAAGTCCGCAATCAGGGCCTGCACATTCTGGCCATAAACCCCGGTTCCACCTCCACCAAGGTTGCCCTGTACGATGCGGAGACCGAACTTTTTTCGCATACGGTGGAGCACGACAAGGCAACGCTGCGCCGGTACGAAAGCGTGGCGGAGCAACTGCCCCTGCGCCGTGCCGCCATCGTGGATGCGCTGGAATCGCATGGCTACGGCACTGCGCCCCTTGCCGCCGTGGTGGGACGCGGCGGACTGCTGGCCCCCATGCGCGGCGGTGCGTGGCGGGTCACGCAGCCCATGCTGGACGACCTTGCCTGCGCGCGGCACGGCGAGCACCCGTGCAATCTGGGCGCTCCGCTGGCAAGGGAATTTGCTCTGCTCCACGGGGTGGAGGCCATAATCGTGGACCCGGTGGTCACCGATGAACTGGACCCCGTGGCCCGCATATCGGGCCTGCCGGAACTGCCCCGACGCAGCGTCTTTCATGCGCTTTCGCAGCGCGCGGCGGCGCGCACCGCTGCCCGGCGGCTGGGCATTGCCTATGAGGCGGGCAAGTTTCTGGTCTGCCACATGGGCGGCGGCATATCCGTTGCCGCGCACCGGCACGGGCGCATCTGCGATGTGGTGAACGCGCTGGACGGCGACGGGCCTTTTTCACCGGAAAGAACAGGCAGGCTCACCGCGCTGGGTGTGCTGCAACTGGTGCACGAAGGCACCTATACCTTCGAGGCGTTGCGGCGCGTGATTCTCAAAGAGGGCGGGCTGTGGGCGCATCTGGGCACCAACGACCTGCGCGAGGTGGAGCGGCGCATGGAAGCCGGAGATACCGCAGCGGCAGAGGTTTTTGAGGCCATGGCCTATGCCATTGCCAAGGAACTGGTCTCGCTTGCCCCTGCCCTGCTCGACGGGGTGGAGAACAGCCGGGGACAGGGCGGCGTGGACGCTGTTGTCATAACAGGCGGCATGGCCCGCAGCGTGCGGCTGGTGGAACGGCTGCGCAGGCGGGCGGGGTTTGTCGCGCCCTTTGTGGTGCTGCCGGACGTGGAAGAAATGCAGGCACTTGCGGCGGGAGCCCTGCGCGTGCTGCGGGGTGAGGAAGTGCCCCGCGAATACACGGGAACAGGGCAGGATTTGTTGTAGTGTTGCGTGTATGCACCTGCGCGTTTGCATTTTGCGGCCCGAAGGTGCACTATGCTGCTGGCGCTGCCCGGCGTGCGGATGCAACCATATCCGCCTGCCGTATGACGTTGCCCGTTACGAGGCGCGCAACCGGCTGTGCCGCAACGTTTTTACCACAACGAGGCATCCATGGCATCATCCAAAGACCTGATATTGGAGAATTCCAAGCAACTTTTCGCGGAGAACGGGTTCAAGGGAACCACCATCGCGCAGATAGCCAAAACGTCCATGGTGACGGATGCGGCGATATACAGGCATTACAAGTCCAAACAGCAGATTTTCGACGTGATTGTCGAGAATTTCATGGCAGATTACAGAGATCTGCTGAGCCAGATAAGAGAACGGCAGAAGTCCGGATATTGTCTCATAGAGACGCTCATCCTTGATCTGTGCGGATTTGTGGATGGCCGGAACACCGAGTTCAAGGTGCTTCTCAACACCTATACCACCATAGAAAGCGCCCGCAGGGCTATGCAGGATTTTTACGATTTCCTTGCGGAAACAGTGGTGGCCTGCCTCAAGCGGGGCATTCAGGACGGCACCGTGCGTGAAGATGTGCCCGTGCCGGAAACGGCGCTGGTCATCGCCACCCTGCTTGTGGGCGTGAACCGCCGCAGGCTGTTCGGCCCGGACGCTCCGGGCGTGGAAAACATGTCCAAGGATACCGTGGCGTTCTGTCAGCGGGCCATTAAGAGTTTTTAGGGCATGTCCGGGTGGAGCGGGCACATGCCTGTTTCCGTTCACACGGTCAGTATTCTATGGTACCGGCGTTTTTGTTACTGTTTTGCGCCCCCGTTGTCATGCGGGGGCGCTTTGTTTGGGCGAGGGTTTTTGTACGGGGCGCGGCGTTTGCGTGGGGTATATTCCGGCATCCCGCCGTTCTGGACACCGCCGTGCGCAGAAGCTAAGCTGCACTCGTTTCAGAAATCGGGGTCCGGCCCCGGAAATGCTCCGTGAGGTGTTTTTTGCAACAGGCTCCCCTCTGGCAGCGCAGACCCGCACTGGTCGCCGCCGCCATCATATTTCTCACCACCGCCGTGCGCCTGTGGTTTGTGGCCAGCGAACAGCTCGACCTCGTGCAGGACGAGGCCCAGTACTGGGACTGGACCCGCAGGTTGCAGCTTTCATACTACTCCAAGGGGCCGCTCATCGCGTGGGTTATCAAGCTGTGGACAGGCGTGTTCGGCGATACAGGGCTCGGCGTGCGTTTCGGCGCGGTGCTGCATTCCTGCCTTGCCCAGATGGTGCTCTATTTCGGCGTGGCGCGGCTCATGCGCATGCCCACGGTGGCGCTCTGGACGCTGGTTATCGCCAACACAACGCCCCTGTTCATGGTTTCCGGCATACTCATGACCACAGACAGCCCCCTGCTGCTGTGCTGGGCCGTTGCGCTGTTTTCGCTCTACTGGGCGGGCGAGCGTGAAGATGCGCCCCTGCCGTATGTGCTGCTGGCTGTTTCCATGGCACTGGGATTGCTGGCCAAATATATGATGCTGGCCATGTTCGGCGTGGCCGTGCTGTATATGGCGGGCCTGTACAGACACCGCATGCTCTCGCGGCGGTTTGCCCTGCGTGCGCTTACGGCCATGGCTGTGGGAGCCGCCGCAGGATTTGTGCCCATTCTCATCTGGAACATGCAGCATGACTGGGTGGGCTTCAAACATGTGGGAACACTGGCGGGGGTAACCTCTTCCAAACCGAAGCCGCTTATCCGGTTCGACAGGTTCCCGGAATATTTCGGGGCGCAGGTGGGGCTTATCACGCCGTGGTGGTTTGTCTTCATGCTGGCCGGGGCGTGGCGCGCGCTTTCCTTCTGGCGGAGCGGTTCGGCTCCTGTGGCCGTGCGCGAAGATCTGGCTCATGTGCGTCGCAGCCTGCTGCTGGCGGCCGGGTTCTGGATGCTGTGGCTGTTTTTCATTGTCTGGAGCTTCCATACCCGCATCTACCCCAACTGGTCGGCCATGAGCTATGTGGCGGGAATTATCCTTGCCGCCATGGCGGTAGACAGGGGAACGCTCATGGTCCGGCGTGCGGCGGTTACGGCGCGGGGCAGGCGGTTTGCGTGGCGTCCGGTCTGGGTGGGGCTTGGCATGGCCGTTTTTCTGCTGGTGCATGGTCTTACCTATCTGCCTCTGCCGGAAAAGCTTAACCCGGCGGTGCGGCTCATGGGCTGGCACGATCTGGGCAACAAGCTGGGCGAGGTGCAGCGCAGCCTGCCGGACCCGGACAAGGTGTTCTTTTTTTCCAGTGCCTACGATGTAACGGCCTCTCTGGCGTATTACGCGCCGGGGAAGCCATATACGTATTGCGTGGATTTCGGCCGCCGCATGAGTCAGTACGACCTGTGGCCCGGACCGCAGGACAAGGTGGGCTGGGACGCCGTGTACGTGGGCAAGGAGAATCCGCCCGTGCCGCCCGGCCTTGCGGCGATGTTTGAGGAATCCTCGTATATCAGGTATGAGACAACGCACAGGGGCAGGAAGGGGCGTACCTTCTACATAGTGACCCTGCGTAATTTTAACGGGCACTGGCCGCGCCAGAGCTTCGGAGTGTATTGATGTGAGCCAGCCGCACACCGGAGGCGACCCCCACGTCTGCGCCCGCTGCGCCACGCAGGGGCCCACCTGCTGTTATGTGGAGCCGGGAAACGAGGAGTTCTGCTTTCCGCTCTCCCGCTCCGAATGGTCGCGGATAGTGGACTACTGCCGGGAAGAGGGTGGATTTGCCGAGCAGCGCAACACCCGTCCGTTTCTGGATACCATGCGCCGTCTGTTTCCCCTGCGGGAAAAGCGGGTGGAGGAACTCTTCCCGCCTCAGGGAACCCATCTGCGGCTGGCTTCCGATGCACGGGGGCAGTGCGTGTTTCTTACTTCAGCCGGGTGCCGCCTGCCCCGCGAGGTGCGCCCGTGGTTCTGCCTGCTGTTTCCCTTCTGGGTACGCGGAGAAATGCTGACCATGTTCACCGCATCGGGGTGTCTGGTGTGCCGGGAAACCGCCACCGTGCCGGAATCTCTTGCCCTGCTCGGCGTGTCGGCAAAAGAAGTGCGCCATATCTTCGGCAGGCTGTTGCTGGCATGGGGGCTGGAACCGGACGAGGGAGATTGCGGAAAGTAAGGCGAATGGCACTATCCCCCCTGCTTCGTTATGTCCGCCCGGTGCCGGTCGCGACAGCATCGTGCCGGGAAACGTGGCCGGATAGAGGTGTTCGATTCCTGTTGCCTTGTTCGCGCTCAGGGACTACTAGGGGCAACGAAAGGACTGCATAGAACCTTGCACGGCAAATGTCCGGTCAGGCAGTGGGAAGCGTATCCCCTGCGCCGCCGTGAAACATCGAAGCCGTGAACATGCTCATGCTCCCGCAGCCGTAAAGGGCTATGCGTGTGCATTGATGGTACAAATTCCCGCGAAAACGGCATTGTGCAGCGGGCGAAAACAGACGATTACTCTGCAGAGAGTGGAATATGAAGAAGTTTTTCCTGTATGGCATCATTATGATGATGCTGTGCGTTGCCTTGGGCGCGCTGGGACTTTCCGGCATATACTGGTGGGCCTCCAAGGACCTTCCCGGATTTACCAAGATTGCGGACTACCGCCCCCCGCTGGTGACCACCGTATATGCGCGAGATGGCGCGGTGCTGGGGTATTTCTACCGCGAAAAGCGGTTTCTCGTCTCTCTGAACGACATGGCCTCTTACCTGCCCATGAGTTTTCTGGCGGCAGAAGACGACAGCTTCTACAGGCATGACGGCATTGACTTCCGGGCCATTGCCCGCGCCTTCGTGCGCAACATGCAGGCCGGAAGCATCCGGCAGGGCGGCTCCACCATCACGCAGCAGATCATCAAGCAACTGCTGCTGACCTCGGAAAAGAAGTACGAGCGCAAGATCAAGGAAGCCATCCTTGCCTACCGGCTGGAACGCTACCTGAGCAAGGATGAGATCCTCACCATCTACCTGAACCAGATATATCTGGGGGCGGGCGCGTATGGCGTGGAAGCTGCGGCGAGAACGTACTTCGGAAAACATTCCAGCGAGTTAACCCTTGCAGAATCCGCCATGATGGCGGGGCTTACCCAGTCGCCTTCCAAGTACAACCCGTTGCGCCAGTTCGAATTTGCCAAGGCACGGCAGACCTATGTGCTGGGACGCATGCTGAGCCTGCAGTGGATTACGCAGGCGGAGCATGACGAGGCTTTGGCGCAGGAACTGGCGTTCAAAAGCATGGATGATCCCAGCTGGACCGTGGGCTCATGGTATCTTGAAGAAGTGCGCCGCAGGCTCATCGATTTTCTCAGCGAAGAGAATATGCAGAAGCTGGGCATAACCCTTCCCCGCTACGGCGAGGATGCCGTGTACGAATCCGGCCTGCATATTCATACCGCCGTGGACCTGCAGCATCAGGCAGCCGCCGAGCAGGCTCTGCGCAAGGGGCTGGAGGATTCTTCCAAGAGACGGGGCTGGGATGGTCCGCTGCGCACCGTGCCCAAGGAAGAGTTTGCGGCGTATCTGGAACAGAACGGCGTAGCACCGGAAACGCTGGCCGACGGGCGGTGGCACAGAGTGCTTGTCACCGCAGTGGATGCTGCCGGGGCCAATGTGCGTATCGGCGGCTACAAGGGATATATCCCGGTTTCCACCATGGGCTGGTGCCGGCCGCATAACCTGAAGCTGGCGACCGATCAGGTGCCCTCCATCAAGGACGCGCGGCAGGTGCTGAATGCGGGTGATGTGGTCTGGGCATCCGTGGCGGTTCCCAAAGACTCCAAGTCCGGGTGGAACCCGCTGGCATTGGGAGAAGGGGATGTTCTTCCCATGGCGCTGGAACAGTACCCTGCGGTGCAGGGCGCACTGGTTTCCATAGAGCCGGAAAACGGCGATGTGGTGGCGCTTGTGGGCGGCTATTCCTTTGCGGACAGCCAGTTCAACCGCGCCACGCAGGCCAAGCGGCAGCCCGGTTCCGCCTTTAAGCCCGTGGTGTATGCCACTGCGCTGGACAACGGCTACACCGCCGCCTCCATGCTGCTGGATGCGCCCATCGTGTACATGGACGCCGCCACTTCCCAGATATGGCGTCCGGAGAACTTTGAAGGTGTGTTCTACGGGCCCACGCTGTTCCGCACCGCGCTGGTCAAGTCGCGCAACCTGTGCACCATCCGCGTGGCGCAGAAGATAGGCATTCCCGCCATTGCGGAGCGGGCCAAGGCCATGGGGCTGGAAGGGCCGTTTCCTCACAACCTTTCGGTAAGCCTGGGAGCAACCGCTGTTTCTCCCATCAACCTGACGGAAGCCTATACGTCGTTCGCGCGTGGCGGCACATGGATAAACCACCGCATGATCAGGTCCATTCAGGATGCATGGGGCGATTCCATAGCCACCTTCCAGTCCGAGCCGCATGAGGCCATGAGCCCGCAGACCGCCTACATCATGTCCAGCATTCTGAAAGAGGTGGTCAGCGATGGAACGGGGCAGCGGCTCAAGGTGCTTAACAGGCCCATAGCGGGCAAGACCGGCACCACCAACGATGAGCAGGACGCATGGTTTGTGGGCTTTACGCCTTATCTGGTCACGGTCGCCTACGTGGGGTTTGATCAGGTGGCCCCCATGGGTAAATGGGAAACGGGCGCGCGTGCCGCATCCCCCATTGTGCGCGATTATCGCATGGCGGTGGAAGAAACGTATCCGCCTATGGATTTTCCCGTGCCGCCCGGTATTGTGCAGGTGCAGATTGACGGAAAAACCGGGCAGATTGCCGGTCCCGGCTCTTCGGAGTCCTATTTTCTGCCCTTCAAGCAGGGCAGCCAGCCCTCTGTTGTTTCCGGCGAACCCGTCCGGCGGGGCGAGCAGGATGACGTAAAGAGCGGCGAAGACCTGCTTAAACAGATGTTCTGATGCAAACCTTCAAGCCCCCTCGGTCCGACGGACCGCAGGGGGCTTTCTGCGAGGCGGCATGAAAACGCGCTATGCTTCCGTTCCTTCCTATGTGACCAAAGACGGTTCCGTTATCCGGGAATTGATGCACCCGGCAGTGCACGGCAATGCGCATCAATCGCTGGCAGAGGCGCAGGTGCCCGCCGGGGGGCGCACCCTTGCCCATGTGCACGGGCGCACCGAGGAGATATACCACTTCACCTCGGGCAACGGTGAGATGACGCTGGGCCCCCGGACCTTTCCGGTTGCGGCAGGCGACACGGTGTGCATTGCACCGGGTGTGCCGCACTGCCTGATAAACACAGGCGATACCCCTCTTGTGGTGCTGTGCTGCTGTTCTCCCGCCTATACGCATGACGACACCGAGCTTGTGTGATACGTTCTTTCTGCAAACCCTGAATATATCCGTCGGTCTGCCTGCGGGTGCGGAGCCTGAACAGTGAACCTGAACGGGGGCTGAGCAGGAGTCTGAACGGTAAGGCTGCACAGGTCAGCGGCGGAAAGGTTTTGCAGAGCGGAATCGGTTTCTTTTTCCCGAATACAAGGAGTTTGCCATGTTCCATAGTTCATGCCTGCGCGTGTTCCGTCGTGCTGTTGCAGCGGGTCGCGCCTTTTTTCTATCATACCCGGCTGTGAGCGCGTTGCCTCTTATGGCGGTGCTGTGCTCGGCGGTGCTTCCTGCGTATGCGGTTGCCAGCACATCCGGCTCTGCACCTGTTTCGCCTGCCGCCGTCACGCTCTTTCCCGACAGGGCATTGCTGGAATGCGTGCAGACGCTGGAACAGCGGCCCCTTTCTGACGGACAGCGGGGGGTGGTCATCAGCCTGCCCGCACAGGCGGACCCGGCAACTCTGCGTCTTGTGCCGGATAAGGGCACCCTTGCGGACGTTCGCTGGGAGCGGGTAACTGCAGAGGAGCAGGAGCCCGTGGTGGCCCTGCGTGCCGAGCTGGACCGCCTGTCGCGTGAACGGGCCTTGGTAACGGGTGAGTTGCAGGCAACCGAGGCGCGTATTGCCCTGTGGTCAGATTCCGGCATGGCGGAAGTGACGGCGGTGGAACTGGAAAGGGTGGACGCGGCCATGGCGCGGCATCTGGCTTCCCTGCATGCCGCACGGTATGACATCGGTCGCAGGCAGCAGGAACTGGACGCGGCGGTAAAGCGTGTTGAGGAGCAGTTGGAGCGTGCCAGAGGCGGCGAGGCGCAGACATGGACCGTGCAGGCGGTGCTTGCAGATGCTCCGGCAACGGTGGGCATGCGGTATAGCTACGTGCTGGCCGGGAGCGGATGGACGCCTTTGTACCGCTTCGACGCCCGCCCCGGAGAGGGCAGGGTGGCAATGAATTTTGAGGCGGAGATAGAGCAGTCGTCCGGCATGGACTGGCAAAATGCCCGCATTGCCCTCGCCACCATGGAACGCTTTGTCACCTTGGATCCTCCCTATCTGCATGAGTGGCTGATCGGGCAGCAGCAGCCGGTGCTGCTCCGCGCAGAAGCCGCCATGGAAGGTGCAGGCATGCGCGCCGCGCCCATGATGAAGGCAATGGATGCCGCCCCCGTGCAGGTGCAGCGGGGCACCTACGCCGTCTGGGATCTGGGCGAGCGAACGGTGCCTGCGGGCAGGCGCATGCTGCTGCCTGTGGTGGCCGAATGGTGGACCACGCCGTTTGTGTATACCGCGCGGCCCGCCAGCGATGACAAGGCGTATCTGACGGCGCGGGTGGCGCTTGCCGAACCGCGTGAAATGCCGCACGGAACGGCCATGTTCCTTGTGGACGGGGCACTGGTGGGCAAGCGGGGATTCGGGCTTTCCGGCAGCGAGACCGATCTGTATTTCGGCGCAGACCCGCTGGTGACGGCAACCATGCGCCTGCTGGACAAGCAGGGGGGCGAAAAGGGCGTGATCGGCCGCAGGCAGAGCATGGTATGGGCTTGGGATATCACCCTGCAAAACAACCGCCCGCACCCTGTAGCCCTTGTGGTGGAGGAGCCGGAGCCGCAGCCCGGCCATACGGATATCCGTGTGGAAACGGCCTCGCAGCCTGCCCCGCGCAAAACAGAGGACCGCACCTTCGTATGGGAGCTGGAACTGGCACCGCGGGGGCAGCAGGTCATCACCCACACGGTCACGGTTTCCGCCCCCAAGGATATGGATGTGGACTTCGGCAGGGGGCGTTAGCCTCCTGCGCCCGTCATGCGGACGAGTTGAGCTTTGACTCAAGGATCTCCTGCACAAGTGGTCCATGTCTCTGTGCACGTTGACGTTTCTTTCAATTTCAAAAGAACCAGTCGTTCTCTTTTGTTGTCTCTGCGGAACGAAAAAAAGGATTACAGCCAGTTGCTGTAATCCTTTTATCTTTCCATGGTGCCGAAGAAGGGACTCGAACCCTTACGGGATTTCTCCCACTACCCCCTCAAGATAGCGTGTCTACCAATTCCACCACCCCGGCAAGGTCCATGCTGCTGACTTTTTCCGTGTCAGCGCGGAGGCGATATATATGCAAAAGGGCGGGGCGTTGGCAAGAAGTTTTTTGGATAAGCGGCATTTTGCGACAGGGCCGTGTGTGGTGCATACGCTGTTTGGGCTTTGCAAAACGGCATGATCGCGGTAACAATTCCGCGACAAACAATCTATGGCGAATCAGCCTTGCGAGCTTCATACCATGCTTCAGCCCATGACGAGGATTACCCCCATGCCCCGTTCCATATTGCTGCTGGATATCGGCAGCGGCACTCAGGATGTTCTGTACTACACGCCCGGAAGGGAACTGGAAAACTGCCCCAAGTTCGTCCTGCCGGCCCCTGCGCGGCTGGTGGCGCAACGGGTGGAAGCCCTGACGCGGCAGGGGGCATCGGTGTACCTGCACGGCAGCAACATGGGCGGTGGTTTTTTCGGCGCGCTGAAGAAGCACCTGGAGGCGGGATTGCAGGTGGCGGTGCACCCGGAGGCGGCTTTTGCGCTGCATGATAATCCCGATACCGTTCGCCGGTGGGGATTCACCATAGAGGAAAGGTGCCCGGGCGGATATTCCCCCGTTGCGCTGGCGGATTATGACGCAGGCTGGTGGAGTGCCTTTCTGGGCATGTGCGGGCTTGCCTATCCGGATCAGGTGGTCGCGGCGGCACAGGACCACGGCTACCACCCGGATATCCTCTCCGGCGGCAACCGGGTGGGGCGGTTCATGTTGTGGCGCGACCTGCTCACCAGGTACGAAGGCGATCCCGCCGCGTTGGTTTACGAGGTGGCTCCGGAACCCATGACGCGCCTTGCCGCCATCCAGAAAGCGACAGGCGGCGGACCAGTGGCGGATTCTGCCGCTGCCGCGCTGCTCGGCGCGCTGTTTATGCCGGACATTGTAGCCCGGAGCTATCGCGAAGGAGTGCTGGTGGTGAACGCGGGCAACAGCCATCTGGTGGCGTTTTTGGTGTACAAGGAGCGCGTGCTGGGCGTGTATGAACACCATACGGGCATGCTCTCGCCAGAGAAGCTCGCGGAAGACCTCACCGAATTCCGCCGGGGGTGGCTCACCGATGACATGGTGCGCGAATCCGGCGGGCATGGCTGTATGTACCTGCCCCTGCCGGAAGAGGCAGAAGGGTTCCGGCCTGCCTATATTCTCGGACCCCGCCGCGAGATGCTGCGCGGGCAGGGACAGTTCATCGCTCCGGGCGGCGATATGATGCTGGCGGGCTGCTTCGGGTTGCTCAAGGGCTGCGGCGGGGCAGAGCGTTCATAAGGGCTGGCCGTAATCGGCTGTAGCTGTGCATTGATTGACATTGCGGGGCGCGCGGGAGAAACTTTCTTTCTTTGCATCTTTATAGCGCAACAAGAGGATTTTCCATGGAATGTTTTGACAGGGCAGAGTTCTGGAGTCGTGAAGAGATTGAGCGCGCGCAGTTGGTGCGCCTGCGCAATGTGGTGGGACAGGCCATGCGCTCGCCCTTTTACGCAAAGCGCCTCAAGGAGGCAGGCATTGCGCCGGAAACGCTGAAATCGCTGGACGATGTGCGGCGTATTCCCTGTACCACCAAAGACGACCTGCGCTCCCAGTATCCCGACGGGCTGAACACGCTGCCCCAATGCGAAATGGTGCGCATGCATGCCTCCAGCGGCACCACCGGGTCGCCCACGGTTATCCATTACACGCAGAACGACCTGAATCTGTGGGCGGACCTTATGGCCCGCTGTATGCACATGGTGGGCGTGCGGCGGGAGGATGTTTTTCAGAATATCACGGGCTACGGCCTGTTCACGGGCGGCTTGGGCCTGCATTACGGAGCGGAGCGGCTGGGGTGCCTGACCATTCCCGCAGGACCGGGCAACACCACCCGGCAGCTCAAGATAATGCGCGACTTCCGCACCACGGTGGCGCACATCATTCCCTCCTACGCGCTTTATTTCGGCGCGGCACTCCGCGACAGCGGCGAGGATGCGAAGAATCTGGCCCTGCGCATCGCCCTTATCGGCGCGGAACCGCACACAGAGGAAACCCGCAAGCGCATTGAGGAACTGCTGGACGTAAAGGCGTACAACTCTTACGGCCTGTCAGAGATGAACGGGCCGGGCGTGGCCTTTGAGTGCGTGCAGCAGGCAGGCATGCATGTGTGGGAAGACGCCTTCATCGCGGAAATTGTGGACCCGGACACGCTGGAGCCTGTGGCAGAGGGCGAGGTGGGCGAACTGGTCATGACCACGCTGTGCCGTCAGGGAATGCCCATTCTGCGCTATCGCACCAAGGACCTTACCCGGTTCATCCCCGGCGAATGCGCCTGCGGCAGACACCACCGCCGTATAGACCGCATTCTGGGCCGTGCGGACGACATGCTTATCATCAAGGGTGTGAACATCTACCCCATGCAGGTGGAGCAGATTCTCATGAGCTTCCCCGAAGTGGGCGAGAATTATCAGATCGTGCTGGAGCGCGAGAATTATCTGGATCAGATCCGCGTGAAGGTGGAGATAAAGGAAGAGCATTTCGTGGAAGACATGCGCGTGCTGCGCGACTTGCAGAAGCGCATCACCAACAAGCTGCGTGACGAGGTGCTCATTACGCCCCGCGTGGACCTTGTGCAGAATAACGGCCTGCCCAAGGCTGAAGGCAAGGCGCAGCGCGTGGTGGACAGCCGCGAGTCCTGATGCCGCTTGTAAGGCACCCGCCGGTGCGTACTGTTTTTCAACAACCATGCAGGGGCGTGTGTGGAACTGCTTATCGGGTCCGTATTCATCATGGTGATGGCCCTTTCTTTGGGTCTGCACCTCTTTTCCCTGCCCGCAAACTGGGTGGTGCTGGGCATATTGGCCCTGTGGCGGTTCATGTATCCCGCGCAGGCTACAGGCATGGACAGCACCTTCTTCATCATCGCGGGCGGGCTTGCGCTGCTGGGTGAACTGCTTGAGTTCGGCGTGCAGATGCTGGGTGCCAAACGCTACGGAAGTACCGGCAAAGGGAACGTGGGCGGCATAGTGGGAGCCATCGCCGGAGCAATCATGGGGGCGCCGTTTTTTTTCGGGCTGGGTGCGCTGGGCGGAGCACTGCTCGGAGCCTTTGGCGGCTGCCTGATCGTGGAGATTGCGCAGGGCAGGCCCTTTGATGTGGCGGTGCAGTCTGCCAAGGGCGCGTTCTTCGGCAAGTTTCTGGGCATGGGGGTCAAGTTCGGCATAGGGGTGTGCCTGCTGGTGCTCGGCGCATCACATATCTGGGCCTGAATCCAGGCAGTGGCACCCGATGCGTTTTTCCGGCCCTGCGGGGCCTTTTTTACTCTTCTTCTCTTCCAACATCCAACAGGGCAGTAGGGACAATGTTGAATGATCTTGCCGTAGTGCTGGTAAAACCCCGTTTCCCGGAAAATATCGGCATGGCGGTGCGCGCCTGCGTGAACATGGGAGTGCGCGAACTGGTAGTGGTGCGCCCCGAGCGGTGGGACGATGAAAGAATCCTCGCGCTGGCAACCCCCAAGGGGGCTGAACTGGCCCGCTCCATCCGTGTGGAGGATGACCTTGCCACCGCGCTTTCCGGTTTCCATCATGTATACGGCACTACGGCACGCACGGGCGGCTGGCGGCGCGAAATCCTTTCGCCGGAAAAGGCGGCTCCGCTCATCACCGGACAGATAGGAGAGGGCGCGCGCGTGGCGGTGGTGTTCGGCCCGGAAGACAAGGGCCTGACCAATGAGGAAACGGAGATATGCACGCAGTTGCTGACCATCCCCGTGAATCCGGAGGCCAGTTCCCTGAATCTGGCGCAGGCCGTGCTCATTGTGCTGTACGAATGCTTCAAGCATGGCGTGCGCACCCCTCTGGTTCCCGGTACAAGCGGTGCCCCTTCACCCCTGTGTACCCATGCCGAGCAGGAGACCGTAATCCGCACCCTGCGCGACACGCTGATGCGCATAGACTTTTTGCGCAAGGACAACCCGGACTACTTCATGCTGCCGGTACGCCGCTTTTTGCAGAAAATGGCCCTGCGGCGGCACGAGTTCGCCATGCTTATGGGCGTGTGCCGCCAGATAGGCTGGCTGGCGGACAAGGCCGGTTTGCCCGTAACGGAAAAAGACTCCGCCGCACACGGCCAGAGGCAGAACACTGCCGGTGCTCCTTCGGGCAAGGCGGGCGGGGATTAGGCCGTTTGCCCGCGCCTGTCAGGGGGAGGCGGCAGTAGCCGGAAACTGTTGCAAACAGGCCGGACATTTTTACCGTTCCGCAGGCTCCCACTCCGCCCATTCGTCCCAGGGAGGCGGGCAGGTGGCGCAGAATTCTCCGAACTCTATGTGGTGATGGTGCAGGTAGAGGATGGAGGAGTGGGACGGGGTCTGTTCTCCGTCCGCAGTCCCGTTCCGGGTGCAATGGCCGGGTTGCGGAGCGGGCACGCCGTACAGCGGGTCGCCCACAATGGGAAAACCCGCATGAGCAAGGTGTGCCCGTATCTGATGCCGCGCGCCCTTGCGGATGGAAGCCAGTACCAGCGTGCAGTCGGCGGGCGTGTTCACTCGTCCGTCCTGCGGGCACGCTGCTTCCGGCTGTACCTGAGAGAGCGGCGTAACAGGGCGCACGGGCAGCACGCCGGTATGGCGCAGCGGGTCATCAGATTCCTGCTCCAGCACGCGGGTCTGCCTGCGGCGGGCCATATCCAGCCCCTGTGCAAGGTGCAACGGGGCGGAAACAGTGCCGTGCACCACCGCAAGATAGAGTTTTTCCACCAATCCCTCATTCTCCATGCGGCGGAACGTCTCCAGCCGTTCGTTGCCAAAGGCCACGATCACCATGCCGGATGTGAGATAATCCAGACGGTTCACCAGCATGGGGGTGTTCTCTGCGCCTTTGTCAGGAAAAAGCTGCGGCAGCAGGTCTTCAAGCGACGGCGCGGCTTGGAACGCTGCGGGCACGTCCGGGGCACTGCCCGCAATGCGCGCACTGTGCATGCAGCCCGGTTTGAACACGGCGGCATATCCCGCGTGTTCCCGCACAATACGTACCTTCTGCTGCACCGAATCGGCCATAAGGACGTCTCGCCCGTCCCTCTCGTCCCCTCCGCCTGTGAAAGAGGAAGAGGGGGCGCAGCGCATCTGCTCCTTCCGGGGAGAGAGCGAGAGCACATCGCCTGCCTGCACGGTTCTTCCTTTGGAGCCGGGTTTTCCGTTCACCAGCACGGTATGCGTCTCAAACAGCCTGCGCCTGTGGCGTACGCCCGTGTGGGGCAGCAGGAGAACTAGCGCGGCATCCAGCCGCTGCCCGTGCATGGACGGCGGAACCGTTGCGCTGGCAAGGGCGTCCGGCGGGGGGCAATGGTCGGGGGGCGTGTCGGTGGGCATGGCGTGGGTCCAATGTGTTTGGCCGTCCGGTAAGATCAGCGCGTTCGGTAAGGGCAGCGCATCCGGTAAGAGCAGCGCATCCGGTAAGATCAGCGCGTCCGGTAAGATCAAGATCAGAACGTCCGGCAAGATCGGTGCGTCAGGTGATAAAAGGAAGCAGGCTGTCGCCTGCGGGGTGCTGCCGGGGCAGGGGAATTGCTTCAGCACATCCCCGGTCGGGAATGTGCGCTATTTTGCCCAGACAATCAAGAAGGCGCAGTGTTGCAGAGCGTCCAGCACCTTCAGAACCGGCGTTCCAGAATGATAATGGACAGGTCGGTGCGGGCGGGGGTGCTGCCCATGAACCGCCGCAGGGCATCCATAACGTGGTGCAGCATGTGCTGCACATCCCCGGCTGCGAACCGTTGCATCCAGTCCATCCACAGGGCATGGGGCAGTTTGTCCCCGGCGGGGTTTTCTGCCTCCGTTACGCCGTCTGTATAAAGAACAAGCCTGTCGCCCGGTTCCATATCCACTGTTGCCTCCCGGTAGTGCCCTGCTCCGAGGGGCAGCCCCAGCGGAATGCCCGAAGTGTTTATCTCGTGCACGGCGCCGTCCCGGATGTGCACGGGCAGGGGCAGCCCCGCGTTGGCAAAGGTTGCGCTGCCCTGCCGCAGCCCGGCACAGGCGGCGGTGACAAACCTGCCGGAAGAGGTGAGTCCGCTGATGTCATCATGCACAAGTTCAAGGAAGTCGCCGGGAGAGCCCACAGACGGCACCGTCTGCATAAGGGCGGCAATGCGTATGGAAAGCAGGGCGGCAGAAAGGCCGTGGCCTGCCGTATCCGCCAGCAGCAGCGAGACTGCGCCGTCTTCTTCTGTTCTGGAGCACAGAAAGTCGCTGCGGACAGGGTGCGGAGTATGGTGAAGAATGGCGGCCTCATAGCCGTGCGGGCCGAGCATGGCTTCCACCGCGTGGGCGGAGGTAAGGAAGCGTTCCTGCATGCGGGCACCGGAATCCAGGTCATCTGCCCGCTGCCTCTCCAGCCGGTGCAGGCGTACCAGCCCTTCCGCATACCGTTGGGCGTGCAGCGAGGGTGGCACGGTACGTTCCCCCGCAACGGCGGAAAGCAGGTGCGGCGCGTGTGGTGCATCGGGCGTAACGGGGCATCCGCATCCTGCATTGTGCGTTGCATGGCGTGCGTGCCTTCCGCTTGCTGCGCCGCCTGAAGCATCGGGCGGTGACGCGGCGCGGGTGGATTCGCCCTGTTGGCTGCCCGGGGCGCGCCCCGGTGCCGGTGAGCGGGATTGCAATAAAGACTTCATGTGCGTTCCCCTGTGGTGACGGACGGGAGGCGCAACGCCGAGGCTGCGGCTTGCGCGGCAGGGAACCAGCCCTGCGAAACAATGCCGCCACCGGAGCGTGCGGCACGCTTCCGGGGCGGCACTACGCTCCGGCAGGGCAGGGTTGCGCCGAACATTTCTGCGCAAAGGGGGTGTGCGCCCGCACTCTGGTCGGCTAATCATCCCCCCGGCCGGATGCCCTGCGGGAATCCGAAGGGGTAAGGTTGTAGCCCAACTCGCGCGCCATGAACTCAAGGGCAGATATGTCCTTGGTCACGCGCATTATTTCAAGCAGCGTGTCGGCACCGAGTTTGGCGGATTGATCATAAGGGTTCAGTTCCCGCATCATGGTCGGGTAGGGCTTGCCTATCTGTTCAGCGACCCATTTGGACTGACGGGCACCAAGGACCATGTTCTGAGTGACGCGCGTAACGGTTTCTCTCATGTCTCCACCTCCATTCACGATACAGGTTGCACTCTTCACACCCTTGTGGTCGGAAAGAGAGCCTTTCCAGCTTGGACCAGAATAGACCATAAAGGGGGCAGAATCGTAAATCAGGGGCAGACTGTATTTTTGGATTGAGACACACCGTATTTCTGTGGTAGGGTTTTTTCAGGACTCTGCATACAGTATGTAGCCACCGGGATTTGCCCGGAGGAACCGGAAAAGCAATGCAGTGGCGCAGTGTTGTAGCTGCCGCATGCGGAAGGAACAGATGGCCGAAAAGTATTCCATTGTCATAGCCGAGGACCACACCCTGCTGCGCGAAGGATTGAAATCCCTGTTGCAGTCGTTGCCGAATGTGCAGGTGGTGGGAGAGGCAAGTGACGGGCAGATGGCTGTGGATATCTGTGAGCGGTGCAAGCCGGACATGGTCATCATGGACCTGTCCATGCCGCGCATGGACGGATTAAAGGCGACCAAGGCCATCAAACGGCGTAATCCCCATGTTCGGGTGCTGGTGCTGACCGTGCATGGTGCCAACGAATATGTCTATTCCGCCCTTTCCGCCGGGGCGGACGGATACATGCTCAAAGACGCCACCAATGAGGAATTTTCACTGGCCATACAAAGTGTGCTGGGGGGAAAAGCCTACCTTTCTCCGGGCATTGCGGCAGACGTGGTGCGCGGCTATCTGGTCGGAGGAGCCTCGTCGGAATCCGTGAACGAATGGTCGCAGCTCACCGCCCGGGAGCAGGAGATATTTCAGCTTATTTCTGAAGGATATAAGAACCGCGAAATAGCGGATATGCTTGTGGTGAGCGTAAAGACCGTGGAAAAGCACCGTTCCAACCTCATGCAGAAGCTGGGGCTGCATTCCGCAGCGGAATTGCGCGCCCTTGCGCTTGAGCGCGGCATGGAGATTAAACGTCACGCGGTGGGATAGCGGAATGTCTTAAACGGCACCTGCGTAACGCAGGCTGCCGTTGCGCATGTCTGCGCAGGACCCTTGCTCCGGCATCAGAATCCCGGCATTGGCCATGCCTTTGGCCGCAAGAAGCTTGCCGTATGAAGGTATGCCGCATGCAGACATGTCAGGTTGCAGGCGTGGCGGGCTGAAGCCATGCTGTGCCCCGGCTCCGGGGGGCATCTGGGGGGCATCCGGGGGGCATTACGGCCAGTTAGGATGACACCTGCTCAATGCCGTCCAGACGCCACATGCCGTCGTACTCTGCGCTTTTCAGGAAGTGCCATATCTCCCGCACCTGCTCCGTGCTCGCTCCGTCCACGTTTTCCCGCATCAGCACATCGAAGAAGACCGTTGCCAGCAGACCGTTCTCGTCCTGCTTCACTTCCATAAGCCGCGCATTGACCAGCAGCAGTTCCGAGCTTGAAGGAGCCGGGTCCTGTTCCGCCTGTATGCGGATTTCTTCGTGCACTTCCGGGGTGGTGAACTGGGCGATATCGTCCATGTCACGGGCATCCCAGCTATGCTGCAGGCGGGCAAAAACCATTTTTGCCCCTTTAAGAAAGTCAGCCGCGTCAAAGTCCGGCGGCAGGTTAGCCTCTGATGGAGAGCGGTAGGCATCGCGAGCGGTGAGAGGGCGGTCTTCCTTTTGCGCGGGGGGAGCGTCCAGCATTCCTTCGGACCGCTTTCTGGGGGCCTGCTGCGTGCGCCCCTGTTCATCGTTCCCTTTCAGGTGCGCCCACATGTCTGCCGCACGGGCGTGCAGGTGCGGATTGGGCTCGTCTTCAGGAATGTCCGGCGAAACGGGCGTGTGCCTGTCGCGGGGGCTGTCTTCCGACTGGCGGGGAAAGGGGGTAACGTTGTCCGGCCTGCCCTTTGCCCGCGGCTGTTCATTGTCGCGCGGCAGGGTGCGTATGCGCAGAAAACGACGCCCCAGCACAAACAGCAGCACGATGAGCAGAATATCTGCCACCCCTACGCCTGTAAACGGCGAACCCGTGAGCAGGGAGCCGATGAGCGTGCCGGAGAGCAGACCGTCCACAAGGCCGCGCCGGGGGGCCGTGCCGCCTTCAGAGTCTGAGCGGCCGTCCATACTCGCCATACTCGCCGGCGTGCCGGCACTTTCTGCGGCCGAGTGTGCGCCTGCCTCCGTGCCCACGTGACCGGAGCGAACATCATAGGCAAAGGCTTGGGCAGAGGCGAGGCATAGTACGATGATGCCCGCCGCCACAAGGCACAGCGGGCAGCGGCCAGAGCCGGTACGAAAAGGGCTGGTTATAGACTGCATGTCCTTTTGTGCACGCATATGCGGCACAGAGTCAAGCCCGTGTACGGGTAACTGCACGTGGCAGCCCACACGCGTGTGCCCTTTTCCGCAGTTGCCGCCCAGTTCCGCCCAGTTCCGCCCGGTTACACACGGCTTCGCCCGGTCCCGCCCGGTTCCACTCGGTTGCCGTGAGGAGTACCCCCCCCGGTGGTCATTTGAGAATGTTCAGGTTCTTGAGCAACTGAATGAACAACTGCCTGTCTATGGGTTTGGGCACATACGAGGTGGCCCCGCCCTTATAATAGGCCTCCACCACGCTCTTGGGGTCGTCCAGCGCGGTGGTCATAACAACCTTGACCTCGTCCGAGGAGCGCACGCCACGGTTTCTTTCAATCTCACGTATACGCTTAAGGGCTTCCTGCCCGTCCATTTCCGGCATCATAATATCCAGACAGATGAGGTCGTAGCCCGCTCCCAGAAGCGATGCCTCGAATGCCTCCACGGCCTCCCTTCCGTTTACCGCGATGTCGCATTCCCCGTAAGGGGCAAGAATGCTCTGCATGAATTTTCTGCTGGTGAAATCATCCTCAACAATAAGAAAGCGCATGAGTTGCTCCTCTCCGGAAGGTATAGTTTGCATAATCCTACCATGTCGGAGGATTTTTTCAAGCAAATTCCGCAAGCTTGCAGTAAACACACACCATTGCGTAGGGGCATGGCTATGATAATTGTAAGCTTGGCGCAATGCTCCGTTATCCTGCGCTGCTGCACAGAGAAATTAAAGGCGTGCTGCTGCAGTCTGCCTTATGCGCAAGAGCTGCCTGTGCCAGTGCCTTCTGTGCCAGAGCCTTGCGTGCGGTTGCGCTGCGGGATGCAATAGCGTCTTCGGTGCTTCATCGGTTCCGGGGGAAATTTCCCATGGGTGCGCGGGAAGAATGATTGTAAGGTGGGCGAAAAAGCCCGGACAGGCGGGAAGAATGAATGCGAGACGCCCCGCCATGTCGGGTGCTGACATGGCGGGGCGCGCAGAAAGTGTGGCAGATTCGGTAGGGGGATGAGCCTACTGTTTCTTCCATCCATCAAAATAGAGCCAGAGAACCGCGCCAAGCTCCACGTCCTTCATGGTTCCGTCCGGTGCCTTGAGCTGATAGTCCGCCGTGTTCAGCGCGGCAAAGCCCCACCAGCCGGCAAGGGGGCAGGCAAAGGTGAACACGCCGTTATCGTCTGCCTTTACCACCTGCGTGATGTGGTAGTCGGTAGGTGCGGCGAACTGGTTGTCTCTGTTGTAAAATTCCACTTCCACCTCAGCACCGGGAACGGGCTTGCCGTTCAGCAGCACCTGTCCGGTGAAGCTGTTACCGGCGTAGTTACCGAAGGGGCGGGTAAGGGGCACTATTTCGGTTGCAATACCGGCAGGCTCATCCCACCCGGACTCTTCGCCAAAAGCGGCGACCATGGTCTTGGTGTAGTGGATGATAAAGCAGTCTTCTTCCGGTTCCCAGTAGGGGGTCGGTTCCATGGCAAAGGTGTATACGCCGGGGCGGGCGAACGTATAGGTCGTCTTCCATGCCTTGCTGTCCATGACAGTGGCAGGGGCGAGGGTGCCCATCAGATCGGTGCTCTTGCCGTCCGCGATAACGGAAAACGCCTTGGGTTTTTCAAGGTCCATGCCCTTCATTTCGAAGGGGTGCGAAAAAGAGAGGGTAAGCGCGGTGCTTTTTGCGTCTTCCGTGGCGACATTGGCGTCCGGAATGATCATGCCGAAGTGGGCGTTGGCAGCAGAAATTTGCAGGGCAAGTATTGCGGCGGCAACTACGCATGCGGACAGAAGTTTTCGGGCATTGGCACGGGTGGCAGAAAACATGGCTTCTCCTTTTGTTAGGCGGATGAGGAACGTGAGATTCGCAAAAAATGTACAACGCTAATTACATGAAATTAAAAATGGTGTCACGCAGAAAACATGATTGGCGGCGTGTGGTGCGTGGTGTGGCACAATAAAGAACGCCGCCCCGCGTGATGCGGGGCGGCGTTTGCGTTTGGCGTCGGTGGGTAGAGACGGTGTGTGCCTGATGAGGCTATGCGCCTCCGCCCTTGCCGGTAATGACAAAGCCCTGCGGCTGCAGGCCCGTGGCGGAAGAAGTGCCTGCCATACGGGCAAGGTAGGTTGCCCCCAGGTCTTCAATGTGGTTGGCAATGGCGTCAAAGTAGTTGAAGTGCGCCTGCTCATCTTCGATGATCTGCTCGAATATCTTCATGCTCACGCTGTCGCCGTTTTCCCGACAGACCAGCAGGAACTGGTTGTATATGTCTATGGTGTCGTCTTCCAGTTCCGCGTCAAAGGGGAACATGGCTTCCACTTTCTGGCCCTTTTCGGGGCGTGCGGCGGGTTCTGTGGTGGGTTCGCCGCCCAGTTCCTTCACACGCTCGGCAAAGGCTTCCGCGTGGCGCATCTCATCAATGGCAATAAGTTTCATTTTGGCGGCCAGCTCGCCGTAGTCTTTGTCGTCCAGATTATAGTGCTGGTTCATGTACTGGTGAATGGCCTGCAGCTCCATGGCGCGGGCCTTGTTCAGTACTTCGATGACGTTTTTTCTGCGGCTTTCTTTGTCGGACATGGTCTGCTCCTTGCTTGGTTGCCTGTTTACCTGCTTGCTTTTTTGCCTGTGCGCCTCTTCTCACCTGTTCACATGCTCACCTGTCGCCTGTCTTTAGGCGGCTGCGCGGCACGTGGGGGAAGGCTGCTCAAGAGCCCTCGCGCACCCGCACAGGAGTAATGGTTATGCAAAGGTGAAAAAGGCATAGCACGGTTCGCCGGAAAAAGCATTGGTATGACCACACAAAGTGCAGAGAAAAAAGGCCGTACATGCGCAACCGACTGGATAACGGCGCTCCTGCTCCGGCGTGCATCCGCGCCTGAGGACAACGGCGTTTACGCTCTGGCGTGCATCCGCGCTTCGATCCCTTCCGGGGTTTTGGGAATGGGTCTGCCCAATACCCGGCAACCGGAATCGGTGATGAGAATGTCGTCCTCAATGCGTATGCCGCCGAAGTCGCGGAAATGCTCCAGCGCATCAAAGTTGATAAAATCTTTGCATATTCCTTCCGCCTTCCACTTGTCCATGAGGGCGGGAATGAAGTAGCAGCCCGGCTCAACGGTGAGCGTGAACCCCGGCAACGGCGCACGGGCAAAGCGCAGTCCGCGCAGCCCGAATTTCGTGGAGCGGGAAACTGTTTCATCATACCCCACATGGTCTTCGCCCAGATGCTCCATGTCGTGCACATCCAGCCCCAGCATGTGCCCCAACCCGTGCGGAAAGAACAGGGCGTGCGCTCCGCAGGAAACAATGTCGTCCACGCTGCCGCGCAGCAGGCCCATGCTCTGTAAGCCCTCGGCAATGCAGGCGGCTGCCGCAAGATGGCAGTGCAGAAAGGGCACACCCGGCGCGGCCATGTCTATGGCCTTTTGCTGCGCCCTGAGCACCAGCGTGTAGATATCCCTCTGCCGTGCGGAAAAAAGTCCCCCCACGGGCAGGGTGCGGGTAATGTCAGAGGCGTAGCCCATGTCGGATTCCGCGCCGGAGTCTATGAGCAGCAGGTCGCCCTGATGCATGGTGTGGCTGTAATCGTGGTTGTGCAGCACTTCACCGCGAATGGTGCAGATGGTGGTAAAGCTGTTGTGCGTGCCCGCCAGCGCCACGGTGGCGTTCATGGCCGCCGCAATGCACCGTTCGCCCAGTCCGGGCCGGGCCAGTTCCATGGCCTTGGTGTACATGGCGTAGGATATGCCCAGCGCTTTTTCAATTTCCGCCACCTCTTCAATGCTCTTTACAGAGCGTTGCGCCACCACGGCGCGGATGAGCGGCAGCGATGCCTGCTGGCGCATGGAGCGGGTAAGGGAATCAAACGCTTCTGCACCGCAAGCATGCTGCTCCAAAGCATCAGGCCCGGCGCACACGCGGGTGGCAAGGCAGTGGGCAAGCCACTGCACGCTGTCCATGCGGTAGGGCGGCAGATGGTGAATGGTCCTCCCCTTGCGGCCTGCGGCATGCAGCAGGGAGACAAGGGAATCGTTGGAACCGCCGGGGGCGCATCCGCAGCGCGCGGCGCGTTCCGCAAGGCCGGGGAGCGGGCCGGACCAGATGATGCCTTCCATGGAAGGGTCATCTCCCCACAGGCGGGATTCGCCGGAGTCCACATCCAGTGTTCCGTTCAGCCCCGCATGGTTGTGCCCGAAATAATAGAGAAAGGTTGAATCCTGCCGGAAGGGGTAGGTGTTGTCCTCATAGTTGCGGGCAGAATGTACGTTACCGGGCAGAAAGACGATGCCAGTTGCCCCTGCGGCTGCAAGATGCTCAAGCAGGGTTTTGCGGCGGGCGGCATAAGTTTCGGCGGAAAACATGGGCGGCTCCTCGGTTGCGGATGGTGAACGCGCAGAAGTATGGCACGAAGTGCGCGTTGCCGCAACGCATGGCAATGACCGTAAGCCGTCTGGCATGCTCCGTCTGGCATACGTCGTTTAGCATACTCTGTCGGCGCAATCTGTCGGTGAATTTGTCTGTGCAATCTGTCTGTGCAATCTGTCTGCGCAATTTGCCTGCGCAGTTAGTCTGCGCAATCTGTTGGCGCAATTTGTCAGGCGTCCACTGTCTGTGCAGGCTGTCGCCTTCAGGCAGTCGGCCAAAAGCTTTGGGCGGCAAGGTCCTACACGCAACTAAAAAAGGCCGTATCGTAATCAGATACGGCCTTTTTGCGTGTGCAACCGGGAACGGGTGGTGCTGTGTGGGGTTTTTTCATAGCCAAGCGTGTATGGAGACTGGCTGAAAGTTCCCGGCCGACACGACGAAGGAGTATGGAGGAGTTCTCTGACACCTCTCGGTGTCGGGTCGCAGCAAGGTTGCCGTCTTGCTGTGACCAACGGACTGTCCCAAGGAGGTTCGGACATTCCGTCAGGTGCTACCTTTGTCCTGTCTGGTTGCGCTTGGGTATATCCAAGAGTCGTGCCAAAACAGTATGTCTACGCAACGTGCTGTTTATAAAGAGAAAAAATGTTGATCAAAAAAGTAGACAATACGGCGTGTTGCAAAAAGCAACAGCATGATAACGAAAATCATTTGCGAGCCGCAGTATTGCTGGATTTCCCGGCTTGTTGCACAATGCAACGCATTGCATTGTGCAACGTTTTTTGGGCTGCTTATATAATAGGATGGCAAGGAAGGTCTCTTGTCACGCAAAAAACATCAGAAGAGAGACGAAAACGGCAGGGAAGGCGGGAGACAGAAAGGGGGGAAACAGCGGGACGGGCTGCACCCGCAAAAGGCGGGGCTACGCTTCCAGTCCGTAGCGTTGCAGCTTGCGCCAAAGGGTGGCGCGGTCTATGCCCAAAATCCGCGCTGCCTGCCCCTTGTTGTCCTGCACGCTTGTGAGCACGGCAAGGATGTGGCGGCGCTCCACCTCCGCGAGCGGAAGCAGACCTTCATCGGTCTGGGCGGCATGGGGAGACATAACGGGGGCGTTGTGAAATTCCTGCGGCAGATGGCGCAACTGAATGGTGGGGCCGTCGCACAATACCACGGCGCGCTCGATCAGGTTTTCCAGTTCGCGGACGTTGCCGGGAAAGGGGTGTGCCATCAGTGCGCCCAGCACCTCGTCTTCCATGCCCGTGATGTCTTTTTTGAAGGACGTGGCAAATTTTTCCAGAAAATAGTGGCAGAAGAGGGGAATATCATCCACCCGCTCGCGCAGGGCGGGCAGATGCAGGGTAAAGACGTTAAGCCTGTAAAACAGGTCCTGCCGGAAGCGTCCCCGTTCCACCTCGCGTTCAATGTCACGGTGCGTGGCCGCCAGCAGCCTTACGTCCACAGGAATCTCCTCCGTGCCGCCCACGCGCACCACCGTGCGTTCCTGCAGCACGCGCAGCAACTGCACCTGCATTCCCAGCGGCATTTCGCCTATTTCATCCAGCAGCAGCGTGCCCTGATGGGTGGCCTCAAACACGCCCGCCTTGGTGCGCTGCGCTCCGGTATACGCCCCCTGTTCATGCCCGAACAGTTCGTTGGCCAGCAGCTCCGCGTTAAACGCCCCGGCGTTTACCGCCAGAAAACGCTTGCCGGACCGCAGGCTGAGCCGGTGCAGCATCTTGGCGACCATTTCCTTGCCGGTGCCTGTTTCGCCCTGTATGAGCACCGTGCAGTCCAGCGGAGCCACGCGGGCAATCTCGCGCTTCAGCGCCTGCATCTTGGTGCTCTTTCCTATGAGCATGGGCATGGCCTGCTGCCCGCGCAGAACATGGCGCAGCTCCAGCAGTTCCTGTTGCAGCAGGCTCTTTTCCAGTGCCTTCTGGATGACAATGACAAGGTCCGCCGGATTCTCAGGCAAAGGCAGGTAATGAAAGGCCCCCATCTGCATGGCGCGCACGGCGGCGTCCACGGTGGCGCTGCGCGAGACAAGCACCACCTCGGTTTCCGGCGTGTTGCTCTTTATGACTTTGAGCAGGGTCTGTTTCTGCGCATGGTGTTCTTCCAGCGCGGCGACCACAACAGAAAAGTCCATCTGCGAGAGCGTGGCGCGGGTTTCATCGTGGCTTTTCACATGCGTAACCTGCAGGCCGGCCTCCCGCAGCACGGCGGGCAGACCCGCAAGGGAATCCTTGTCCTTGTCCACCACGAGCACATCGCTCCGTGCGGCATTGTCCTTGTTGGGCTGCATGGGCAAAGACTACGGGCTGTTGCGGCTGCCTGTCAATGCGCTCTGCGGTTTGCCTGCTGTAATCGTTGCCCTGCGCGGCTCGCGGCACAGAACAGGCAATTCTCCAGAACGAACGTCACTGTCCGTGGCGCTTTTTCCATGCTGCCAAAGGGTTGCGCCTTGCATTCTCCCGCCGGATTGAGCAAGGTTGCCGGACGATTTGACACTGAGGAACAGATCACGCGGCACGTGCTGCGCGTGGAAATAACGCACCTGCGCCCCGGATGCGGCAAATCTGCCGGGCTTGGAGAGGTGGCGGCGACCACCGGATAAAGCAGGAACAGACGAAAGCGGTATGGCATGAAAAACGGATTCTTCAATGTGCTGAGCGTGGCCGAGTTTATCGATCGCCTGCGCGACTTTTCTCCCCTGCCCGTGGAAACGGCGCAGGGAACGGACATAGACGGGCGCGTGCTGGCGGAAGATGTCATCGCCCCGGAAGACCTGCCGCTGGCGCACCGGTCCTGCATGGACGGCTATGCCCTGCGCGCCCGCGATGTTTTTGGCGCGTCCGAGAGCAACCCCGCGTATCTTGAAAGCGTGGGTGCCGTGCGCATAGAAACCCCTGCCGGATTCTCCATCAGCCCGGGAGAGTGCGCGTCCATTGTCACCGGCGGTATTCTGCCGGAAGGGGCAGATGCCGTGATCATGGTGGAGCATACCGAGCCGCTGGGCGCGGGAACGATAGAGATGCGCAAGTCTCTGGCCCCGCATGACAACGTGATGCTGCGGGGCGAAGACGCCTCGTTGGGTAAGGTGGCCCTTGCCGCGGGCACCCTTATCCGTCCGCAGGAGGCGGGCCTGCTCGCCGCACTGGGCATGGAGCGTGTGCAGGTGCACGCCCGTCCGCGCGTGGGCATCCTTTCCACAGGAGATGAACTTGTTCCCGTGTCGCACACGCCGCGCGTGGGGCAGGTGCGCGATGTAAACTCCACTACCCTTGGCTGCTGCGTGCGGCGCGCCGGGGCCGTGCCCACCCTGTACGGACTGGTGGAGGATGATGTGGACAGTCTGGAGGCCGCCCTGCGGGGCGCGCTGGAAGCGAACGACGTGGTGCTGCTCTCCGGCGGCAGTTCCGTGGGAACCAGCGACCTCACCGTCGCGGCCATGCAGCGGCTGGAAGGATTGAAGATCGTGAACCACGGCGTTGCCATAAGCCCCGGAAAACCGCTCATACTGGGGCGGCAGGGCAACAAGGCCGTGTGGGGCCTGCCGGGGCAGGTCGCTTCCGCGCAGGTGGTCATGTTTGTGCTGGGCGCGCCCTTCCTGCGGTATCTGGCGGGAGAGACAGCAGCCTTCGACCAGTCTCTGTGGCCCGCGCGCAGGGCAAGGCTGGGGCGCAATATCGCCTCCAAGCCGGGGCGGGAAGATTACGTGCGCGTGCACCTGCGCGCCGCATCCGGAGAGGGCGCAGGGCAGAAAGATCCTGCCTGCCTGCCGGTTGCCGAGCCTGTGCAGGGCAAATCCGGCCTGCTGAAAACCCTCATCCTGTCCCACGGCGTCATCCGCATTCCCTCTCACAGCGAAGGAGTGTATGAGGGAACGGATGTCGATGTGCTCCTGTTCTGAGGCGGCGAGGTACTATGCGTATTCTTTTTTTCGGTGATGTAATGGGCAAGCCCGGCAGGCTGGCGCTGCGGCACAGGCTGCCCGCATTGCGCGCACGGCATGGCGCAGACATGGTCATTGCCAATGGCGAAAACGCCTCAGGCGGCGTGGGGCTGACCGCAGAGGTCATGCAGGAGCTTCTGGGCATGGGGGTGGATGTTATCACCACCGGCAACCATATCTGGAAGCACCGCGATATCTACGCGGGACTGGAGCGCGAACAGCGCATTGTCCGTCCCGCCAATTTCCCGCCCGGTGCTCCCGGCAGGGGCATGGTGGTGCACACCCTTTCTTCGGGCGTGCGGGTGGCTGTGCTGAATCTGCAGGGGCGTACCTTCATGGAAGAGGTGGACTGTCCTTTTCGCGCGGCAGACGCGCTGCTTGCCACCCTGCCGGAAGACGTGGTGCTGCGGTTTGTCGATTTTCATGCAGAAGCCACCAGCGAGAAGAAGGCGCTTGGCTGGTATCTGGACGGCAGGGTCACCGCCATGGTGGGCACGCATACCCACGTGCAGACAGCCGACCCCGCACTGCTGCCCGGCGGCACGGCTTACCTTACAGACGCCGGCATGTGCGGTGTGGAAGATTCATGCCTTGGCATGGACAAAGACATAATCATCCGTCGTTTTCTCACCCGCATGCCGCACCGCTTCGCGCTTGCCAAGGGCAATGCCGGGGTAAACGGCGTGCTGGTGGAGGCAGATGCCCACACCGGGCGCGCCACGCATGTGGAGCTGGTGCGGGAATAACGTATCCTGTGAGCATAACGTATCCTGTGGGCATAACGTATCCTGCGGGCATGGCAGGTTTTTCTTCTGCCCATGCGCAGGGCGGCGGCCAGCCGTGATTGACAGAACGGGCGTTCTCTGCAAGACCGCTCCTACACATATATCCTAACAGCGAACGAGAGAAGCATGGACATCGACAAGCAGCTAGAGATCATCCAGCGCGGCTGCGCTGAACTCATCAATGCGGAGGAACTGCGCAAGAAACTGCAGCGCGGCAAACCCCTGCGGGTGAAGATGGGCTTCGACCCCACGGCGCCCGACCTGCATCTGGGCCACTGTGTCGCCATTCACAAGCTCCGGCATTTTCAGGAACTGGGGCACACGGTCATTTTTCTCATCGGTGACTTTACGGGCATGATCGGAGACCCTTCCGGCCGGTCCGAGACCCGCCCGCCCCTGACCCGCGAAGACGTGCTGCGCAATGCCGAGACCTACAAGGAACAGGTGTTCCGGATTCTGGACCCGGCAAAGACCGAGGTGCGCTTCAACTCCGAATGGATGGACGCCTTCGGCGCGGCAGACTTCATCCGCCTTGCCTCGCGCTACACCGTGGCGCGCATGCTGGAACGCGACGATTTCGAAAAGCGCTACCGGAGCAATACGCCCATTTCCGTGCACGAATTTCTCTATCCCCTCGTGCAGGGGTACGACTCTGTCGCCCTTAAGGCAGACATAGAGCTGGGCGGCACCGACCAGAAGTTCAACCTGCTCATGGGCCGCCATCTGCAGGCGCAGGAAGGGCAGGAGCCGCAGTGCATCATGACCATGCCCATCCTTGAAGGGCTGGACGGCGTGAAGAAGATGTCCAAGTCCTACGGAAACTACATCGGCATTACCGATGCGCCCGCCGACATGTTCGGCAAGGTTATGTCCGTTTCCGATGAACTGATGTGGCGCTACTACGAGCTTGTCTCGCGCAAAAGCCTTGAAGAGATTGCCGCGCTGAAGAAGGGCGTGGAAGAAGGCACCCTGCACCCCAAGGCCGCCAAGGAACAGCTGGCGGCAGATATCGTGGGGCAGTACCATGGTGAAGAGAGCGCGCAGGAGGCCCTGCAGGGCTTTAATGCCGTGTTTGCCAAGGGCGGCGTGCCGGACGACATGGAAACCTTCACCTGCGCGCAGGGCGAATCGTCCGCCCCCGCTGTGTTTCTGACGGACGCAGGACTGAGCAAGTCGCGCGGCGAGGCCCGCCGGCTGGTCAAGCAGGGCGCGCTGAGCGTGGACGGCGAGAAAAGCGACGACGCAGATACCCCGCTTGCCGCAGGGGACTATGTGGTCAAGCTGGGCAAGAAACGGTTCCTCAAGGTCATCGTGCGGTAGAGGGAAGCAGGATAAGGCCGCATGGGCGGCCTTTATCATGTTTGCCGCACGGTGTTTTGCATGTTTTTTTTATGAAGTGACCTGTCGGCGGTGTCACAAAGCGACATCACGAGCAGTGTCACGAAGCGACGGCCTATGAACGAGACAAGAAAACCCGCACTCACCGTGCTCATGTCTGTACGGAACGGTGAGCCGTTCGTACGGGAGACAGTGCAGTCGGTGCTGGACCAGACCTATGGCGACTTCCGTTTTCTGATCATTGATAATGCCTCCACGGACGGAACGCGGGAGACCATCGCCTCCTTCAAGGACGAGCGCATAGAGCTGGTAGCTCTGCCGCAGGATATGGGCCAGACCGGGGCGCTGAATCTGGGGCTCGCCCGGGCGGAGTCGGAATACGTGGCCCGGCTGGATGCGGACGATGTGTGCCTGCCTGAGCGGTTTGCGCGGCAGGTGGCGTTTCTGGAAGCGCATCCGGAAATAGCCCTTGTGGGTGCGCAGGCGCGGTTCATCGATCAGGCCGGAACTCCGCTGCATGCAACGGATTTCCCCCTTGTACACGAAGATATTGTGGGCTTTATGCCCGTCACCAATCCGCTGGTGCATCCTTCCGTCATGTTCCGCCTTGCCGCCGTGCGGCAGGTGGGCGGGTACGACGGCACCATCAGCTACGCGCAGGACCTTGCCCTGTGGATAGCGCTGGCAGAACGCTACCGGCTGGCAAACCTGCCGGACGTGCTCCTGAAGCTGCGCATTCATCCGGGGCAGGAAACCCGCAACCCCGAACGGCGGGAGCGGCGCCTGCGCGACGGGCTTGCGCTTTCGCTGCGCATTTACGACATGCGCGGCGTAGATGCCAATACCCGCGTGCTCGCCATGCTGCGCCACCACTACATGCACTATATGCTGGGCGAGAGGCGTGAGGCGTTGAAGGGGCTTGGCCGCACCCTGCTCACGCAGCCGCACAGGGTGCTTTTCAACCGCCGGGTGTACGCCGCACTGCGTTATGCGGCAGACAAGGTGCTGGGCAGGCTGAAGGGCTAAGGGCCAAGGGCCAAGGCAAGGGCAGGTGCAGTGCAGGTGCAGTGGCTGCCACAAGGGCGGCAGAATGGGTGGAACCGGAAGAACAGAGGCCATGCGCATACTCGTACTGGGCAGCTATGCCCCTTCGCTGGTGAATTTTCGCGGCCCCCTGCTGCGGGCCATGGTGGCAGAGGGACATACCGTCATTGCCGCCGCGCCGGACCCGGATGCGCACACCGTGCAGACTCTGCGGGCCATGGGGGTGGAAACCGTGTCCGTTCCCCTGAGCCGCAAGGGATTGAATCCGCTGCGCGACCTTGCCGCCCTTGCCGGGCTGGTGCGTGCCGTGCGCCGCATCGGGCCTGATGTCATGCTCTCCTATACGATCAAGCCCGTTATCTACGGCTCGCTTGCGGCCCGCATTGCCGGAGTGCGCCGCATATACGCCATGGTAGAAGGGCTGGGCTACGCCTTTAACGGCACCGGAATGCGGCGCACCCTGCTGGCCGTGGTGGCGGGGGTGTTGTACGCGGCGGGGCTCAGCGTATGCCGGTCAGTCTTTTTTCTTAATGAAGACAACCGGCGCTTTTTCCGTTCATGGCGCATCATTTCCCCTGCCCGCCGCACTTGCCTGCTGAACGGCACAGGCATTGATCTTGCCCATTACGCCTCTGCTCCTCTGCCCCCGGACCATGCGCAGGCCCCTGTGTTTCTGTGTATCGCCCGGCTGCTGCGCGAAAAAGGTGTTGCCGAATTCGCGCAGGCGGCGCGGCTGGTCAGAGAGCGGCATCCGCAGGCAGTGTTCCGGCTGGTCGGGCCGTTTGAAAGCGGCGTGGACAGCGTGAGCGCAGAAGAAGTGCAGGCATGGAAGGCGTGGATGGATATTCCCGGTTCCATGGCAGACGTGCGCCCCGCCATTGCGGGCTGCGCGGCCTATGTGTTGCCTTCGTACCATGAAGGGGTGCCCCGTACCACGCTGGAAGCCATGAGCATGGGCCGCGCCGTGGTAACAACGGATGCGGCGGGCTGCCGCGAAACGCTGCGCAACGTGGCTGGAAAGCCAGACACTGTGCCAAACACTGAGCCGGATACTGCGCTAAACACTGCGCCAAACACCGCGCCGGGCGTACAGCCGGATACCGTGTCGGTGCGCACGGGAGACAACGGGTTCATGGTGCCCGTGCGCAATGTGCCCGCGCTTGCCGAAGCGATGCTGCGCTTCATCCGCCAGCCGGAGCTGATGGAACGCATGGGCCGGGAGTCGCGCCGGTATGCAGAGGAGCGTTTCGACGTGCACAAGGTCAACGCGGCTATCCTGCATGAGATGGACCTGCTCAAGCCGTGAAGGATGTGATCCGGTGCAGGCTGTCGGTGCAGGCAGTCATTTCTCCGGACATCAGGTCTTTCTGTACAGGCTGGGCACATGGTTTTTCCCCATGCCCCCGCTGCCGGAAAACGGAACAACACAGGCATGCCCGATGGAGGAACGAATGATTGATCTGCAAAAAGCCCGCGAGGCCGTGGACGCCATGCAGTCGTTGCTGGACGCAACCCCGCAGGCGGCGGCCCATGTGCGGATTGCCCCGGACGCATGGACTCTGGCCGAGATAGCAGGCCATCTCATCGACTCCGCATCCAACAACCATCAGCGGTTTGCGCGGCTGCGTTTCGGCGATCTGCACGGTTTCCCCGGATATGAGGCCGAACCGTGGGTTGCCGCACAGCAATATGATGAATGTGATTTCAGTCTGCTGAAGGCGCTGTGGGCCTCGTATAACGCCATGCTGCTGCATCTGGCAGCCACCACGCCGGACCATGCCCGGACCAACGCGTGGCACAGGGAGTCCGGCCCGTTGACTCTGGAGTTTCTGGTCGCGGATTACTACGACCACCTCATGCTGCATGTGGAGCATTACGCCCGGCGGCTGCGGGAGATTTGCCCGGAGGAATAACCCTGCGGGCATGGCAGACATACGGGATCATACACTCCTGAACCGGGTCCGATGCCCGGCATGGCAGATGCAAGCCTATGGGCCGTAGGTGCCTGTGGCTTACGCGGCGGGCTTGGCCTGTGTTGCGTGCCCGGGGTGCTTTCCGGTGCGGTCCCGCATCCTCTCTCCTGCACCGCCTCCTTCCTCTTTCTTCTCCCTTCTGTTCAGCCGGACGTGACAGTTTCCACCATGTCAGCCACGGCAGATGCTCCTGCCGCACCGCCCACCACACCGGCTGCCGCGCCACCCGCCGCCTGCGATGCGCTAAGGCCGGGGGCCGCGCTATCCGCATCCCCCTGTCCGTCAGCTGACGACATGGCGGAGTCTGTAATGCCGAATCCCTGCGGCGCCACCGTGGCGCAATACTCCCTCAGGGTCATGTTGGCTTCACTGTTCACCGCTCCGGCGTAGAGGGCGCGGAACGTGCGGTTGATGAAGCCGAAACGCGCCGTCATGGGCTGCTTGCCCCGCTGGGTGCGGTGCGATGCCAGAGCAAAGATGATGTCCGTGAAGCGTATCGATTCCGGCGGACGGGCCAGCGTATACACCGGGGAATCTTCACAGGTCTGCACCGCCAGCCCTGCCTGCTGCATAATGTCCATCACGTTCTGGATGAGCCGTACGGGGGCGCGCAACGCCTCAGACAGGGCTGCCAGCGCCACACCGCCTTTGCCCGCATCAAAACTGCGGGTGAGCAGCAGCATGGAAAGGGCGGCCAGCTTGTCGCGTTCTTCACGGGTGGCGGTATCTGCCCGTATCTCGTTTTCAAAGGTGCGCACGTTTTGCAGGGCAAAGCTTATCTCCACCCCCAAAAGCACAATGACCCAGCAGATGTATACCCAGACCAGAAACAACGGCACCTGCGCAAAGCCGCCGTATATGGCGTTGTAGCGGGCCGCGCCTACCTGATAGGTGACATACAGCCCTTCCACGGACTTCCACAGAACAGCGGCTATGAGTGCGCCCACCAGCGCGGCGGACAGGCGCACGCGGGTGTTGGGAATGAAGATGTACAGAAAGAGCAGCGTGACCGCCACCATCAGAAAAGGAATAAGCTTGAGCAGCGACAGATAGGCGAAGTTGAAGGTGCTGTAGGTAAGCAGCTTTTGCAGCACGGCATCATTCTGCATGGAAACGCTCACGCTGAAGGCCACCCCCAGAATGAGCGGGCAGATAAGGGCCACGGAAAAGAAATCCGTGAACTTGCGCCACAGGCTGCGGCCCTTGGTCACGCCCCACACGGCGTTGAAGGCCCGCTCTATGGTTGCCATGACCGACCCCACCGTGAGCAGCAGCGCGGCCATGCCTATGGAGCCCAGGGTGCCCACATTGGTGTTGTTCACGTAGGTGAGAATGTGGTCCACGGTCTGCTCGTTGCCAGCAGCAATGTTGAGCAGCAGGGTGCGCAGGCCTTCCGTGTTTTGCAGGCCCATGCCCTTGGAAATGGAGAACGCTACGGCGAGAAAAGGTACAATGGAAAGCACCGTGGTGTAGGTTAGGGCAGATGCCCGCAGCAGGCACTGGTCTTTCACAAAGCCGTGCACCACAAGATACAGCCATTTGAGCAGCCCGGCGAGACTGCGCCGCTTTCTGTCATACTTGCCGGGGTCTTCCAGCCAGATATCGCGTGTGACAAACCGGACTATTTCTCCGGCCCGTTCCTTGAATAGCGTGTTGGACATGCGTGCTCCGTTTGTACGTTGGACCTTCAGGCACGGGCGGCGGGTATCGGGAGGGCGAGGATGCTCTTGCCGCCTGCCGTCAAAACGGGATAGAATGCCACTATGTCAAAAAACTACAAAGATGCAAACCGCTGCGGGCAACAGAGTCTTCCGGGCATGTGCGGTCCGGGCGACTGCCCTGCGGTCTGCGAGATGCTTCTGGCAGAGAGAGCTGCAAACGTTTTTGTGAAGCCGATTGCAAAGACGTTCGCTGAGACGCTGGCGGAGCTTGGGACTGCGCGTTCAGCCGAGCTGGGGATGCTGCTTCGGGATATGGTGCCTGTAATATTTCGCCTGCCGAGCCTGACGAACCTGATGCGCCTGATGCGCCTGATGCGCCTGATAACACGTCCGGTGACACGTCCGGTGACGCGTCCGGTTGCTTGTCCGGTGCCGCGTACCCTACTGTTTCCAGTTCTGTTTCCGGTGATTCTTCTGGCCGTTCTGTTGCCGCATACATGCCTTGCGGTTTTGCCGGAGGCGGGTTCCGCCCCGGTGGAAGGGCAGGCTGATGATGCTGCTACTGTCGCTGCCGTGGCGTCACGGCTTGCAGAAGAGGGCGCGGATGCGGCGACCGTTCGTATGCCGGTCTCTTCCATATCCGCCCCGCAGGGTCATTCCGGCAGTGACAAAGGGCCTCAGTCCGGGCTTCAGTCCGGACCCCGGTTTCTGGTGGCGGGAACCAGCACGGCGGGCATTGTGTTCACGGAACCCGGAAGCGGGGCGGACCCTGCCAGCGGAGACGACACAGACGGCGTTGCCCGGCGGCTTGCGGCCATGCTTTCGTGGCAGCCGCTGGTGGATCGTCTGGTGGCGGACGGTTTTGACAGGGGCAGCCTGAACGACCTGTTCTATCGCATGGGGCACGCCTATTCTCCCCATGCCATGGGGCATAAGATGCGCGCGCTGTTCCGCCGCAAGTTTTATCCGCCCCCGCCCCTGCCGCCGGGTGAACCTGCCCCCGCCCCTGCCGTGTACGAATGGGTGCTGGAAGAAGCCACATTGCAGCGGGCGCGGGATTTCATGCAGGAGCACGATGCGCTGCTGCGCGGTGCCGAAGCCCGGTTCGGCGTGCCCAAAGAAGTGGCCGTGGGGCTGCTGCTGGTGGAAACCCGGCTGGGCACGTATCTGGGCAAGGAAATGGCACTGCGCAATCTTGCCAGCCTTGCCGCCACCGACTCCCTTGTCCTGCTGGCTCCGGAAATGGAGGGGCTGACCATGACCCCGGACCGCAGCCAGTGGCTGGAGGTGCGCATGGGGCAGAAGAGCCGGTGGGCATACGCCGAGCTTAAGGCGTTGCTCTCCCATGCTGCGGACAATGAGGTTGACCCTGTTTCCATGCCGGGTTCCGTGTACGGAGCCATAGGCATATGCCAGTTCATGCCGTCCAATATTCCGCATTACGGCGTGGATGGCGACGGCGACGGCAGGGTGGACCTGTTCAACCTGCACGATGCGGTGCACAGCCTGGCCCATTTTCTTAAGAGCCACGGCTGGAAAAAGGGCATGGACAGGGCAGGGCAGCACAGCGTGCTGAAGCGGTACAACAACAGCAATATCTACGCGAACAGCATTCTTGCCGTGGCGGACGCGCTGCGCCAGAAGGCAGCTAATCCCTGAATGCAGGCATCCCAAATGATGCAGGCATCCCTGAAGCTTGCTGCTCCTGACGGTATGGACGACAGGACGGCAGGGCGTTCCTGACGCGGCAGCACCGGAGCGTATTGCGCCTAGGCGGTGTACCAGCGACCGGAATGCGGTCGGAATACGGCCGGAATACGGCCGAAATTCTGCCAAGGGACTCTGCCAAGGGATTGGTCAAATACGGGCCAAATATACTGCCCGCATGCTGCCTCAATGCTGCCCCAATGCTGCCCGTATGCAGCCGGAATACCACCGGGCAGGGCGTGATAGGCAGTGTACGAAGAATGACAACCTTGACGTATCCTGCGGAAAACTATCATTGTCTGTTTTTCCTGCGGGGCTACCATGACGGCATGATCGGGAAAGTGGGAAGCGGGCGGTAAGACAAGGAGCGTGCCGAATATGAGTCCGGAACACAATATCCTGCTGGAAAGCGGGACCAACGAACTGGAAGTGCTGGAACTCTATATAGAGGAGCGGCTACCCGATGGTTCGGTCGTTCCATGTTACTTCGGGGTGAATGTCGCCAAGGTGATGCAGGTTATTGAAGCGCCTGCGTTCAATGCGCCGGAGTCGGCCTCCAATCCCTGTTTCATGGGCATGATAGACATCCGTAACATGATGGTGCCGGTGCTGGATCTCAGCCGCTGGCTGCGCATGGACATGGTGCGGTCAGAGTACGATGTGATCATGGTCACGGAGTTCAGCAACGCTGTGACGGGCTTTCTGGTTTCCGGCGTCACGGAGATTCACCGCGTGGGCTGGCAGCAGGTGCAGCCGCCCAGCGGGTATATTTCGAAGATAGGCACCAACTGCATTGTGGGCATGGTGGACCTTGGCGACCACTTTGTTCAGCTGGTGGATCTCGAGAACGTGCTGGCGGATCTGGACCCCACCACCTTCGAGAAGGCTGTGCAGGAAGGACCGCGTGCAAACCGGACCTACCGTGCCCTTGTGGCGGACGATTCCGCCACCATACGCCTGATGCTGCGCAAGAATCTGGAGGCGGCGAACTTTGACCCCCTGCTCGTCAATAACGGGCAGGAGGCGCTGAATCAGCTGCGCGCCTTCCGCAACCGCATGGAGCAGGAGGGCCGTCCTCTTTCCGATTACGTGGATATTGTCATTTCCGACATAGAGATGCCCCTGATGGACGGCTTCACCCTGACCAAGAATATCAAGGAAGACGCCGTGCTGGGCAGGCTGCCCGTCATTCTCTATTCATCGCTCATTACCAACGAGTTGCGCCATAAGGGGGATTCCGTGGGGGCGGATGACCAGATATCCAAACCCGACCTCGACACTATGGCGCAGCGCGCCCTGCAACTGCTGGAAGCACAGGCCTGATACCGGAGCGACGCATGCCGTACGAGGACGACAAAGAAGTGCTGGAGGCGTTTGAGGAGGAAACCCGCGAGCGCCTTGAGGATATCGAGACCGGCCTGCTGGATCTGGAGAGAAGCCCCGGGGCGGTGGACGGCGAGCGCGTGCACGCCATATTCCGGGCTGCGCACTCCATAAAGGCCGGGGCCGGGCTTCTTAAATTCAAGGATATAGAGATGATCGCCCACAGGGCCGAGAATATTCTCCAACGCGTGCGCAACGGCGAGCTCACGCCCGATGCACCTCTCATTACCGCGCTGCTGGAAGCCTTTGACAGTGTGCACGATCTGCTGGGTGAGAGGCGCACCCATGCCGATGCATCAACCGTGCAACGCAGGCTCGCCGCGTTGGAACGCTACGTGCGCTAAGCGGTCGGGCTGGCCGCATCTTTCTGCATTTTGCCTCACTCTTCCGCTTTCTTCCAAAATCGTCCAAAATCGTCCAGATCTTCCACGGCCTTGTGCGTGCGTAACTGCGCGCAGGGCATGCCCGGTTCAGGCGGCACAGAAAAGGTTCCGGAGGCTCAGAACCGCCAGCGCAGGCGGCGTTCCAGCCGCCGGGCCAGCACGGCGCAGCCCAGCGTGAGGGCAAGGTAGAGGCAGGTGATGGTTATCCACACCTCAAAGGTCAGGTTTGTGGCCGCCATCAGTTCCAGCCCCTGAAAGGTAAGCTCAGGTATGGAAATAACTGAAACAATTGCGGAATCCTTGATGGTGGAGATGAACTGGCCCGCCAAGGGAGGGATGATGACCTTAAGTGCCTGCGGGAGAATAACCAGCCGAAGTTGGCTGAAACGCCCCAGTCCGAGCGAGCTTGCCGCCTCCCACTGTCCCCTGTCCACGCTGGCAATACCGCCGCGCACAATTTCTGCAATATAAGCACCCTCGTACACCGCCAGCGTTATCACGCCGGAGATAAATCCGGGCAGCCGTGCAGGTTCGTCGCACAGAAAGGTCAGCAACGTCACCAGCCACGGGGGCCATTGGCTGGCGTTGCGCAGTGCCGCTTCCAGTCCCGTGAGCGGGGCAAGCAGTGCGTAAATAAAAAAATAGAAGATGAACACCAGCACCAGCGGCGGCAGATTGCGCATGGTTTCCACATAGGTGCGCGCCAGCAGGCGCAGGAACAGGCTGTGGCTTGCTCCCGCCAGACCCGCCAGAATCCCCACCAGCAAGGCAAGGGCCGTACTCCAGATGCTCAGGCGGATGGTGGTGAACAATCCGCGAAGGAGCACGTTGGGCATCCAGCCTGTTTCCGGGTCGTGCCGCAGCAGAAACTGCGGAACGGCGGCCCAGTTCCATGCGTAATCGAAACGCAGGTGCACCCGCCACAGGAAAAGGCCCAGAGCGGTGGCAAGGGCGCAGAGCAGGATGGCGTCCAGCGCGCAGAAGGTGCAGCGTTTCTTCGGCATACTCTGTTTCCGGCAGGGAGGCGGCGGCCGGCTTCTCCGGCCGTCGCATGGGAATTGTTATGAATCTACTTGAGGCGCGCAGCCCATTCCACGGTTTCGAACCAGTAGTGCTTGCGTTCAGCCAGCCAGCCCTGTGCTTCCTTTTGGCGTATCCAGTTATCCAGCACGTTCAGGGTGTCCGGGTCGCCCTTGCGCACGGCAAAGGCCACGGGTTCGGAAGTGAAGGTGCCCTGCACGGGCATGAACAGTTTGTCTGGGTGCTCTGCCGCACTGTGCGCGGGCAGAGGTGCGCTGGCCACAAATGCATGAACGCGGCCCGAGAGCAGTTCCTGCATGCACTGGGTCTCCTTGTCGAAGAGGCGCAGCGTGGCCTTGGGGAAGAACTGCTTGGCGGCGGTGGCAGGGGTGGAGCCTATGCGCGCCACGATGATCACGTCCTGGCTGTTGAAGTCATCCAGCGAATCGAATCCGGCAGCCGTGGTTTTGCTGGCCACCAGCGCCATGCCCGTGGTGTCGTAGGGGATGGTGAAGTTGACCTTCATGTTGCGCTCTGTGGTCACGCTCATGCCGCCGATGATGACATCGAACTTGTCAGACAGCAGGGCGGGGATGATGCCCGACCAGCTTGTGGGAACGAACTCCATGCGTACGCCGAGATCCTGTGCCAGCTGGGTCATGACATCCACCTCAAAACCGATGTATTCGCCGGTTTTGTCCGTCATGGCCCATGGCACGAAGGTGGAGAATCCCACGCGCAGGGTTCCGCGTTCCAGCACCTTGGAAATGACGCTGGCATCGCGCAGTGCGTGGGTGGCGTCTTTGGCGTGGGCCTGCGGAAGCAGGAGGCAGGCCAGCAGCAGGGCCGCAAATAACAGGGTGGAGGCGATTCTAAGAGGCATGGGCCTACTCCTTTGGGGTTTGCCGTTCCGGAGAGCGGATTTTCAGATCGCTTCTGATGGCTTGAGCCGTTTTTCCATGGCCCGCGCCGTAAAAGACAGGCCAAGATTGATTGCCAGATAGATGGCGGCAATGGTGAACCATATTTCAAAGGTGAGAAAGGTTTCCGCGATGATGGCCTGCCCCTGCATGGTCATGTCGAAGATCGAAATGGTGGCCACAAGGGCGGAATCCTTCACCAATGAGATGGATTGTCCGGTCAGGGGCGGCAGCACGTTGCGCACGGCCTGCGGCAGGATGACCTTCCGGTAGGTGGCTGCGGTGGTCATGCCCAGACTGTACGAGGCTTCCCATTGTCCTTTGGGTACGCTCTGCATGCCTGCACGGAATATTTCTGCCATGTAGGCCCCTTCGAACAGCGACAGGGCGAGCACGGCCGATGCGAACGCGCCCATGCCCAGCACCGGGGAAAAGACGAAATAGAGCACGTATAATTGTATGAGCAGCGGCGTGTTGCGGATGCCGTGTATGTAGGTGACGGCCACGGCGCGGCCAACCATGGAGGGGGAGCGGGTCAGCAGCATGGCGGCAAGGCCGAACAGCAGGGCAAGGCCCATGGCGCAGGCGGTTATATGCAACGTGACGAGTAGGCCTGCCATGAGCGGCCCCCAGTGCAGGGTGCCTTCGCGTATGGTGAACAGGTAGCGGGGAACCCGGTACCATTGCCAGTCGTAACCCAGCCCTTCAGCCCCGGCGGCCATGCACCAGACGAGGCCCGCCATCACCAGCAGATACTGAAAAACATCCCATGCCGGCGAACGGTGCTCCGCGCTGGCAAGGGCGAGCGCCCTGCGCAGCCGTGTACGCGAAAATGAGGCCATTTGAAGGATGTACAGCTTTTGCCGGTGTTCGCCAAGCGGTTATTCCGTCATGCCCGCAGGATACAAAGAAAGACGGGAGTGAGATGCGTCTTGTTACGTCGGTCGGCGGCCTGCCGGGTCTGCCTGTGTGGCGAGGGCACGGGCGCGGAGGGGGGAACGGTTTCGTGCAGATGGCCCAACGGAGCAAGGGCGCTCCGCACTGGAGCGCCCTTGTGATGGATTAAACCGGGATGAGCGGCTTTTCTCAGTTTTCTATGCGTTCGATGATTTCCCTGAGCTGCGCGGAACGTTTGGCCAGTTCGCGTATGCCCATGGTGGCGGCGTTCAGTTCCGCAGCCGCCTGCTGTGAGATGTTCTTCACCTCATCCACGGCCTGATTGATGTGCTCGCTGGTGGCGGACTGCTGTTCGGCTGCGGTGGCGATTGCCTGCACCTGATCGGAGGTGTCGTTCACCAGATGGACGATGGCCTTGAGGGCTTCGCCCGAGGCGGCAGAGAGCGAGCGGGAGCGCTCCACGGCTTTGACGGCGGAATCCACGCTCTGCGTGTTCTGGCGCGTACCTTCCTGAATGGCCTGAATGGCGCTGCCCACTTCCTTGGTGGCGGTCATGGTTTTTTCCGCCAGCTTGCGCACCTCGTCTGCGACCACGGCAAAGCCCCGGCCCGCCTCGCCTGCGCGGGCGGCTTCTATGGCCGCGTTCAGGGCAAGAAGGTTGGTCTGGTCCGCAATGTCGGTGATGACGTTCATGACCTGCCCGATGCCCTCGGCCCTGGTGCCCAGTTCACCCATGCTTGTGCGCAGCGCTTCGGACTGGCGGGCCACCTCCGCGATAGCGTTCATGGCCTCTGCCACAACGGACGAGCCTTCCTGCGCCTTGCTGCGCGCCTCGGTGGCCTGTTCTGCGGCGGTGGAGGCATTGCGCGCCACCTCGTACACGGCGGCATTCATTTCTTCCATGGCGGTGGCTGTGTCTATGGCGCGCTCTGTCTGGCGGTCCACCTCGTTGCTTGTGTGCTCCACCTGCGCGGAGATTTCCTGCGCAAGGCGGGCCACATCCGTGGATACGCCCTCAGATTCCTGTGCTGCCCGCGAAATGGCTTCGTTCTTGGCCAGAATTTCTGCCTCGCGGGTGCGCAGCTCTGTGAGATCCTGATAAATACACAGCGCGCCCATGAGTTCGCCGTTCAGGTCGAACAACGGCGAGGCGTGTATGAACAGAGTGCGTTTGCCGCCCTTGCGGCCTGTAAATTCTACTTCTCGCGCGGTGACGGTATGATTTTCCAGACTGTCGCGCAGCACGGTGCGGCGCGAGGCATCGCCGTAAAAGAAGTGGGCCACGTTCTGCCCGTAGTAATCCTCCGGCTTGCCGTCGTGCTGGAGAATTTTGATAAGCGAAGCGTTGGTGTAGGTGAGTTTTTCTTTGGTATCCACCACCACGAAGGGGGTGTCTATGCCTTTGAGTACGCCCTGCGCGAAGCCGAGGTTGTGCTTGAGGCGCGTGATGAGCGACTCAAGGGCGAGGCGCATTTCGGCAAGTTCATCCGAGCCGCCGCAGGCGAAACAGACGGTGTAATCGCCGTCCAGAACGCGTTCCACGCCCTGCCGGATTTCCCTGAGCGGGCCGGTTATCCGCTGCACAAGCAGGACGGAAAGTGGAAGAATAAGGAAGAGCAGCGCGGCAACAGCGCAACCCGCCACAACGGAAACCGTGGAAACAGCCACCACATCACCCGTTGCGGAAAGCCATAACCAACCGAACCCCCCGAAGACCATTGCCAGCACAACACCCACCAGCGTGAAAATGAGAGCTTTTACGGAAACCCCTTTCAGCATGAGCAACTCCTTATACGTTACGACACGGTTGGTACGCTACACCCCTTCAACCATGATCGTCTCATCTCTCTATCGTCCGAACGCCCATTTGCTTAACAGGCTGTTGAAAAAAGGTTACCTGCTGCACTGCCGCGAACTGTGTCCTCCCCAGGGGCAGTTTCGAAGATGGCAGGTCTGTATTTTTTTAATGCGTTGCATTGTCCAAATGCTGCATGACTGCAGAAATGGAATGGCAGGCCGCGTTACATGATCCGTGTCCTCTCTTACGCCGGAGCGGACTCCCCACGCGCATAAGCAAGTTGCGGGCCATACTCCCGCTATCTGCCGCACGGTCCTTCTGAAAGGGTCGGAAGGGGGCCGCAGGGCTCCATAGGATTCCATAGGAAGCAGGCGATACCGGGAGAGGGTGTCCGTTCTCCGGGGCCGCGTCTCGTACTGCCGCGGTATTGGGGGAAAGCAGCCGTCCTTAGCAGCGGTTTGGCAGCGGTTTGGCAGCTACGGGCCGGAGGACGCTGCATGATGGTTGCCTTGCAGGAGAACGACTCCTGCTTTCGATTTCTCACAATATGCATACCGGGTACCGGTTTGTTGCAAAATTATGTCTGATTTACTGGAAATAGTACTCTGTTTCCACAAAAATGGACAGTCCTTTCCTGAGGCCGCGTGACGTTTCAGCGTCTTGTGCGTGACATGACCATTGCCGCCGGAGGCACGGAATACGCGGTGCGGAGAGGTGCGCGGCCTAATTGCAGGGCACGGTGGAGCGCGGACGTTTTTGGACGAAGAGGTATGAGAGATACGTTGGTTTGCGCAGTATCTAGACAATATCTTGAAAGCGCGCTACTGCTTGAAAAAGCACGGTGTTTCCGGTTCGGGGTGCGGGAGATGCTTTCTTCAGGGGGGTGGGCGTTTAGAGGTTGGAACCTTTGGCGTAGAAGCTGCATCCCGGCGCGAGCCGGTATGGAACATTGCCTGCATCGGGCGGGGTGTTTCCGGCGAAAAGGAGCAATATGGCGGAAGCTCGGGGCAGAGAGACCGTGCCGCGGGGAACATCTTGTTCCCGCCCGGGAGGTGAACCCGCTCCGGGGGCTTTCGTATCTACGCCATCTGCAAGGAGTTCCATGGCCAGTACGGCAGAAATGTCAGCCCCTTCGGGAGAAGGTGGCTTTTTCAGTGTTTCCCCGCTCATGATTTTTCCCTCCGTCATGGGGTCTTTCAGTGTCTACCTGCGCCAAGGCAGCGAATACGTCCTGTACACGGGTGCTGAAGAGGTATTTACCGAGCGGCACAAGCGGGTGCTCTACGAGAACGGCGTACGCGAGGTATTTGTCCGGCAGAAGCACAAGGAGTCGTATACCCGTTATGTGGAAGAGAATCTGGGGCACATCCTGCTGGATGATTCCATTCCTCTGCGCGAGCGGGCAGGACTGTTTTACAAGGTTTCCGCCGAGGCACTGGAGGATGTTTTTGAGTCCCGCCTTCCCGGCAAGGTCGGCGAGGAACAGTACGACCGCATCCACAGCTTTGTGAATCAGGCCGTGCGGTTTCTGTGCCTTGAAAACTCGCTCAAAGCCGTGGGCGAGTTCATTGCCCACGACTACAAGACCTATACGCACTGCGTGAACGTGTTCGTTTATACCACCACCCTGCTGCAGACCTATGGACTTGACGAGGAAATGCTGGTGCGCTGCGGCATAGGGGCCATGCTGCATGATGTGGGCAAGACCCGCATTCCCCGGCTGATTCTGAACAAGCCGGGCAAGCTGGACCCGGACGAGCGGCGTATCATCAGCAAGCATCCCACTCTGGGGCTTGCCTCGTGCACACGCATGCCTCTTGCGCAGGAGGCCATGAACATCATCCTTTTCCATCATGAAAAGATGAACGGCAGCGGGTATCCCGCCGGACTCATGGCGGAGGAGATTCCGCTGCCCGTGCGTGTGGTGACCATTGCCGATATATACGATGCCCTGACCTCAGACCGTCCGTATGCAGATGCCCGGCGTCCCTTTGAGGTGCTGGAGCTTATGCGGGCCACCATGGCACAGGATCTGGACATGGAAGTGTTCAAACGGTTCATCATGATGCTTTCCGGCGCAAGGCTGGTGGGTCTGTGAGATCGGCGCAGCAGACAGGTGCGGGCTTCGGCTCCCAAGGCAGGCAGGTATGACGCAGGCTGCATTTGTACAGCCGCGGGAAACCCGCGACGACGAATTCTTTGCCGTGCCGCCGGCCATGCTGCTGCGGGGGATGCGCGGAGCCTTCAGCCTGTATCTGAAGCAGGGGCGGGAGTATGTGCTGTATACGCACGCGGGTGAGGAATTTGACGAGCGGCACCAGCGGGTGCTTATGGCTTCCGGCGTGCAGTGCGTGTTTGTGCGGGAGCATGAAAGGCCCGAATACCGCCAGCACGTGGTGGACAATCTGGGCCGCGTGCTTGGTGACGAAAACATTCCGCTGCCGACGCGGGCGCAGATTTTCTACGAAGCCTCCCTCGAAGTGGTGGAGGATATCTTTGCCAACAAGCTGCCCCCCACCATACGGCGCGAGCAGTTTAACCGGGTGTTCGAATTTGTGACCAAGGGCGTGAGTTTTCTGACACTGGAAAACTCCATCCGCACCATGGCTTCGCTTATCGCCCACGACTACCACACCTTTTCGCACTCCCTGCATGTGTTCATCTACTCGCAGGTCATTTTGCAGACCTATGGGTTTGATGACCGCAATCTGGTGCAGTTCGGCCTCGGAGCCATGCTGCACGACATAGGCAAGACCTTCATCGACGAGAGTATTCTCAACAAGCCCGGTCCGCTTTCGTGGGAGGAGCGCGGCGTGGTGAACGAGCATCCCGTGCTCGGGGCGGGGGCATGCACCCTTATGCCTCTTTCGCAGGATGCGCTGAACTGCGTGCTTTTTCATCACGAAAAGATGGACGGCACGGGCTACCCCTGCGGGCTGAAAGGCGAGGAGATTCCTCTGCCCGTGCGCGCCGTGACCATTGCGGATATCTACGATGCCCTGTGCTCCGAACGGCCCTATGCCCGTGCGCGCAACGCGTTTCAGGTGCTGCGCATCATGCGGGATGAAATGGGGCATGGGCTGGATTTGGACGTTTTTGCCCGGTTTGTGCGTATTTTGAGCGGCGCGGGCATGGTCTGAGTGCTGAAACCGGAAACAGGACAGTGAATGCGGGCCGAAAGGGCCCTTTTTTTACGCCTTGAAGAAGGCTTTTTCATGCAGTTACGCCAATCCGGACCGGATTAGTCCAAAAAAACGAGCGATGCCCCTTCCCCCGTGGGGTCTGCGGTGTTATATGCCAAAGGTGCGCCGCAACACGCCGGAGAAAAGGTTTCTTCCGGCGTGTTGGACGCGCGGCGCGGCGGCGTATGATCGCCGGGCCTTACAAGCACTACCGGAGGGTCACCATATGTGGGAATACACCGACAAGGTCCGTGAACATTTTCTGAACCCCAGAAACGTGGGGGAAATTGCAGACGCGGATGCCGTGGGAGAAGTGGGCAGCCTTGCGTGCGGAGACGCGCTCAAGCTGTTCCTTAAGATAGACGAGCACGAACGCATTGTGGAAGCGAAGTTTCAGACCTTCGGCTGTGCAAGCGCCATCGCCTCATCCTCCGCGCTGACGGAGATGCTTATCGGCAAGACGGTTGCCGAGGCGGAGAAGATAACCAACAAGGATATCGCCGCGTTTCTGGGCGGACTGCCCAAGGAAAAGATGCACTGCTCCGTTATGGGACAGGAGGCACTGGAAGCCGCCATCAAAGGCTGGCGCGGCGAGGTGGTGGAGCAGCACGAGCACGAGGGCGAACTGGTCTGCAAATGTTTTGGCGTGACGGACGAACAGATTTTGCGCGCCATACGCGAGAACAACCTGACCACGGTGGAGGAAGTGACCCACTTCACCAAGGCGGGCGGTGGCTGCGGCGACTGCATTCCCGACATTCAGCGGCTGGTGGATCAGGCGCTTGGCAAGGTGGCTGCCTGCGAGGTGCCCGAAGCCAAGCCCAAGCCGCTTACCAATGTGCAGCGTATGCAACTGGTAGTGAAGACCCTTGAGGAAGAAGTGCGCCCCAGTTTGCAGAAGGACGGGGGCGACATTGAGCTTGTGGATATTGACGGGCACACCGTTACCGTGGCGCTGCGCGGCATGTGTACGCGGTGTCCTTCCAGCCAGCTGACGCTGAAGGGCTTTGTGGAGCGCACCTTGCGCGAGCATGTGGAGCCGGAAATAACCGTGGTGGAGGCAGGCGCATGAGAACCGTATATCTGGACAACAACGCCACCACGCAGGTGGACCCGGAAGTTCTGGAAGCCATGATGCCCTTCCTGACGGACCTGTACGGCAACCCTTCCAGCATGCACCGGTTCGGCGGACAGGTGGGGCGGCATATCGTGCAGGCAAGGGAACAGGTGGCGGCTGCCATAGGCGCACAGCCTGAAGAAATTCTCTTTACCGCCTGCGGCACAGAAAGCGACAACACCGCCATTTGGTCCGCCCTGCATTCCCAGAAGGAGAAGAAGCACATCATTACCACCCGTGTGGAGCATCCCGGCGTGCTTAATCTGGTGCAGCATCTTGAAAAGCGGGGCTACGAGGCCACCTATCTGGGTGTGGACGCCAAGGGGCGGCTGGACCTTGACGAGTTGCGTGAGGCCATCCGCAAGGATACGGCGCTGGTTTCCGTGATGTATGCCAACAACGAAACGGGCGTGCTGTTCCCCATGGAAGAGATTGCCCGGATAGTGAAGGAACGCGGCGTGCAACTGCACACCGACGCTGTGCAGGCTGTGGGCAAGGTGCCTGTGAATGTGGCGGAATTGCCCGTGGATTTTCTGGCGCTTTCCGGCCACAAGCTGCATGCCCCCAAGGGCGTGGGCGCGCTGTACGTGCGCAAGGGCACGCCGTTCCGTCCCTTCCTGCGGGGGGGGCATCAGGAACGCGGTCGCCGCGCCGGGACGGAAAACACCGCCTCCATTGTGGCGCTGGGCAAGGCGTGTGAATTGGCGGCCATGAATATGGCTGAGGAGCGCACCCGCGTGAAGGCCCTGCGCGACAGGCTGGAGGCAGGGCTGCTTGCCGCCATTCCTGATTCCATGGTGAACGGCGACACAGAGAACAGGTTGCCCAACACGACATCCGTTGCCTTTAAGTACGTGGAAGGGGAGGCCATTCTGCTGCTCATGGACGGCCACGGCATATGCGCCAGTTCCGGTTCCGCCTGCACATCGGGCAGTCTTGAACCTTCGCACGTGCTGCGTGCCATGGGCGTGCCCTTTACGTACGCGCACGGCTCCATACGCTTCAGCCTGAGCCGTTTTAACACGGACGAAGATGTTGCTCTGGTGCTGCGGGAACTGCCGCCCATCATCAAGCGGCTGCGCGATATGTCGCCCTTCCGCGAGGGGCAGGAACCCAAGGGCGAAAAGCCTGCCTGCGGCTGCTGAACAGGCCCGCCTGAACAAGGATTTTGAAGGGGTCGGACAGAGGTGTCCGGCCCCTTTTCTTCTTCATGGAAAGAGCTTACGGTGGCCGGTATCGCGCCACATGCCCGCGCCGTATCGTGCATACAGTACGCCCGGACAGCGTCCGCAGCGTGTCAGGCACCGCGAACAGCCACGCACAACCCCATCGCGGACCACGGTCCGCCACAGGAAAAGGAGCCAACGGTGAAGATAGCACAATCCATGCTCGATCTTATTGGACGGACCCCGCTGGTGCGGCTGAACCGCGTTTCTGAAGGGTGCGGCGCGGAACTTGTGGGCAAGCTGGAGTACTTTAATCCCTGCAGTTCCGTGAAGGACCGCATAGGGTACAACATGGTGCTGGCGGGTGAGCGCGAGGGGCGCATACACAAGGATACGCTCATTGTGGAACCCACCAGCGGCAATACGGGACTTGGGCTGGCGTTTGCCTGCGCTGTGCGGGGCTATCGGCTGGTGCTGACCATGCCTGAATCCATGAGCAATGAGCGCAAGGCGCTGCTGCGCGGGTTCGGGGCGCAGCTTGTGCTTACCCCGGCAGCCAAGGGAATGCGGGGAGCCATTGCCGAGGCGGAGCGCATTGTGGCGGAAACGCCCGGAGCCTTCATGCCCCAGCAGTTCTGCAACAGGGCCAACCCGGAAATTCACCGGCTGACCACGGCGGAAGAGATTTGGCAGGATACGGACGGGGCGGTGGATATTTTTGTCTCCGGCGTGGGGACCGGCGGCACCATCACGGGAGCAGGGGCGCGGCTCAAGGAGCTGAATCCGGCCCTGCGCTGCATTGCTGTGGAGCCTGACGCCTCGCCGGTGCTTTCCGGCGGAGAGGCTGGACCGCACGCCATACAGGGTATCGGCGCGGGCTTTGTGCCGGAGGTTCTGGACAGAAGCGTCATTGACGAGGTATTTCGCGTGACCAACGAGCAGGCATTGAGCATGGCACGCCGTCTGCTGCGCGAAGAGGGCATTTTGTGCGGCATATCCTCCGGAGCCATAGCCCATGCGGCCATTGAGGTTGCCAAGAGGCCGGAAAACAAGGGCAAGCGCATTGTGTTCATCGTCTGCGACACAGGGGAAAGGTATCTTTCCACTGCGCTGTTCGCAGATGCCCAGCAGACTGCGTAGTGCTTTTGGGGACGGCGCGCAGAGACGTTATTTAAGGACAGGTATATGAAGAAGAGTCAGTTCACACCGGAAGAATTGCAGGGTATGCCCCAACTGGAAGCGGTAGTGGATGAACTGTGCGCCCCGGAATCGTATGAGGCTGTGTATCATCAGTCTCTGCACGGTGCGCCCATGCCCTCCACGGAGGCTCTCGCGGAAGTTGTGGAGCGCCTGAAGGCGGCTCTGTTCCCCGGATATTACGGGCCTGCGCGGGTGGTGCTGCAGTCCATGCGTTACCATCTTTCCGCCAATCTGGACTCCATTTACCGGCTGCTTTCCGAGCAGATACGCCGGGGCGGATGCTTTATCTGCGCGGAATTTGCCAACGACTGCACCTCGTGCGAGCGCTATTCGCACGAGACTGCCATGCGGTTTCTGCAACGGCTGCCGGAAATCCGCCGTGTTCTTGCCACGGACGTGCGTGCCGCCTTTGAAGGGGACCCGGCTGCCAAAAGTCCCGGCGAGACTATTTTCTGCTATCCTTCCATCACAGCCATGATTCATCACCGTATCGCCCATGAGCTGTACCGGCTGGATGTGCCCATCATTCCGCGCATTATAAGCGAGATGGCCCATTCCAAGACCGGCATAGACATTCATCCCGGTGCGCAGATAGGCGAAGAGTTTTTCATTGACCACGGAACCGGTGTGGTGGTGGGCGAAACCTGCATCATCGGCAGAGGCTGCCGACTGTATCAGGGGGTGACGCTGGGCGCGCTTTCTTTCCCCAAGGACGGCGACGGAAAGCTGGTCAAGGGCACGCCGCGCCATCCCATTCTGGAGGACAACGTGACTGTGTACGCGGGAGCCACGGTGCTGGGACGCATTACCATAGGCACGGGTACCATCATAGGCGGCAACGTGTGGGTGACCCATGATGTGCCTGCCGGGTCCAAGCTGGCGCAGGCCCGCTCTTCCGTTGCCGAGAGCAGCGACAAGATGGTGGCCAACGGCAGACGCTGAACGTGCCGTAAACTGAACATGGAAAAGTCCCCCGTCCTGCATAAGGGCGGGGGACGTTTTTTGGCAAAGAAGAGCAGCGCGATTACGCGTAGTTATTGATGCGGGAACGGCTATGCCCTTACAGCATGCTCCGCATACGCTGCATGCGTACTTCCCGCGCGGCAATATCCGCACTGTGCGGGTGGCCTTGGGGCAGGAGAACGTCCAGCCCGCGCCGGGTGTACACATCAAGCCTTTCCAGCGCGCCGTGCGTGAGCAGGAGGGCGTGGTCCGGATGGCACAGCATGGCATGCAGCGTGCCGGGATCGGGCACCGGGGAGGAGGTGAGGCGGCCTGCGTAATCGGGAATTCCTGCCATGGCGGGAGCGTTGCAGGCGAGCAGATCGCCCAGCATCTGTCGCAGCCAGCCCGGCTCCGCAAAGGCGATGCCGGAAGGAAGGATGAGCGAGTAGGGGGCCTCTACCGCCGCAAGCAGGTCCATGAGCGCGGCGGCGGGAGCCACCGGGGTATCTGCGGTCTGCAAATTATGGATGGTGCCCGCTGTATGCAGTTCGTGCAGATGCAGGGCGTATGCGGTATTGCCGGAATAGTCTGCCACAGACAGCGCGTGCGGATATCCTGCCGTGGGCAGGCAGCCCAGCGTGGCGCGCAGGTGCTCCGGGGGCCCTTCGTGGTGGATGGCCACGTGCATGGGGGCGGTGGTTTTGGTGATGATGGTATGCATGGCTGGCTCCGGGAAAAAAGTGCGTGTGTCTTCCTGTATGGGAAGTGTATGCATGTTCCGGGCCATGCCGGGCCTCGTCAGGTCATGTGGGGTCATGTCAGGCTCTGCCGGGTCATGCCGGGCCATGCTGGGTCATGACGGATTCAGCACCGGAACGTACTGTCCATCGGGGTTCCGGGAGAGAGAACGGGCTGATGATACGTGCAGGCGCAGGTCTTGGGCCACAGACGTAGCCGGAAGCAGGGCGCAACGATGCGCGACGGCGGGCAACGGCAGGCAGCAGAAGGCAAAGAGCGGTCTATCCATACTGGCAATAATCCCCGGAATGATGTAGAGTTATGGATGATGTCGGCCTGTCTGTACGGGGCAGTCGGCCTCTTTACAGAATTCTGACCGCCGCCGCGGCACCTTGCAGGGGCCGGAGGCGCAGACAAGGGGATTGGCATGGTTACGTTTCACCAATGCAGGGAGTGGGTGCGCGCACGGCTGGGCAGGCGTTCGCGCATGGTCATCATCGTCTGCGCTGCGCTGTTCCTTGTGTATGTGGCGGCGGGTTTTCTTGCAGCAGGACCTGTGCTGCGATCTGTGCTTACTCAGGCTCTGACGGAGCATCTGCACCGCGAAACATCCATAGGGGCGGTGCGCGTGAATCCGCTGACCTACCGGGTGCAGGTGGAAGACCTTGCCGTGGCGCAGAAGGAAGGCGAAGGGGTCATGGTGGCGTTTGACCTTCTGGACATGCGTTTGCACGCCCTTTCGCTTTTTAAGCTGGCACCGGTGCTCAGCCATCTGCGGCTGGTGAATCCGCAGGTGGACGTGGCGTTTCTCGGGGAGAACGAGTTTTCTTTCTCCGATCTTATTGCGCCGGCGCAGGAGACGGAGAACCCGCACGAAGGGAACGCGACCAGGGAGAGCGGCGGCGTTTTTCCGTTCCGTGTGAACAATCTGGCTGTGCAGAACGGCACGGTCACCTTCCGCGATATGCCGCGCAAGGTGACGCATGTGGTTTCTGAACTGGATTTCAGCGTGCCGTTTACTTCCAGCCTGCGCGGTGACGCGGAGGAGTATGTGGAGCCTTCGCTGAAGGCGTTGGTGAACGGGCAGCCCGTGGCGGCGGTGGGAAGGACGAAGCCCTTTGACAGAACGCTGGTGACGGAATTTGTTTTTGAGACCGAGGCGCTGGATCTTGCGCGTTACTGGGAATATGTGCCGGTAAAGACGCCGCTGCGTCTGGTTTCCGGCACCTGTACGGCGGCGGTGACCATGCGGTTCAGCCGTCCGGATGAGGAACACACGCAGATGGATGTTTCCGGCATGGTCAAGCTTGCAGATGTGCAGGTGACGGCCAAGGGCAAGGAGCAGCCCGTGCTGGGTTTCTCGCTGTTCTCTGTGGATGTGGAGTCGTTCTCCCTGTATGAGGGGCTGCTCTCTGTCCGCGAAGTGCGGCTGGAATCGCCGGTGGTGCGTGCGGGCAGGGATGCGGCGGGAACGCTGGACTGGGCGGGCTATCTGCCTTCCGGTACTGCGGGAGATGTGAAATCGGCCGGTCCTTCCCTGCAGGCAGATATAAAGCGGGTGGCTGTGCGTGCCGGACGAGTGGAGTGGCAGGACCGTGCGGTGCCGGGGGGATTTTCTAAGCGGGTGCAGCCTGTTGTGCTTACCGCAACCAACCTGACCACCCGAAAGGGCGCAGCGGCGGGGCTGGACCTTGCCATTGGCGATAAGGAACGGGTGACGGTGAAGGGGTCTGTTTCGCTGGACCCTGTGCGGGCGGATGTGGATGTGGCGGTTTCCGGCGTGGACCTTGCCGCGTACGGTCCCTACTGGGCCGGATTGCTGCCGCTGAAGGTGGATTCCGGCGTGGCGGGAGTTGCGCTGCATGCTGTGTATGACGCCGGTCTCACATCAAAACAGACGTCTAATCCGGCTGCAGGCCAGAAAATTGATCAGGCATCGGGTAGCACCCCGGACGTGCGGATATCCAAGGCTTCGGCAACGCTGGAGAACCTTGCCCTGCGTAAGGAGGAGAATAAGTCGCCCTCCGTGTCGCTTGAGCGACTTGCCGTGACGGGCGGGCAGATGAATCTGCGGGAGCGCACTGCCTCTGTGGAGCAGGTGCTGCTGGGCAAGCCTGAAGTGCGGGTTGTTCTGTACCCTGCCGGGCTGGATTTGGTGGAGATGTTTGCCGGGCAGGATGCTGCTGCGGCGGGGGGCGGTGGCAAATCTGCAAACGGGGCCGATTCAGGGGCCGGTTCAGGGAGCGGTGAGGATGCAGCCGCATGGCAGGCGCGGGTGGACAGGTTTGTCGTGGAAGAGGGGCGTCTGGCTTTTGTGGACCGCACTCTGCCTTCTCCGGGCCGAATTTTCTTCAATAACCTGACGCTTGCCGTGGAGGGTGTTTCCACCGATCTGGGGCAGCCGCTTCCGCTTTCTTTTTCCGCTGCCGTGGGTGGCGGTTCGGCAGAGCGGGGGAACCGGGGCATGATGCGGGTGGACGGAACCGTGCGTCCGCAGCCTATGGATATTCAGGTGCGGGTGCGGCATGAAAACCTGCCTCTGGCCATTCTGGACCCCTACGTGGGGGCGTATACGGACGTTATGCTGGCAGGGGGCGTGATAAACGCCGATTTGGAAAACCGCGTCTCGCAGGCGGGGGCCGAGGCTCCGCTGCAGTTTGCCTCCAAGGGAAATGCGCGGGTGAACGGGCTGCTGCTGCGCGACTCCGCCGATTCTTCCCACGTGGCGAGCTTTACGTCGCTGGAGGTGCAGAAGTATGCCGCATCCAGTGCGGAATCGAGCATGCGCATTGAGGAGGTGGCCCTGAACGGGCTGCAGGTGGATGCCCGCATGGACAAGGACGGAGTGCTGAATATTCTGCGTCTGCTGCGGATTTCCGGCGGCGCGGAACAGGCGGGCGGCTCCGGCAACGATACGAAGACGCAGGCACCGGAAGCAGCAGTTCAGGCCGGGCAGGTGGCTGCTGCGGAGCAGGCGCAGGAGGCCGGACAGGGGAGTGGACAGGCGGGACTGACACCGCTGTTCCGCTCCATAGGCATAGACAGGGTGCGCGTGAACAACGGTGCCCTGCGCTTCACCGACCGAACGCTCGCGCCACCCTTTACATCTGCCATGACCGAGCTGAACGTGCGTCTGGACGGGCTTTCGCTGGCGGATGATGCCCGCCCCGCCTTTGACCTGACGGCCAAGCTGGACAATCAGCCCCTGTCGCTCAAAGGGGTGGCCAATCCGCTGGTTGTGCCCATCTATTCCGACCTTGCGCTCAAATTGAACGGCATAGACCTTGTGTCTCTGTCTCCCTACGCCCTGCGCAGTCTGGGGTATCCCATTGAACGGGGGCGGCTGTATGCGGACGTGAGCTTTATGACGCAGGATTGGGTGCTCAAGGCACATAACAAGATATTTTTGCAACAGATGCGGCTGGGAGAGAGGGACAGAAGCCCGGGCGCGCCCAATATTCCGGTGCGGCTGGGCCTTGCCCTGCTGGGGGATTCTGCTGGAAATGTGGAGATTGACCTGCCCATTTCCGGCAGGCTGGACGACCCGCAGTTTCTGACCGGAGGCATCATCTTCAAGGCGTTTGTCAACCTGATCTTCAGGGCGGTGACATCGCCCTTTGCCCTGTTGGGTAACATTGTGGGCGGGGTAGGCGGAGACGGCGGGGGAGATGCGCAGTATTCCGTGTTCGACCCCGGTTCTGCCCGACTGAACGAGGAGCAGTTGACCAACTTGCAGACGGTGGCGGATTTTCTGATCAAGAAGCCTGCCATCCGGCTGGAGATTATTGGATACGCAGACCCGCAGGCGGATGCGCGCGGCATGGTGGAACTCGGGTTGCTGCGGGCGGTGCAGGCGGCGCGGCATGACGACCTTTCCCGCCGTCAACGGACAGCCATAGCCGTGGAGGATGTGCAGATTGCGCCGGAAGAGTACGTGGAATATCTGACACAGGCCTACAAGGACGCACCGGAAACGGAAAACGACCCGCGTCCCAGAGGGATGTTCGGCTTCAAGGATGCCACGGTGGAGGAAATGGAGGCGTTTTTGCGCTCCCGCACCACCGTGAGCCCGGCCGATCTGGAAGAACTGGCATCGGCCCGCGCCAAGGCTGTGCAGGAAGCCATTCTGCGTCTGAACCCGGAGCTTGCGCCGCGCGTTTCTCTGGCCGGTGGAAGCAGGAAGGCCCCGGAAAAGGCCGGTGTTCCGGCGCATCGTGCGGAACTGACCGTGCGCTGAGGAGTGTTGTTTGCACAGCGGAAACGCCTGTTACGAATACGCCAGCCACGAATATGTCTGTTGCAAGAAGCTTGAAAAAAATCCCCCCCTGTGCCGATGGGCGCAGGGGGGATGTGCTGTTCTGCGGGGCAGGACTACCGTTTGGACTTGTAGGCCCGTTCGGCCAGCTTGCCCAGTTCGGAGAGTCGCCTGTCCACCTTGTCGAAGATGGAGCCGCGCGTGAAGGTGCCGTCCTTGCGCTGTTTTCCGGCGGTGACACCGGTGAGCAGTTCCATGGCTTCCGTGATGTGGCTGATGGGGTATATGGCGAAGGTTCCGGCCTCTACCGCCGCCACCACTTCCTTTTTGAGCATGAGCTGGTCCACGTTGTCGGCGGGCATGAGCACGCCCTGATCTCCCGTGAGCCCGCGGCGGTTGCAGATATCGTAGAATCCTTCAATCTTGCGGGTCACGCCGCCCACGGCCATGATCTGGCCGGTCTGCGAAACCGCGCCGGTGAAGGCCAGTGACTGGCGCAGCGGCACGGCGGACAGGGCCGAAAGCAGCGCGGCGAGCTCCGCACCGGAGGCGGAATCGCCCTCAATGCCCGCGTAGCTCTGTTCGAAATAGAGCGAGCCGGTCATGACCAGCGGCTTGTTCTGGGCGAACATGCCCAGAAGGTAGCTTTTCAGAATCATCATGGCCTTGGTATGGATGGGGCCGCCCAACTCCGCTTCGCGTTCGAGGTCGATGATGCCGCCGTGTCCCACACCCACGGTGCAGGATATCTGGTGTGGCAGGCCGAATTCGAAATCGCCGTAGAAGCTGACAGCAAGGCCGTTCACCCGGCCCACGGCAACGCCGGAAGTCTGCACCTTGATGAGCTGGCGGTCATAATCCTCCATGAACATCTCTTCATACAGATTGTTGCGGTAGTAGCGGGCCACCAGCGCATCGTGCACGGTTTCCGCGTCTACCACGAGGCGTTTTTTCATGCGCGCAAATGCCGAGGCTTCCAGCATGAGTTCCCGTATCTGCGGGAACCGCAGGGAGAGTTTTCTCTGGTCCTCGATGAGGCGTGAGCCGTAGTCCACCATGCTGGCAAGGCCGGTGCGGTCGAAGGGCAGAAGGTCGCAGTCGTCGATAATGCCCGCCAGACGGTTCAGGTATATGCGCACCCCTTCCGCGTTGCGCGGCATGGATTCGCTCATGTGCGCCTTGATCTTGAAGAGCTTGTGGAAGCGGTCGTCATTCTGCAGCAGGTGTTCGTGGATGTCTTCCGGTCCGATGAGAATGACCTTGAGGTCCAGCATGAGCGGTTCCGGCTCTATGCCCTTGGCCTTGGTGGTATCCTGCCCGTCGCCCGCGTCTTCTATGCGGGCGATGCCGGAGCGTAGGGCGCGCATAAGCCCTTCCCACGCGCCGGTTTGGGAAAGCAGGTCCTCTATGTGCATGACCAGAAAGCCGCCGTTGGCCTGATGGATGGAGCCGGATTTGACCAGCGTGTAGTCCGTGACCAGGGCGCCCATTTCCGATTCGCGCTCTATGCAGCCCAGCAGGTTGGACACGGTGGGGTGGTCGTCCACCACGATGGGCGCGCCTGTGGTTTCCGAGTGGTCCACGAAAAGGTTTATCTCGTACCGGGCGGTTATGTCTTCCGAAGGCAGGGAGGCGAAAATGCTTTCCGGCGTGCCCGCCGGGGCTGCGGGAGCCGCTTCCCGCTGGGCGAACTGTTCGATATTCTCCAGAATGTCGTTCTGCATGGCCGTGAAGAAGGCGGCAAGGTCTTCGCTTTCGCAGGCGGTGAGAAATTTGTCGGTCACGGGGGTCAGGATGTCTTGCAGCACCTCGCGCGCAAGGTCCTGGTCCAGCGAGCGTTCGTCCGTGCGCAGGGCCTGTTCCGCAGTGGACATTTTGCGCATGAGCGCAGACATGACCTGCAGGAGCTTGTCGCCCTTGGTCTTCAGGTTCTGCCGCAGGTCGGTATCCAGACGCTCGAACTCCTCTTCAGAGAGCCGTTTTCCTTCGATGAGCGGATAGAGTGTCATGGCACCGGAATCGTCAAGGTCCATGTTGAACCCTTCGCTCACGGCTACGTCATCCATTTCCTTGAACAGTCTGTCGCGCTCGTCCTGAAAGCGGTCCATGATATGGCTGCGTTTTTTCAGGTAGGCGTCGTTTTCAAACCGCACGGGCAGTTCCTTGCGTACCTTGGTGACAGCCTGCGCTAGTTCGGTCTTCAGCCTGCGTCCCTGACCGGCGGGCAGCGAGATGAGGTCGGGGCTGTCCGGGTCTTCGAAGTTGTTTACGTAGATGAGGTCCGGGGGCGTGGGCATCTTTTCGGCACGGGGGCGAAGAAATTCCTGCAGCATAAAATTGCGGCCAAGGGTGGCACCGCCCGCAAGGTACACGTTGTAGCCGTTGTTATGAATGGAAAGGGCCAGTTCCAGCGCCTGCAAGGCTCTGGGCTGTGGCGTGCGACGGAGCGGCTTGCGGGGAATGCTTTTGCTGTCTTCGTAGGGAAGGCGGGAAGGGTCCAGCGTGGTGCGCAGTTTTTGTGCGGGAAGGGGACGAACGGTACTCATGATGCTCCTGCATGGGAAATGATGATGGCGAATCCGCAGCATAGCGTTTTGGCATCCGCTTGTCACGCGGGGTATGCGGGCATGCCGCGGGCGCACCGGAAATGGCGGGAGTGGGCGCATTGTCCGTTTGTCAGGCGTGGGACTTGGGCGTATGGTATACGCTGTGCCCCTGTTCCGCGTGTTTTCCATGTTCCGCATGTTCCACGTGTTCCGGTACGCGGGGAGGGGGCGGTAAGGGCCAAGTTGCGGCTGCACCAGTATGCGGTGGCTGCGGGATATGCAGCCGGAAAGGGGATAGGATGAGCGCGGCACAAGGATGCTGCCCCGGCAGTGAAGAAGCCCCGGAATTTTCCGTGATTATTCCGGTGTGGCACGAGGCGGAAGGTATAAACGGGCTTGTGGCCCATGTGCGTGCAGCAGCCTGTGGCGAACGGTTGGAGATAGTTGTCTGCGACGGCGCGCCGCAGGCGGATACGCTGGCTGCCCTGCGGGACGGTGAAGTGGTGCGGGTGCGCGCTGCGCAGGGGCGGGCAGCGCAGATGAACGCAGGAGCCCATGCGGCATCGGGCCGGATTCTGCTGTTTCTGCATGCGGACACGCGGCTGCCGCACGGGGCCTTTGCCGCCGTACGGCAGGGGCTGCAGCAGCTTGAAGCCACCGGCAAAGGTGGTGCGGGAGCGTTCCGGCTTGGCATTGAAGGAGCGAGCGGTTTCCTGTATGCCGTTCAGGTGGCCGCGAACCTGCGTAACCGATGGACGCGGACGCCCTATGGTGATCAGGTCCAGTTTTTCCGGGCGGCGTATTTCAGGCTGCTGGGCGGCTATTCCGCCCTGCCGCTCATGGAAGATGTGGACATGATGCGCCGCATCCGCAACAGGGGAGATGCCATTGCCCTGCTGCCGTTATCCGTGAGTACATCCGCGCGGCGCTGGCGGGCGGAAGGAGCGGTGTATTGTTCGCTGCGTAACGTGTGTCTGCGGCTGCTCTATGCGCTGGGGGTTCCGGCGCGGACGCTTTCCCGGTGGTATCTCGCAAGCAAGAGGTAATGATGACCGATACCTGTATACTCTTTTTCGTCAAGTATCCGCAGCCGGGCAAGGTTAAGACCCGCCTTGGGGAAGCCATAGGGCCGGAGGCCGCAGCGCAGCTCTATGGACTGTTTGTCGAGGACATGCTGCGCGGGCTGGATGCACTGCCCTCTGACCTGCGGGTGTGCTACCTGCCGCAGCCGGATACGGATGATGGCGAGATGCGGGCGCGCTTTGCGCAGTGGCTTGGGGAGGGGCGTGCCTACTATCCCCAGCGGGGCAGCAATTTGGGAGAGCGCATGAGCGATGCCATGGAAGCCGCCTTTGCAGACGGCTATGCCCGTGTGGTGCTTATGGGCAGCGATATCCCCGATTTTCCGCCGGAACTGGTGCACAAGACGTTGCTTGATCTGGACAGGAAGGATGCAGCCATCGGTCCTGCGTATGACGGCGGTTACTATCTTATAGGCTTCCGGAGGGAGACGTTTTTCCCGGAGGTGTTTCAGGGCATAGTATGGGGCGAGGCGGACGTGTTCCGGCCCACCATGGAGCGGCTCAGGCAGCGCAGGCTGGATGTGCTGCGCCTGCCCGACTGGAACGATGTGGACACCATATGGGACCTGAACATCCTGTACCGGACCAACCGCAACAGCTCCTTCCGCAAGTCGGGCACGTATGCCCTGCTGCGCGAACGCGATGCGTTGATCCGCCAGTATGACATAGACCTGCCCAAGATGCCGGGACGCTGAACCATGCACACCGCGTTATGCCCATGCGCCGCGCTGAGTCGCTTCCGGGGCCGGATGGCCCTTTCCGCTCTGTTTGTCCTGCTGTTGCTGAGCGTATGGTCGCTGCCAGGCCATGCGGAGGAAGGCGCGTTTTCTGCGGCTACCCGAACTGCCGATGCGGACCCTGCGGATACAGAGACGGCGGATACGGAAACGGCGGATACAGCTGTGCCGACCCCGGATGCTGAAGAAAAGGTGGTGCACCTCTCGGCGCGTGAGACAGGGACGCTTATCGTCTACTTTGAGAACGACCTTTTTGGCGGGACTGACCAGTACTATACCAACGCGGTGCGCGTGACCGCCATATCGCCGGATCTGGTGAACTGGGCGGAAACCGGAAACCTGCCGGACGCGCTGGACGATGTGATCATGTCGCTGCCGTTTGCCGGGGATAAGGACGCCCTGTACAACGTGAGCCTGAGCATGGGGCAGGCCATATTCACCCCCACGGACACGCAGGCACGGGGACTGCAAGAGGATGACAGGCCCTATGCCGGATTCTTGTACGGAGCCGTGGGACTGCATGCCAAAAAGGGAAACAGGCTGGATACGCTGGAATTTACCCTTGGCATGGTGGGGCCGTGGGCACTGGGCGAGACAGCGCAGAACGAGGTGCACAGCCTGCGCAAGATAAAGACCGCCAAGGGCTGGGACAACCAGCTGCACAACGAGCCGGGCGTGATGGTGACATGGGAGCGCACATGGAGGCTCAATGACGAGTTGCGGAGCCGGGGCTGGGAGTGGGACGTGCTGCCCCATGCAGGGGTGACGGCAGGCAACGTGATGACTCTGGCCAACACAGGCGTGGAGCTGCGCTACGGCTGGAACCTGCCGACCGACTTCGGCACATCGCTAATCCGCACGGGAGCAGGAGTGGGGGCACCCACCAACGATGACGACCCGCGCGTGAACCAAGACTGGGGGGCCTATGTCTTTCTGGGCGGGGCCGGGCGCGCTGTTGCGCGCAATATTTTTCTGGACGGCAACACCTTCCGGCACAGCCACCATGTGGAAAAGCATCCCTTTGTGGGCGACCTGAGCGGCGGCATTGCCTTTTTGATCAACGGATGGCGCATTGCGTATACCCATGTGTACAGGTCTGAGGAGTTTGTGGGGCAGGAGCGCGGGCAGCACTTCGGGTCTGTGCAGGTTTCCTACTCCTTTTAGGCTTTTCAGGCGGGCGTGACGCTTCTTTTTCATTCCTCTGCCGATTATATCTTCATATCCTCTGTTATTCTGCCGTATTATTTTTGGTTATGTCTGGCTCTATCGGATCGGGAATATTTCTAACGCTGCGGATATTGCCATTTGGTACGACTCGGATATGATGGCGCATCTCTTTCCGGGAGGGAGAGTTGCGTAAATTTGTAAGGTTTTTTTGCGCGATATTGCTGATTTTCTTCCCTGCCACGCAGGCATGGGCGGAAAAGGTGCTTGTGGTGCAAAGTTATTCTTCGTGTTTCGGCTGGGATGCCGGATACTTACGTGGCCTTTTTTCCGTGCTTGGGCCGGAAAAGGAACTGCGCACCTTTGAGATGGACACCAAGCGTATTCCCCCGGAGCTGTTCGCGGAGAAGGCCGCAGAAGCCTTGCGGATGGTAGAGGAATACGCCCCCGATCTTGTGGTTCTGGGCGATGACAACGCCAACCGCCTGCTTGCCCCCACCCTTGTGCCGCGAGGCATTCCACTGGTTTATCTGGGGCTGAACGCCAACCCCCGCGAGTACGGGCTGTATGGGCACGCCCATGTGGCCGGAATAATGGAACGCCCGCTGCTGCTGCAATCGCTGCATGTTGCAAAGAGCATTCTGCCGACTTCCGTGCGGCGGGTGCTTTTTTTGTTTGACGGAAGCGTCACGTCCAGCCTGATAGCGGAGGACGTGTTCCGCCGTGGGCACAGCATGGAACTGGCCGGAATACGGGCCGATATGGTGCTGGCTTCCACCGAGGAAGACTGGATGCACGCTGTGCGTGGTGCGGCGGAAAACGGGTATGATGTAGTGTTCATAGGGTTGTACCAGCGGTTGAAAGATGCCGGGGGCAACTCTGCAGACGGGGATGCCGTGCTTGCGAAGACTATGCGGGAGCTGCGCGTGCCGGCCATGGGGTTGTGGGATTTTAGCATCGGTGCCGGCAAGGCCGCCGCAGGGCTGGTGCATGTGGGGGAACATCAGGGACGTGCCGCAGGGGAACTGGCGCTGCGGTTTCTTGCAGGGGAGCGGTCTGTGCAGATTCCCGTTACCGCAGAGAGCGGGGTATTCATGTTCAGCCGCTCCGAGGCACTACGGCAGGGCTTTGTCATTCCCGAAGCCATGGTGGCGGACGCCATAGTGGTGGAATAGAGCAAAGCGATGGGTGGAGGGGGTTCCGGGAAGGGGCGAACTCTGGCAATCTTACTATAGAATAATTAAACGGGCCGTCCGGCAGATGCCGGGCGGCCCGTTTTGTTTGGAGCACTTTGAGAGGGGCGGCTACATGCTCAGCGTTTGCCGCTCTTTGCCGCCGCTTCCATCTGGTTTTCACGCTTGATGGTGTCTATGAGGTCTTTCAGGCGTGCAGACTGCGAGGCAAGCTCGCTTTGGGCCAGCGTGCTTTGCTGGATACCTTCCGCGATGTGCCCGGAAAGGGTGTTCACCTCTTCCAGCGTCTGCGTTATTTCCTCGCTGGCGGCGGACTGCTGCTCCGCTGCGGTGGCGATGCCGCGTATCTGGTCTGCGGAGGATTCCGAGAGCCGCACTATTTCCTCAAGGGCCTTGCCGGAGGCAACCACAAGGCTTGTGGCCTCGTCAATGGCCGAGGCTGCGTTATCCACGCTGCGGTTGTTTTCGCTGGCCGCCTGCTGGATGGCGTGAATGGCCTGACCGACTTCCTTGGTGGCAGTCATGGTCTTTTCCGCCAGTTTGCGCACCTCGTCCGCCACCACGGCAAATCCGCGTCCCGCCTCGCCCGCCCGGGCGGCTTCTATGGCGGCGTTCAGAGCCAGCAGGTTGGTCTGGTCGGCTATGTCGGTGATAACGGTCATGATCTGGCCGATGGATTCTGCCCGCTGATCCAGTGCCTTCATGTTTTCCTTAAGGGCCATGGCGAGCCGCTGCACGTTTTCAATGGCGGCCACGGACTTGCCCGCTGTTTCCGCTCCCTGTTCCGCGAACTGGCGGGCAGTGTCTGCGTTTTCTGCCGCGCTGCTGGAGCTGCCTGCCACTTCAAGGATGGTGGCGTTCATTTCTTCCATGGAGGTGGCTGTTTCCGCTATGCGGCCCCGCTGGGTGTCGGAACTCTGGTTTATCTCCACAGCCTGTGCGGAAAGTTGTTCCGATGCGGCGGAAATGGAGTAAACGATCTCGTTCAGTATCTCGGCGGCGGAAAGCATGCCTTCCGCCTTGGCGGTTTCTGCCTTTTTACGGGCTTCTTCCGCTTCTGCCGTGGCCTTGCGCGCCCTGTCGGCTTCTTCTGCCGCCTCGCGGCTCTTTTGTTCCGCTTCGGCCATCTTGGCTTTGAGGCTTTCTACCATGGAACGGATGCTGTCTTTGAGCTTAAGGATTTCTCCCTTGAATTTGCCTTCGATTGTTGCGTTCAGCTTTCCGCCCGCCACGGAGTCCGCATAATCCACGAGCCTGTTCATGGGGCTGCGCAGGGTGTTGCGGATAAACAGCACCAGAGCCGTGATGACCACAAGGAAGATACCGCTGCCGATGAGCAGGGTGCGGTTCATGACGCCGAAGATGGAATCGGAAAATGCCTGCTGCTGGCGCAGTATGCTTGCGTCCACTTCATCCATGTACACGCCCATGCCGATGACCCAGCCCCACGGCTCGAACAGCTTGACGTAGGAAAGCTTGGGGAAGTCGCCCTGCTGACCCGGCTTGGACCAGTGGTAGTCCACGGTGCCCTCGCCCTGTGTGCGCGCGACCTGCGCCATTTCTGCAAAGAGCTTTTTGCCCTTGGTATCTGTGTTGTCCGCAAGGTTTTTGCCTATCAGGTCCTTCGCGATGGGGTGCATGACCATGACGGGCGTAAGGTCGTTTATCCAGAAGTAGTTGCCGTCCGAAAGGCGGATATTGGCTATCTGGTCCAGTGCTTCCGCCTTGAGCGTGGCGGTGATGTCTTCAATCCATTCGCCGGTGCCGATTATCCAGCCCAGTTCGGGAATGAGGCGCACGAAGGACACCTTGAGTTTGGGGTCCTTTTCCCCCGGTTTGGCCCACATATAGTCGACCATGCCCTCGCCGTTTTCTTTGCAGACGCGGACCATTTCCATGAACAGCCGCTTGCCGGTGGGGTCTGCGTTGTTGGTAAGATCTTGTCCGTCAAGGTCCGGGAATATGGGGTGCATGACCATGGTGGGGTGCATGTCGTTTATCCACACGTAGTTGCCGTTTGAAAAGCGCATGGTCCGGACCAGTTCCTTCACGCCCTCTTCGCGCATTTCGCGGGGCATGTAGTCGTTGGCGGCAAGGTAGGCGCGGATCTGGCTTTCCAGCCCGTCGATGACCACACGGAGTTCTTTGGCTTTGAGTGCCTTGAGGTTTTCCGTATCCTGCGAGCGTGCATGGTATTCACCAACGATGCTGTATGCCATCTGCACCATGTCGCGCAGGGAGTACTGCTGTTCGTCATACACGTTTGTCCTGGTCTGCTCGGCCTGCTTTTTGGAAAACTGCATCAGGTCGTAGGAGACGTAGGAATAAAAGAAGCCGCCTTGAAACATGAGGCCGAGAACGACGAAGAGGAGCAGTTGGATGATGACGGATCGTTTCATGGGCTTTCCTCCGGCTTGATTCGAGCTTGGTTCGGGTCTGGTTACCGTTTGTGCGGGCTTTTATTGGCTATGGTAGCACTTTCGGGAAAAATGGACAGAGCTTTAGGGAGGATGTCGGTAAAGTTCTGGCCGGAGAAATAATAAAGGCCCGCGCAGGCGGGCCTTTATGGGCAGGGAGCGGAAAAGCTATTCCGAAACGGCGTAGAAGCAACGCTTGGGAGAATGTATTTTTCCTGAATCTTTCAGGGTTTTTATAGCCTTGGAGATTTCCTTGCTGTCCACGCCGAGGACGGTGGCTATGTCTCCGGGCCGGACGGGCTTTGCCGCTTCTTTCATGGCTTTGAGAACTCTGTCTTCCATGGGTGCCTCCTTGTTTGTTATTAGGAATACATACTAATAAGACGAGGGGCTGTCAACAGAAAACCGGCAGGTTACGTGGCGGCGGCACCGTTCAGGGCGTGCAGTGCGGCCCGAAGGTCATCGCGCAGCACGGGCTTGAGCAGGTACTGGCGGATACCCATGGACTTGGCTTCTTCCGGCGAAAGCTGCTCGCTGAATCCTGTGCACAGGATGACCTGCATGTCCGGGCGATGTTTGAGCACGATGCGGGCAAGTTCGCCACCCGTGAGGCCGGGCATGGTCTGGTCTGTGATAAGCAGGTGGAAGGCGTGGGGCTGAGCGAGGAAGTGCTGCAGCGCGTTGCCGCTGTCTGAAAAGACCACGGCTTCATATCCCATGCGTTCCACCATTTCGCCCATGACCTCGGCGAGGGGGGCTTCGTCATCCACGATGAGTGCTTTTCCCATGCCCTGCATGGCAGCCGGGGCGGGATGCACGCGCCGCTGCGGTGTTTCCTGCGCCACGGGGAAGAGGATGTCGAACCGGGTTCCCTCTTCCGGTTTGCTGCGTACGGTTATGCCGCCGTTATGTGCCTGGACGATGCCGTGCACAAGGGCGAGGCCCATACCCGTGCCTTCGTCCGGTTTTTTGGTGGTGAAGAAGGGGTCGAAGATGTTCTCCATAATTTCCGGGCGGATGCCGTAGCCGGAGTCGGTGACGGAAAGCATGACGTATTCGCCGGGAGCAAGAGTGCTGAAGCCCTCTGCCGCCGGGTCCGCCACGCGGCGGCGGTCCAGATGGACAAGCATGGCGCCGCCCTTGTCGCGCATGGCATGTGCCGCGTTGGTGCACAGGTTCATGAGCACCTGCTGCATCTGGCTCACATTCGCCTGAATGGTGGAGGATTCGTCACGGACCTCAAGCCGGATGCGGATGTTCGACGGCAGCGAGGCGCGCATGAGTTTGACTGTTTCCTTGACGATGGAGGCCAACTGCAGCGGTTGCAGGTCCAGTTCTTCCTGACGGCTGAAGGTGAGAATCTGGTGCACGAGGTCGCGGGCGCGCCTGCCTGCGGTGAGCACCTCGCCCAGCCTGCGGTAGAGGCGCGTATCCCTTTCCGCCTCGTCCAGACTCATTTCCGTATAGCCCATCATGACGCCCAGAATGTTGTTGAAGTCGTGCGCGATGCCGCCTGCAAGGGTGCCTATGGCTTCCATCTTGTGGGCTTGACGCAGTTGCGCTTCCAACTGCTTTCTGCGGGTTATCTCGTGGGCGACCAGAACTATGCCCGTGCCGCCTGCCGAGCCGTGCACGCTGTCGGCGTTCTGGCTGCCGGGGGTGGCATTATCATCCATGGAAAAGGGGGAGAGGCTGACAAGAAAGGTGCCGTTTAGGGCGGGAATGCTGATTTCTTCCGACTGGCGGTGTGTGGCGGGTTCTGCTTCCGCGTCTGCGGGGGCGGCGTTCTGCTCGCTGAGAGCAGTAAGGGCCGAGCGTGCCGCCAGTTCAGGAAGCAGGGAGAGTCTGGGAAGGCCCAGCACATCTGCACAGTGGCGGCCGATAATGTCGCGCGGGTGCACTCCAAGCCTGTCGGAAAGGGCCCTGTTGGCCCTGCGCAGATTGAGGTCGCCGTCCAGAATGGCGATGATGTCCGGCACGTTGTCGAAGGTTTTTTCCCATTCCTGCTTGGCGCGGATAATGCGGGCTTCCATGCCCTTGCGCTCTGAAATGTCTTCCACCGTGCCTTCTATGGCGGCAACCTCGCCTGATTCGCCCAGAATGGGACGCGCGCTCACGGATACCCAGAAGGTGGAGCCATCCTTGCGGAAGGCCTGGGTTTCAAAACCGGAAACCAGCCCTGCGGTGCGTATGGTCGTGAGCATATGTTCCCTGTGCTCGGGAACGATATCGAGCCGCGTGCTGTTGCGGGTGTAGTGGCGGAGCATCTGAGCCGTATCCTGAAAACCGAAGATGCGGGCGAAAGACGGGTTTGCGCTGATGATCTCGCCCCACGGGCGGCACTGGAAGATGCCGAGCACGGAGTTGTCTATCATGCCCCTGTATTTGCGTTCCTCGCCACGCAGCCTGTCCCACAGGCGGGACAGTTCCTTACGGCGCACCCCTTCGCGCAGGATGCGCACAAAGGCGGCGGACGTGCGCCAGTCGTCCTGCACCAGCACATCGTCCACGCCTGCGGCTACGGCCTCGCGCGCCAGTTCGGGCGCGGCATCGGGCAGCAGCAGAACCACGGGCATGGTCTCGCGTACGGAGCGGGCAAGGGCGAGGATGTCTTCCCACGGCAGGCCGGGGCAGTCTGCCGCCGCTGCAACAATATCCCACGGCTCCTCGGCCAGCACCATGCTCAGGTCCATGGGGTTGTCCACCAGCGTGTAGGCCGGATCGTACCCCGCCGTGGACAGCGTGGAGGAGAGGGCGCGGGCAAGGTCTTCCGAATCGGATACCACCAGCAGGCTGAAGCGCGTGCCCATAAGGCGTTCCTTGGGGATGCGGAGCCGTTCGTCCGTATCCGGCAGGGTGGACAGCAGAAGCCGCAGGGCTGCCTCCGCTCCGCCCGGAGGCGGGAAGATGGCGGAGCCGCCATGCGTGTTCCGCAGCGGAGAATCCGCCGCCGGGGCCGATGTGCGACGCATGCCCGGTTTATGTGCGGGCAGGAGAGGGGCATCAGGTACGAATGTCATAGTAGCAACTCGCGCTCCGGGAAACAAGCTGGATGAAACGGGCTATTCGCAGACCTTCCACGGTTCGTTGACCATTCTGTCCACCCCGCGCACGGTGATGGACGGGCCGATGAGCGTGCCCACCACGGGCGTGAGCGGGGGGTAGGTGTATTGCACGGCAACCTGCACGATATCGCACGGACCGCCCGCGCCGCCGCTCATGGCGGAAGGGTTGCTCTGCGGGAAGCTGGAGATTTCCAGCCCCACGGCCCCCTTGCCCGTGAAGGCGTCTATGGTGGCGAGCACCTTGTTTTCGATAAGGTTTTCGCGCGAACCGTCATCGTACCCGGCACCGGTAACGGCCACGCGGGCACCGGCCTGTGCCGCCTTGTCCATGGTGGCAGAGGCAAAGTACATGTAGCCCACCTCAACCAGCCCGAAGGCCAGCATCAGAAGAATGGGCAGGGCAAGGGCGAATTCCGCCGTGCTTATGCCGCGTGTGCCGGGCAGCAGGCGCAGGACCCGCCGGGAGAGGGCGGACAGGCTCCGGTATACGGCGGGACGCAAAGAGTGCATGGAGGCAACGGGTTGCATGGGGCACCTCCTGTCAGTTTATGAGCCGCCAGCCGAGCTGACGACCGATTTTCTTGAACACGCCGTCGATATCATAGGCGGAGGGGGCGTCGAAGTAATGGTCTTCCGTCCCCGGAGTGGAGGAGGCGATGGCCTTCATAAGACCCACGTCCACGGCGTCCGAGTCGCCGAAGCGGATGGAGAAGATTTCTATGCCCGCTTCCTTGGCAAGCTTGGCTTCATCCAGCATGTACTGGTTGAGCTTGCCGCCGTTTTCGCAGTGGGAATTCATGTCCAGCATGCCGTAGTAGGCGTTGGTCCAGTAGTTGTTGGGCGTGTAGTTGAGCGCAAAGTTGCCGCCGCATTTGCCGTCTTCGGTATCGCCGTCGGTAAGGACGATCATAATCTTGCGCATATCTTTATCGGCAGAGGATTCTGTGTACGGAGCCTGCGGGGTGAGCATGTGCCGCGCCCACTTCATGCCCTCGGAGATGAGCGTGCCGGACCCGCTGCCCAGCCCGTTCTGCTTGGAGATGGCGCTCAGGATGACGGACTTGTCATCGGTAAGGCCCTGCGCATAGGGCATGGCCTCGCAGGTGTTCATGTCTACACGCAACTGGGAGCCGGAAGGGGTGCGGTATTTGGTCTTGTAGTATTCTTCGTGCAGGGTGGGATTCAGGGTGCCGTCCGCGTTGCGGCAGCCTGCGGGCAGGCCGTCCACGCCTGCGGGGATGCGCACCTTGCCCCGGAAGGGAACAAGACCGGCCTTGATCGAGGTTTTCAGGCCGTCCGGCATGACCAGGTTGACGAGGCGGGTGGCAGCGTTGTTGGTCTCGTTGATGGGCGCACCCTTCATGGAGCCGGAGTTGTCTATGACCAGCACGATCTCCAGCTTGTTGAAGCCCGCCGTGGCCCGCGCCGTGACAAGCTTGTTGTGCACGCCCAGCACAGGCATGAGCAGCAGCGGCACCGTGGCCTGTGTTTCCACATGCACGGAACGGGCAAGGCCGCCGGGAGCGACGGAAACTATCTGCGCATCCGGGTAATTCTGCGTGAGATAATCCTCTGCTGCCGCAGCCACCTGACCGTTCGTTATGTCCGGGTCGTAGGGGAGCTGGAGGCTGCCCGCCAGTGCGGCTGCATCCGTCGCTGCCTGAAGGCGTGAGTGCGAGGTATAGAGCAGAGACGAATCCAGTGCCAGCGCGGCAGCGCCGATAACCACGGGAATGATGACCGCAATAAGGGCCGCAGCCGCGCCCCGTTCGTCTGCATACAGGCGGCGCAGCCACCGGGGAATGATGTTGGATGCTGATTGCATGGGTGCCTCCTGCCTGCCTATGGGACGGGCATGGTTGTCTTGGCCGAAAGGGTGTACAGGGACGGAAGGGGGCCATCCGCCTGCCTGTTTGCCAGAAACACGGACTGGTAGGCGTAGCGCACTTCCACGGTGACGGACGAGGCGCCCGCGTCCATGCTCACGGTGGTGGTCAGGGCGGCCACGGGCAGTTCGGTGACCACCGCTTCCACGATGGGCCGTGCGGTGGACGGGTCGCCTGAAATGACTACCTGCCGCGCTGCAGAGCGGCTTGCCTCTGAAATGGTGGCATAGTTGTGCAGGGTGTTTGCCCCTTCCACCACCACGTACAGGACAAGGGCCAGCACGGGCAGGAGCAGGGCGATTTCCACGGCGGCCATGCCGTTTTCCGATGTGCGGAAGTTTTTCATGGGCGTTCTCCTTTAAGGCTGGTGCGCAAACGAGGTGCTTACGTGCAGCGCGGTAATGCCTGTGCCGGGGTGTGCCGGGACGGTGTTATCTTCCAGGGCGCGGGAATTGCGGGGGGCCGGGTTGGCGGTAGCGGCATCGCGCACGATGCGCACGCCCGTTTCCTTGTTGCCGTTTTGTTCCACATGTTCCGCCAGCGCGCGGCGGGCTTCTTCCAGCGTGGCGTAGCGGCCTGTAACCACCCGGTGCCAGTTGCCCTTGTCGGGCAAAGAGACGCTCAGCACGCGTGCATCCGCGCCGTGCTCTCTCAGCAGGTGTGCCTGTTGTTCCGCAATGTCATGCTGGCGGAAGGAGCTGACATGCAGCGTGTATGCGGCGTTGCCGGATGCGGCTGCCGGGGTTGCGGGGGATTCGGCATTGCCCGTTGCCTGGGTGGCAACCTGATCATTATGGCTGACCTGTCCGGAACGGGTGTTAGGTCCGGTTGTGTCGGGCAGGTCTTTTTCGCGCAGGGGAGATGCTGCCGTTGCGGTGGCACTGTCGGCAGCGGATTCCGCACGGGTAGGCTCAGGCTGTCGGGCCGTCCGTACAGACGTATATGCGGCGGTCTGCACAGGCGGTTGCAGGGCAAAGGCATGAACCGGCTGTACGGCGGAAGAAACGGGGCTGTACACGGCGGGCACGGGAGTAAAATCCTGTTCGCCTCCCATGTCGGGCAGCGTGCCGTGAGAAGGCGCAACCACGCCGGGAGTACGCGGGCCGAGCACATCGCCATGCGGGTCTGCCGTGCCGTAGCGGGCGGGGGCACTTTCGGTTCCCTGCGCGAACTGGGCGGCGAGGCGGGCGCGCTTCAGGTTTTCCGCAGCGCGTTGGTAGTAGGTGGGTTCGAGTTCGATGGCCTTTTCAAAGCTGGTGATGGCACGGGGGTATTGTCCGTCCAGAAAGAAGAAGTAGCCGAGGTTGTTCCATGCGGCGGCTTCGCCCCCGGCGGCGCGGAAGGCTTCCAGCGCCTCGCGGTAGCGGCCCATGCGGCACAGGGCAAGGCCCATGTTGTTGTATGCCTTGGAAGAGGGCGCGCCCAGCATGATGGCCTTGCGGAAGGCTTCCACGGCTTCGGCATCCTGCCCGAGCATGGAGTGGGCCAGACCTACGTTGTTGAACAGGTAGACGGCGTCCGGATGCTTCTCCAGCGCGTTGCGGAAGGTGGCGAGGGCGTTCTGGTATTCCTTGTTGTAATTGTGGATGGCACCCAGATGGTCGTATGCTTCCAGCAGCGAGGCATCCAGCACCAGCGCCTTCTCAAACAGCTTGCGTGCCTCCGGGTACAGGCCGTTCATGAAGTAGACCTTGCCGGCGGCGGCGAAGCCCGGAGCATAGTCCGGGTTCTGTTCCATGACCGCCGTGAACTCTTCCAGCGCAGGGGCGGGCAACTGCTTTTCCAGCAGCACCATGCCGCGGCGGAAGCGGGCCTGCGTGAGGCCGGGGTCAAGCGCGGCGGCGCGGGAGTATTGTTCGAAGGCGAGTTCCTGCCGCCCCTGAGCCGCGTAGGAAAGGCCGCGCATGAGGCACTGGCGTGCTTCTGCCTGCTCCTTGGTGAGGTTGCGGTCTTCCTGTTTGCCGGTGAGTTCCTTGTCTTCCCCGATGAGGGAATGGCCGCTGTGGAAGCGCTCCATGAGCGACATGGACGCGGCCTTGTCCTTGCCGGTGGCGGTGCAGCCGCCCGCCAGTGCGGCGGTAAGGGCTATAAGGGCGATGATGGTGATGCGCTTCATGGTTCCTCCCGGCGGACGGTCCGCCTTGTATGTTCTGCCTGCCCCGTGCCGGGGCGTATGGTCTACAGTTTGGAAAACACGTTCATAAGCTGTATGCCCGCCGGGCCCATGATGGCCACGAACAGCGCGGGCAGGATGAAGAAAATGAGCGGAAACAGCATCTTCACCGGCAGCTTGGCGGCTATTTCCTCCGCCCGTTGGTAGCGCGTGGTGCGCATGTGGTCCGAATAGACGCGCAGGGTGGCGGCGATGCTGGTGCCGAAGGTGTCTGCCTGCACGATAAGGGTGACAAGGCTGTTCATATCATCCAGACCAACGCGGCGGGCGAGATTCTTCAGCGCGTCTGTGCGGCTTTTGCCCGCCCGCAGTTCAAGGATGACGGTGTTCAGTTCGCCGGAAAGTTCCGGATTGGTGGCGCGCATCTCACGCGCTATGCGGTTGATGGCCTGATCAATACCCATGCCGGATTCCACGCAGACCACCAGCAGGTCCAGTGCATCGGGCAGGGCGTTGGTTATGGCGCGGCGGCGGCGGGTGGTGCGCATGCGCAGCCAGATATTGGGAATGTACATGCCCAGCACGGCGGGAAAGATGAAAATGAGGGCCATGAGTGCCGGGGGAATCTGCTCCCGCATGGTCAGGCACACTGCCGAGGCGCTGAGCAGACCCAGCAGCACAAGGCCGCCCTTGACGCCCCAGAAGATGCGGTTGGCGCGGGCGGGATTGGCAAAGCCCGCGCGGACCATGGAGAGGTTGGCTTCCGTAAGCTCATCCTGCTTGGTAGGGCTGAGATGTTCGCCCATGCGGTCTGCCGCCGAGGCAAAGCGTGCGAGCAGGAGGCGCAGCGAGGAAGGCTGTGCCTGCTCTGCCACTCCCGCGCCGTTTGCAAGGGCAGCTCCCCCGTTGCGGAACAGGGCGTTTGCATGCAGTCCCCTGCCGGAGGAACGGGCCGGATTGGTTGCGTTATCCACCCGCCGCTTCATGCTGTGCAGGCGGTTGCGGTTGCCCAGCAGCCGCGCAAGGGCGGAGACGATGAGCAGTATGGCGGCGGATGCCAGCCCGGCGGCGATGATGGGGGCGTAAGTGTGCATATCCATACTCATGTGCTCCGTCAGACCCTGATGGTGATGAGACGCTTGAGCGCCACAGCGCCCACTGCCATCTGGATGAAGGCGTTGGTGAGCAGGAACCTGCCTTCTTCCGTGGAGTAGAGCAGGCCCATGTAATCCGGGTTAATGAAGTGGATGATGGTGCCTATGCCGAACGGCAGCGCCATGAGTACATAGGCGGTGAGCTTGCCTTCTGCCGAGAGGGTGCGGACCCTGCCGTCGAACTTGAACCGCTCGCGCACCAGACGGCCTATGTTGCCTACTATTTCCGCAAGGTTGCCGCCGGTTTCGCGCTGGATGTTCACGGAGACCACGAAGAATTTGAGGTCCGGGCAGTCCACACGGTGCAGCAGGTTAGCCAGCGCCGCATCCATGGCTATGCCGAAATTCAGCTCATCAAGGGTCTTGGAAAATTCCGGTCCGATGGGGTCGGGCATTTCTTCCGCCACCATGCGCAATCCCTGCGTAAAGGCGTGTCCTGCCTTGAGCGCACGGGCGATGAGGTCCAGGGCATCGGGCAACTGCCGCTGGAACTGGGCCATGCGCTTGTCCTTACGGCGCAGCAGCCACGCAAAGGGGGCATAGGCGGCAAGGAGCGAAGGCACGGGGCGCAGATAGGGGCTGACCGTGGCAAACTGCATGAGGAACCACGCCAGCACCGCCCCGACACCGCCCAGCAGCATGAGGGTGCCGATATTCACGTCCACCTGAGCCTGCTCGCGGATGCGTTCCCACTTGCCCGCCCAGCGCAGTTGGTTGAGCAGGGTGTGCAGCCACGGCACGGAAGAGAAGCTGTGGTGCCGTTCTATGGACACGCTTTCCGCCTGCTCCAGCGTGGCGCGCAGGCGTCCAAGGCGTTTGCTCACCTGCTCCTGACGTCTGCGCCTGCGGGAAAGCAGCAGATTGACCACGCCCAGATACAGGACGAAGAGGCCAATGACGGCGAGGGCGGCTATGAGGGTTGCGGCGGTCATGTGATGCTCCTTGGAAGTGGCCTTGCCATGCCAACGGTTACTGGCGGGCTTCCCGCAGGGTGGGGTCGAACAGCGAGGGCGGCAGGTCTATGCCCTGTGCCTGCAGGCGTGCCGAGAACTTGGGCCGGATGCCTGTGCAGACGAATTGACCGATAACTTTACGGTTTTCGTCTATGCCGGTCTGCTTGAATGAGAAAATTTCCTGCAGGGTTATGGCATCGCCTTCCATGCCGGTTATTTCTTGCAGGCTGAGCAGTTTGCGCGAGCCGTCCGAGAGCCGGTTCACCTGAATGATCACGTCCACGGCAGAGGCTATGTAGCGCTTGAGCGACTTGTCCGCGATATTCAGCCCCGCCATGGCGACCATGGTTTCAAGGCGCATCAGGCAGTCACGCGGATTGTTGGCGTGAATGGTGGTGAGGGAGCCGTCGTGCCCCGTGTTCATGGCTTGCAGCATGTCCAGCACTTCACTGGAGCGTACTTCGCCCACGATGATGCGGTCCGGGCGCATGCGCAGGCAGTTCTTGACCAGATCGCGGGCGTTTACCTCGCCGTTGCCTTCTATGTTGGCGGGGCGGGTTTCCAGCCGAACCACGTGATCCTGCTTCATCTGCAGTTCCGCCGCATCCTCTATGGTGACGATGCGTTCGTCATGGGGGATGAAGCGCGACAGGCAGTTGAGCATGGTTGTCTTGCCCGATCCCGTGCCGCCGGAGACGATGCAGTTAAGCCGCGCCCGCACGATGCCCTTGAGCACCTCGCCTATCTCGGGCGTGAGGGCGTTGAAGCGGATGAGGTCGTCCAGTTCCAGCGGGTCCTTGGAGAACCGGCGGATGGAAAGGCTGGGACCGTCCAGCGCCAGCGGCGGGATAATGGCGTTCACGCGGGAGCCGTCCAGAAGGCGGGCGTCCACCATGGGAGAGGCTTCATCCACGCGGCGTCCCACCTGTGCTACGATGCGGTCTATGATCTTGCGCAGGTGCGTGTCGTCCTTGAAGCGGGTGGGCACCCTCTGCAGCTTGCCGTGACGCTCCACATATACCTGCCGGTAGTTATTCACCAGAATATCGGACACGGTGGGATCTTGCAGGAGCGGTTCCAGCGGTCCCAGACCCAGCACCTCATCCTGCACCTCGCGCAGGATGTCGCGGCGTTCGCGGGAGTTCAGGGGAGCCTGCCGGAATTCCTCGCGCAGCAGCCGTTCCACAAGGCGGCTTATCTCTTCGCGCAGACGGGCAGGGGGCAGGGCTTCCACGGCGGTGAGGTCCAGCATTTCTATGAGCCGCTCGTGGATCTGAGATTTGACCAGATAATAACTTTCGTCCCGCGCGGGCTGTTCCGGAGATTGGGGGTCTGTGTGCGCACCAGCCTTGGACATTCCGGTTACAGCCGGGGCGACTGTTACGGCCGGGGCGGCCAGGGTGGCAGAAACTGGGGACACAGGGGCTTCAGGTTGCGCAAAAGATAGCGGGGGCAGGTCGCCCGGAGTAGCCTGCTGGGCGGCTGCGGCTGCCGTAGCTCTGTGTGGACGGGAGGCCGCGTCTGTTGCCGCAGCCGGTTCGGAACCGGCTGGTTCCGGGTCCAGCTCAAGCAGGTCCAGCAGGGTATGGGCCGATGCCTGTTCCGCAGGTGCGCCGGGAGTGGCAGAACCTGTCCGGGCGTCCGGTCCGATGTGGTCGATATGGCCGATGTGGCCGATGTGGTCAGTCGGGGCTCTATGCATGGCATTCTGCTGGAGCAGCGTGCCCCGGCGGAGTGTCGCGTCAGGATAAGCCGTAACGGGCTGCGCCTCGCCGCGGGCGGCGTGTGCTTCTTCCTGCGAAAAGGATAACGGGGGCATGGATTCCGACAGGTGAAGCGGGTGAAGCGGGTGAAGCGGCTGGCGCGCGGTGTGTTGTTCCAGCGTATCCGTGGTGTTCGGCGTACCCGTAATTTCCGGCGTCAGTGGCTGCGCTGTTGCGGCTGCGCGGGCGGGCGCAGGAACTGCGATGACCTGAGCGACTTCCGTCGGTTCCGGGGTGCGGCGTGTGCTGCGGTTCAGTCTGGCAAGCAGTGACATGGGTTAGCCTCCCGCGCCCTGCAAGACGTGCAGGGGTGTTTCTGCCATATCGTCCGCGCCGTTGCGGAACAGTCTTCCGAACAGGCCGGACGCCTTGCGCTGCGCTTCCGTGCGCACGAACGTGGTGGCCAGTTTGCCGATGTTGCGGGTAAGGGGCGATTTGGGGGCGGAGTCCCGCAGGGGCGTGCCCTGATTGATGGCGCTTACCGCTGCCACGTAATCTTCATCCACCTTCCATGCGATGGGGCGGCCCAGCAGTTCTTCCGCTTCGGCAAGGGCAACGCCTGCCTTGGGCGTGTAGCGGTTGGCAATGATGCGTATCTTGTCCGCCACGTCCGGTTCCACGTTATCCAGCGTTTCCAGCAGACGGCGGGTGTTGGCGAGGCAGGGCAGGGAAAGTTCCGTGACCATGAGTACAGCGTCTGCCTCACGCATGGAGGCGAGGCTCAGTTCGTCCACCAGCGGGCTGCCGTCCACGAAGACGGTGGAATACAGCGAACGCAGGATGCGCAGCATGGTGCCTATGGCCTGCGGAGCTGCGGAGCCGGTGTCTTCCGAGCGGTCCGGGGCAGCGAGGATGTCCAGCCCGGAGGCATGGCGGACCATGAGGCTCTGCATGAACGCATCGTCCAGCCGGTGGGCGTTGTGCGTGGCAGCCGCCCATGTGTGGGTGTAGTGCATATCCAGAAAAAGGGGCACCTCGCCCTGCGGCTGGCGCATATCTACCAGTGCGGCGGGGCGCGCGCCGTCCAGGGCAGAGGCTTCCACTCCCAGATTGACGGCAAGGGTGGTCACGCCCGTGCCGGGCTTGCCGCCCAGCAGGTGAATGACCCTGCCCTGCCGCTGCGGATGGGGGGCTGCTGCCTGCGCTGAATGGGCGGTGCGGACGGTGAAGCGGTCCAGCGCGGCGCGGAATTCTCCCACCTTGAGGGGGAAGGGCAGGTATTCCGTGGCACCGGCACGCATGCTGGCAAGGATGAGGTCCGCATCCTGCGCAGGGCCGAGCACGAACACTTCCCGTACTTCCGGCAGGGCGAGCAGGTCCGAAATGACGGATACGTTCTGCGCGGTGCGTACTTCTGCCACCACCAAACCGGACGCGGCTGCATCTTCCGGCGTGCCGGGCAGCACGGCGGAAAAACGCGCGTCATCCGCCACCAGCCGTGCGAACGAGGCGGCGGCTTCCGGGTGGTGCAGTCTGAAGTGGATGGATACGGCGGTCATGATGATTCTCCGTTTCTGCGGACGCGCTACTGCTTATCCTGCATGAGGAAGCGCATGACTTCGTTGAAGGTGGGGCCTTTGTCTTCCGGCGTGGGCTGCTGGTAGGCTTGGATGGCGCGCTGAGAGAGCTTGCCGTCCATGCCGGTGACGGGGTCGGACCCGGCGGGAATGGGATCGAACTTCTGTGCCTGTAACTGCTGGCGGTAGGAGGCGCCGAGGGGATCGTTGAACCCCTGCTGCCCCACGGGCTTGTCCAGGTCGCGCACGGCAGCGCATCCGCCCAGAAAGGTGGCGGCGGCGAGAAGAATGATGGTTGCGCGGTGAGTCATGGTTCTGCTCCTGTATCCTGTACCGTTATTGCGGGATAATGTGGCCGAATTCGCCTTCCATGCCTGTGGAACGCTGGTTGGCGTCTTCCGCCCTGCCGGTGCTGACAGGCTGGATGCGGGCTACGTTCACCCGTTTTTCGCCCTCCATCTTGCCGTGGAAGAAGAATTCCATTTCCGTGGGTTCGGTATAGTTGTCTGTGGGCAGAACCTGCTGCGCCACGTCCAGCGGCTTGGTGAGGTGCGGGGTGACGATGATGACCAGCTCCGTCTCGTTCTTGCGGAACTCGCTGGAGCGGAACAGGGTGCCCAGCACGGGAATGTCTCCCAGACCGGGATAGCGCTTGATGTTCTCGCGCACCTCGTTGTGCAGGAGCCCGGCAATGGCGAAGCTCTGCCCGTTGCCCAGTTCCACCACGGTGGAGGCGCGGCGGGTGGTGAGCGCGGGAATGACCATGCCGGAAATCTGGATGGCGTTGGCGTAGTCCAGTTCAGAGACTTCGGGAAACACGCGCAGGCTTATGCGGTCGCCGGAGATGACAGAGGGGCTGAAGACCAGCTGGACGCCGTATTCTTTGTATTCTATGGCCACGGTGCCCAGACCCTGCGGCACGGGAACGGGAATTTCGCCGCCCGCGAGGAACTGTGCATCTTCACCGCTGCGGCAGATGAGGGTGGGCTCTGCAAGCACCTTGACCAGTCCGTTCTGCTTGAGCACGTCCAGAAACCCGGTAAGGGTTACGCCGCCGGAGGTGGCGCGGAACAGCCCGTTGCGGGAAGGATTGATGACGGCGGCGGTCTCGCCCATGGAAATGGCCCCGTTCTTGGGGTCCAGATTGAACAGGTTGTTAAGCAGTGAGTAGGCGAAATCGCCCTTCCATGCGTAGGCGAGGTCTATACCCAGCCGTTCCAGCAAGGAGCGGTGCATTTCTGCAATCTTTACTTCCAGCATGATCTGGTGCACGCCGCCCACGCTCATGAGATTGGTCACCTTTTCCGGCGCGAACATTTCCGCCACTTCCAGAGCGGTGGAGAGGCTGGTGGCGCTGGTGACGGTGCCTGAGAGGGTGATGTGTTCGCCCGTGCCGATGACCCGGATATCCTGTTCACCGGGCAGCACGCGGTGGATCATCTCCTTCAGGTGGGCAAGGTCGGCGGTGACGCGGATATCGTACACACCGGCGAGTTCGCCCGTGCCCGACCACAGCGTGAGGTTGGTGACGCCGGGCTTCTTGCCCGTAACATACGCCTGCACCGGAGACAGCAGGATGATGTCTGCCGTGTCCGTATCCGCAAGGGAGACGCGTGCGGCGGGGGCGTCCAGCCGGATGACAATGGACTTGCCCTTGACCACTTCCACTGTCTGCGGCGTGATGCCGTATGGCTGCGCGTGGGCTGTTGAGGCAAAGGCGGCAGTGAGCAGCAGGGCGCACAGAAGAATGGCGGCTGTCAGCGGACGGGAGGAACCACTCTGCCGGGGACGGGGTTCAAGCATAACGCGGTATGCGCGGGTGATTTTCATTGTGCGAACCTCATGGTCTGGCGGCTGGTGCCGGTGATCAGCTCCACGGTTACGGCAGGGGGCGCGCTGCTGCGGGGCTTCTTGGCGGGCGGCGGGGTGAGTGATGCCAGCGTATCCGGCACGTTGGTGCCGCCGGTGCGGACGGTGCTTGCGTCCGCCGGATTGCGCAGGGCAAAGTGCAGGGTGCCGCGTGTGGCGGCCAGTGCCAGCTTTTCTGCGTCGACGGGGGTCATTTCCAGCGTGTAGACGTCCACGGAAGAGGTTTCGGTATCATCGCCCTTCTTTTCCAGCTCAGTGCCTGTGGCGATGACGCGGATGTTTTCCAGCACGGTCTTGGTGACGGCCTTGTCCTTGTCGCGCCGTTCGTCGTCTATGGTCACCAGCACGTCCACGCTGTTACCTGGACGGATGAACCCGGCGATGCCGAGAATCTGGTTGCCCTTGACGGCGATGGCGCGCAGGCCGGGGCTGATGAGGGAGGAGACGCCGCCGTACTGGACGCTGTCGTCCAGAAGGCGTGCGGTGGTGATGATTTCGCCGGGTTCCAGCGGAACGGACGTTACCCTGCCCGACAGTTCTTCCGGGGCGGCAAAGGTGCCCGCAGGAATCGATTCCGGCAGAAAGGCGGCCAGCCTGAGGTGCTGCTCGGAAAGCTTGGTGCCCTTTCCCACGGGCTGGGAGGCGACCACGATGTTCACTGTTTTAGGAGCCTGAACCGCCTGCGGCTGCGGACGGCTGGAGGTCATCCATGTGAAGACCATGAAGCCGGCTGCCAGCGAAAGCAGGAGCCCAAGGAAAAGCGGAATGAGAGTTGATGCGCGCATGGTTCCCCCCGGCGATCTGTAAAATTACCGGTTACATCCATTGTGCCGGAACGAATCCGGCTGTCCCCCACGTGATGAACATGGAGGCAAGGGTTCCCGCGGCGATGGCCACCCCGTAGCACAGGCGCGGGAAGCTGGTATGGTCTGTCTGCCGCACATAAGCCAGTTGGCGCGTGGACAGGAACAGGGCGGCGGAGTCCTTGAGGGCCCGGAAGATGTTCGCCAGCACATTGCGGCGGCGGGCCAGCATGACCAGAGCGTAAACGCCGCCTGCAAGGCTGGTGAGGATGAAGGCCTGCAGGGTTGCGGCCATGCCCAGAAAGGCCCCCGCGGCCATCATGAGCTTGACGTCTCCGGCACCCATGACACCCATGAGGTAGGGCACAAACATCACGCCAAAACCGAGGACGAGGCCGGAAAGGCTGAAGATCAGTCCCTCCGGGCCCTGGGTTGTGGTGTGCGCGGCAAGGGCAAGGGCCATGGCGGGAAAGGTGATCCAGTTGGGAATGCGCTGCGCCCGCAGGTCCGTTATGACGGCTGTGAGCAGCACGGCGGCGAGGGTGAGGTTCATGAACAGTTGCATCGGGTTGCTCCATTCAGGGGCCTGTAACGCTTGACGGGACCGGGGTCGGGGTTCCCGGTCCCGTCGAACGCGTTACGCGATCAGGCGTAATTTGGGACGTTGTGAAGCGGTCAGGGGCTTACGCGGCACCGATGTCGCCGGCAAGACGCTCGAACAGGGCGCGGATGTTGCCGCCCAGCAGGGTAACGGCAGCGGTCAGCACACCGGCGATAAGGGCGGCGAGCAGGCCGTATTCCAGAGCGGTTGCACCTTCTTCTTCACGGATGAAATTCATGATGGCACGCATGGGGTTCTCCTTCCTGTTTGGGATGAATTGGTTGACGTTTGTTGTTTTGTGACTGCCTATCAATGCTGCACGGCCTCTCTAAGGCAACCGGCGTGCCAAAGGGGGCTGTATGAGGAATAAAAGTTGATAACTGTCTTATTTTAAAGAAACAAAAAAATGAAGCGCCGCTTTTATAGCGGGGAGATTGGGTGATAAGGCCTCTGAAAGGAAGCCGCATGCGGAGTGGTATTTCCGTCTGTTCCAAGAAAAATAGATTGGACGAGTGGTGGAAGATTTTGGAAGAAGGCCGGAACCTGTTGCGCGGCAAGGGAAAAGGTGGTGTCCGGGCCACGTTCTAAGAATGATAGACGAGGTGGCGGGCTTGATTTTTAGGGATTTTCTAGACTTCAGGTAGGGCTTTCCCCACTGTACTGCGCTGCTAGGGCCGGGGGTGTGAAGGCGGCAGGGTGTTTGGTCTAAAAAAAATAGATTCAGGAGGTGCAGACGGCAATGTCATCCGGCGTGATGGCATGCTTGCGCATTTTGGCCCAGAGGTTTTTGGGATTGAGGGCGAGGAGGGTTGCTGCGTCTTTCTGGCTGCCGCCGGTGCGGCGCAGGGCGTTGAGGATGAGGGTTTTTTCGAAGTGCTCCACGGCTTCGCGCAGGTCTATGGCGTGGGGTGCGGTTGACGGGATATTCCGGCCCGTGGCGTTGCCCAGCGCGCGCAGTACATGGTGCTCTTCTATCCGACCCGGCGCGGCACTGATGGCCAAGCCTTCGAGCACGTTTGCAAGCTGGCGCACGTTTCCCGGCCAGTCGTGGCGTTGCAGGGCGGATTCCGCCTGCGGGGTGAAGCCGTCCACATCCAGCGCGAGTTGCCTGCGGATGCGGTTCAGGAAATGGTGGGCAAGGGGAATGATATCTTCCCGGCGATGCCTGAGCGGCGGAAGATGGATGACCGCCACGTTCAGGCGGTAGTAGAGGTCTTCGCGGAACCGTTTTTCGCGGATGAGGTCTTCCAGATGCTGGTTGGTGGCGGCGATGATGCGCACGTCCAGATTGACGGGCCTGCGGCCGCCGAGGCGTTCCACCTGCTTCTGTTCCACCACGCGCAGCAGCTTGGGCTGGATGGACAGGGGCATGTCGCCTATTTCATCCAGCAGGATGGTGCCCTTGTCCGCCTGCTCGAACTTGCCTGCCTGCGCCTGTGCGGCACCGGTAAAGGCCCCTTTTTCGTGGCCGAAGAGTTCGTTTTCGAACAGGTTTTCGGGAATGGCGGCGCAGTTGACGCGGATGAAGGGGTTGCCCGCACGCGGCGAAAGGGCGTGGACCGTATCGGAAATGAGTTCTTTTCCGGTGCCTGATTCACCGAGGATGAGCACGGTGGTGTCCAGCGGGGCGATGCGTTCTATGCGTTCCTTGACCTCGCGGATGGCGCTGCTTTCGCCGATGATGCAGCCTGCCGGGCCGCTGGAAAGCAGGGTGGAACGTAACTGGGCGAGCGTGCTCTGGAGGCGTCGTTTTTCCATGCAGCGGCGGACCACCACTTCCAGTTCGCCCAGACTGAAGGGTTTGGAAAAGAAATCGTAGGCCCCCTGACGCACGGCCTCCACCGCCATTTCCTTGGTGGAAAAGGCGGTCATGACGATGATGTCCGATTCCGGCGCCATCTGCCGCAGCCGGGGAATGGCCTCCAGACCGGACATGCCGGGCAGCTTTACGTCTGTGAGGATGAGGTCGAACCCGTGGCTGCCGTGGTCCCGCAGATGTTGCAGGGCATCTTCCGCCCGAACCTCGCGATGCACGCTGTAGCCCTTGGCATCCAGCGCCTCGGTGAGCATGGCACCGAAGGCGGGGTCGTCTTCAATGAGCAGGATATGTTCTGCGGGCGTGTGGTGCATGGCGTGTTTCCGGCTGTGGTTTAGTCCGGTTGTAGCGGGGTGCGGAACTATTGTAAACGGGCAAGGGCGCATGAAGGGGTGCCGGGAGAGGTGTATTACGGTGATGGAACACGGGCGGCTTTTCGTGTAGACTGTGTGCACGCGCAGCAAGAGGCGCTGTTTCATCCTTTGGGGAGCCCTACATGTCCGGAACCATGCACGTGAAGACAGCCTTTTCCGCAAACCCCGATCCTGTTCTGGCGGTGGCGGAGATAGCGCAGGCCATTGACCAGCCGGATATGGCGGCCGTGCTGTTTTTTGCGTCTTCGCGGTATGATCTGGGCCGGTTGGCGCAGGCGGTGGATGAGGCGTTTGCCTGCCCGGTGGCGGGATGTACCACGGCGGGGGAGTTTGTGACCGGCGCGGGGTATCTTTCCGGGACTATTGTGGCGGCGAGCATTGGATCGCGGCATGTGGCCATGCATACACATCTTGTTTCGCCCGTCTCCACCTTGGGTTCCACCGATGCGGTGATGGCTGCCATGGAGTTGCAGGCGGGCACGTCGCAGAATTTTCTGGACCCGGAGCGCATGTTCGCCCTGCTGCTGGTGGACGGCCTGACGGCGCGCGAGGAACGGGTTATCGCTTTGCTGCAGGGTGCTTTGGGCGATGTGCCCGTGGTGGGCGGTTCCGCCGGGGACGATATGCAGTTCCGGCAGACTGCCGTGTACCACGGAGGTGATTTTCATCCGGATGCAGCGCTGGTTGCCCTGTTTGAGACGGATTTGCCCTTTGCCATTTTTCAGACCCATCATTTTATCCGCTCGGACAGGTCGTTTGTCATAACAGCAGCCGATCCGGCGACCCGAACCGTGTTCTCCATAGACGGGCTTTCTGCCGCGCAGGTGTATGCAGACGCGCTGGGTGTGGCGGCGCAGGCGCTGGAGGACTGGCATTTCACGCTGCATCCCTTTATCCTGCGGCTGGGCGGGCAAAACTATGTGCGTACCGTGGGCAGGGTGAATGCGGACGGAAGCCTTGTGTTCATGAGCCCCATTGATCAGGGGCTTGTGCTGCATATGGGAACGGGCAGGGACATGGTGTATGATCTGGATGAATCCCTGCACCGTGCCCTTGCCGGAGTGCCCCGGCCGAAGCTGCTCATCGGCTGCGAATGCGTGCACCGCAGGCTGGAGGCTGAGCGGTGCGGCCTGACGGAAGCCCTGAGCGCCGTGTTGCGCGAGGTGCCGCATGTGGGCTTTCATACCTACGGTGAGCAGGTGGACGGGCTGCATGTGAACCAGACCTTTACCGGGGTGATCCTGGGTGAAGGGACGGATACGTAGCGAATTTCAGGCGTGCCGATGCTGATGGTGCGCCTGCCGGAAGATATGTCTGTGTGCCGCATGTCGGCAGGAAGCGGCCCGTGGGGGCTGCGTTTTTTTGAACCTTTTCATCTGTGAGGAGCATGCGCCATGGCATCTATTGGAACCCCGCTCACCCCTTCCGCCACCCGTATGATGCTGCTCGGCTCCGGAGAGCTGGGCAAGGAAGTCGCCATAGAGGCCATGCGGCTGGGCGTGGAGGTGATTGCGGTAGACAGGTATGAAAACGCTCCGGCCATGCAGGTGGCGCACCGTTCCTACCCCATAAGCATGCTGGACGGGGCGGCTCTGCGGCGCATTATAGAGACCGAGAAGCCGGACATTATTGTGCCGGAAATAGAGGCTATTGCCACGGATACCCTTGTGGAACTGGAGCGGGAAGGCTTTACCGTGGTGCCCACGGCCCGCGCCGCCCGCCTGACCATGAACCGTGAGGGCATACGGCGTTTGGCTGCGGAGGAACTGGGGCTGCCCACATCTACCTACCGTTTTGCGGATACGGAGGAGGAGTACCGTGCCGCTGTTGCCGCCATAGGGTTGCCCTGCGTGGTCAAGCCGGTGATGAGTTCTTCCGGCAAGGGGCAGAGCACGGTGCGGACGGAGGCCGACATAGCATCGGCATGGGCGTATTCGCAGGAGGGCGGACGCACCGGCAGCGGGCGCGTGATTGTGGAAGGGTTTGTAGACTTTGATTATGAAATCACGCAGTTGACCGTGCGCCATGCGGGGGGAACCAGCTTTTGCGATCCCATAGGGCATGTGCAGGTGGACGGCGACTACCGCCTTTCATGGCAGCCACAGCCCATGAGCCCCAAGGCGCTGGAGGAAGCCCGCCGTGTTGCAGGGGCCATTACGGAGGCCTTGGGCGGCTGGGGGATATTCGGGGTGGAGTTGTTCATACGCGGGGACGAGGTGATTTTCAGCGAAGTTTCGCCCCGCCCGCATGACACGGGGCTGGTGACCGTTATCTCGCAGGACATGAGCGAGTTTGCGCTGCACGTGCGCGCGATTCTGGGGCTGCCGGTTCCGGCCATCATCCAGCGTGGTCCCGCCGCTTCCAGCGTGGTGCTGGTGGAGGGCAACGGCACCGGGCTTACCTTTGCCAATCTGGACAAGGCACTCAGCGAACCGCAGACGCAGTTGCTCCTGTTCGGCAAGGCGGAAGTGAAGGGCAAACGGCGTATGGGCGTTGCACTGGCGCTGGCTGAGTCCATAGAGGAAGCAAAGCGCAAGGCGCAACGGGTATCCGCCGCCGTGACGGTGCGGTTTGAATAAGGTGCGTGTTGTCTGACTGGGGGTGCCCTGACATGGAGGTTGCAGGGTATGGGCAAACATGAGAGTGCCCGGGGACCATACGCCGCAGGGCAGTATCCTGTCAGACGGGTGGAACAGCAAAGAATGAGGCCCTGAGAAACAGGGGGGATTGTGAAACCAGGGCCGGCGGGATGACCGTCGGCCTTTTTGCGTGGGGGGGGGGCACAGGCAACAGGCAAATGGACAGCGAAAGGCCACCTCGCAAAAGAATACAAATAAGCCGGGGACCCGAAGGTCCCCGGCTGTCAAAGCGTCAGGAGTATACGCGATCTATGTGTCTTACCAGTGTACCTTAGAAGGTGTACTGGAAGATCAGGTTAGCCTTCCAAGCATCTTCGTCGTACTTGGTTGCGCCAGCCTGGTTCAGGCCCCATGCGGAGTCGTTGAGGTCCAGGTTCACGTAACCCAGTTCCACGATCATGGCCAGGTTTTCATAGATCATGTACTTGTGGTCGAAGTTCACTTCCCAAGCCTGGTCCTTGTCGGTCATGAAGGTACCGATGTTGTTGCTGAGGAAGGTAGCCTTGGAGGTGCTGGTGTACTTAACGAGGCTGTCAAGCACGTCGTGATCGTTGGTACCCTTCACGTAGACAACGCGGATCTGGGAGGTCAGGTCTTCGATAACCTTGATGTCTTCCAGAACGAGGCCCAGGCCCCACTTGCCGTCGTAGCTGGTGCCCAGCAGGTCACCGGTGGGGGTGACGTTGCCGCCGGCATAGCCGTCAAAGCCGAAGGTGGTGGGGGAGAAGGCGCCGGAGATCACGGGCAGACGCTCGGAACCGTTGGTGATGTCGTCGTCTTCACCGGTAGCGTACCAGCCGATGATGCCGGGGGTGAGCATGTCCATCTTGTAGCTCAGCTTGGCAGCCAGTGCCCAGCCTTCGCGGTCAAGGATGTCGTCATCGGAGCGGAAGACGGTGCCGTTTGCAAACGCGTTAGCGGGATCTGTGCCGTTGACACCGGTCAGACGGTAGTTCAGATCGCCGCCGTCAACCTTACCGTACACGGCTTCGAAGGAGAACACGATGGGGTCGAACATGTTCAGCTCATAGCCAAGGCCGAGCCACCATGCGCGATGGTTATCAATGTTCTCGGTGCCGTTGTAGGAATTGTAAATGAAGGCGGGGAGGGCAGTGTGGGTAGCCGGGCCCCAGTTGTTGGTAGCGTTACCAGAGATGACACCACTGGGAGCGTTTGCTGCGAACAGGGACTGCAGGCCGCCAACAGCCTCTGCACCAGCACCTACTGCGCCATACATGGCCCAGGGGGTGATGGTCATGCCGTCCAGTTCGATACCGGCGATGAGACCGAACAGGTCGATTTCATCTTCGTGGAAGTTCACATCGGCATACCGTTCGCCCTGACGGGAGTCATAAGGACGCGCCCAGAAGGCGTTCAGGGTCAGCATGTCGTTGAACTTGTAGGTAGCCAGAATGGCTGCCACGTCGTCATCCAGGATGGAAGAGCCAGCCACGGGGGCGGGCAGGGCCAGACCCTGGATACCCATGCGGAACGCCAGATCGGTGTTCGGCACGGTCCAGTCGATGAAGGCGCGCTTGGTTTCGACGTTGATACCGTCGGCACCGAGCTGGCCGCCCTTGGTCTTGGAGTCGCCCGCAACGTTGCGGCCCCAAGCGTTGTCGATTTCAAAGAACACGACACCGGACAGGTTTTCGCTGGCCACGATGTCGATCTGGGTGCGGAAGCGCTGCTGAGCGATGAAGTCGTCTTCAGAGCGGCCGTCGCCGCCGGTGGAGGAACCCTTTTCAAAGTTCAGGTTGTCCATCCAGCCGTATTCCATGGTGAACGAACCCTTGGCCTTGATTTCGGCTGCGGAGCTGTTGGCGACAGCACCGAAGACGAGGCCGAGAGCGAGCATCAGAGTGATGATGCGTTTCATTGGTAAACCTTCCTTCTTTTACGTTTTGCGGCTCCTGACGCGGATGACCACAATTGTTACCGAAGTATTTACTCCTGATGTAATATTCTTGGCAAGAAAAAAAGTAAAATTTTTTAAACATACATGTTTTGGTGTCAGAAGCGCGCATCCAATTTTATTGTAGGTGGTTACTGATTTATCGCAAACGTGTGTCGGGCCGGGTTCAAGAATTTATCCCGAGTTCAAGGGTGTTTTAGTCATAATTTTGACTTTTTGATAGGAAGGGGGTAGGCATAGCCTATGGACAAGATTGATCTCACAGCCGTGCCGCTCACACCGGGGGTGTATCTCTTTAAGGACGAGGGCGGGCGCATTATCTACGTGGGCAAGGCCAAGCATCTGCGGCGGCGGGTGGCATCGTATTTCCGGCCGGAAGATGCGCTGACCCCCAAGACGCGGGCCATGCTGCGCATGGCGCGAACGGTGGACACGATTTCCACCACGTCTGAAAAAGAGGCCCTGCTGCTGGAAGCGAGCCTTATCAAGAAGCACAGGCCCCGGTATAATATTCTGCTGCGCGACGACAAGCAGTATGTGCTGTTTAAGCTGACCAAGCGGCACGCATGGCCGCGCCTGACGCTTACCCGCAAGGTGGTGAGGGACGGTTCGGCCTATTTCGGGCCGTTTACGTCTGCCGTGGCGGCGCGGGAGACATGGAAGGCCATACACGCCGTGTTTGCGTTGCGGCGGTGCGCGGACAGGGCGTTTGCCAACCGGACGCGGCCTTGCCTCTATCATTATATGCAGCAGTGTCCTGCGCCGTGCTGCCTGCCTGTGGATGCGGCGGTGTACCGCGAGATGGTGGGCAAGGTGGAGATGTTGCTGCGGGGGCGGTCTTCCGAACTGCTCGGCATATTGCGTGCACAGATGGAAGAGGCTTCTGAGAATCTTGCGTTTGAGCAGGCGGCGGTGCTGCGTGACCAGATGGCCGCCATTACCCGTACTGTGGAGCGGCAGGCGGCGGTGCTGCCCGATGCGCGCGATATGGATGTGCTGGGTGTGGCGGAAACCCCGGCCGGGCTTGCGCTGGGGCTGCTTTTTGTGCGCGGGGGGATGCTTACCGATAAGCGTGACTTTGTCTGGCCGGGGCTGGGACTGGAGGAGGCACCGGAGGTGCTGAGCAGTTTTCTGGCCCAGTATTATGGCCCGCACAGCGTGATACCGGAGCGGATTGTGGTGCCTTGGGCCATAGACACGGAAGCCGCCGTAGCGGAGTTATCCGGGATAGCGGACGTATTGGATATGCCGGACATGCTGGCACCGGACAAGTTCGCACCGGACAAGCTGGATACGGACAGGCCGGATGCGGGCGGGCCGGAGCATCGTGGAGCAGAGGCGGACGCCGCAGGCGGTGAAACCATGCCCGCGCTTGCGGAAGCCCTTTCCGACTTGCGCGGGGGTGTGGTGCGCGTGGGACCGCCCCGCAACGAGACGGAAAACAGGCTGGTTTCCATGGCGCAGCGTAATGCGGCGGAGAGTGCGCGCGCGGCACGCGGGCTGGATACAGCAAGCCTGCTGGCGGCGCGGCTGGGCATGGCGCAGCCGCCCGTGCGTATTGAGGCGGTGGATGTTTCGCACACCGGGGGGCGGAATACCCGCGTGGGCATGGTGGTGTTTGAAGACGGCAGGCCCGCCAAGGACCAGTACCGCACGTATGCCTTTGCGGATGAGGACGCCGGAGGCGACGACTACGGCGTGCTGGCGCAGTGGATGGGGCGCAGGCTGGAATCCGGCCCGCCATGGCCCGACCTGCTGCTCATAGACGGGGGCAAAGGGCAGTTGGCTGCGGTGGTTTCCGTACTGGAGCGGGAAGGGGCCGCGGACAGATTTGCCGTGGCAGCCATAGCCAAGGCGCGGAGTGAGGACCACGGCAGGGCAGACAGGCGCAAGGGCAATGTGGCCGATGTGGTGTATCTGCCGGGCAGGATGAACCCCGTGAACATGAAGGCCGGTTCGCAGGAGCTGCTGTTTCTGCAACTGGTGCGTGATACGGTGCACGACTATTCGCTGCGGCGGCACCGCAAGGCGCGGGCGGGGTCTGCGCTTTCCGGCGAGTTGCAGCGTATTCCCGGCGTGGGACCGGCACTTGCCAAGGCACTGTGGGCGCATTTTCCCACCGTGCGGGCTATGGCGGAAGCCAGCGAAGAGGAACTTGCCGCCATTCCCGGCATAGGGCGGGCCAAGGCGCGGAGTATCCGGTCGGCACTTGCGGCCATGCGGGCTGGCCGCTGAACGTTGGCTGCTGGCCTTTGGTTACGCATCACCGGGTGCGGTTCGTGTCGCCGTTTGTGAAGCGCGCATCGGAACGGTGTTGCTGCGCCGCATGGGCCGAGGATTCCAGCCAGCCGGTGCGCACCGGGCCTGCGGGTGAATCAAAGGCGGGCACATAGGGCTTTATGTCCAGCAGGGGGGTGCCGTTCAGCACGTCTATTCCCTTGATAACCAGCTCCGTTCCTTCCACGCGCAGCAGTTCCACCACGGAAAGCCCTATGGAGTTGGGGCGGCGCGGTGCGCGGGTGGCAAAGAGGCCGCGCTTCTGCGTATCCAGAAAAGGCGTTACGCTGAGGGAATAGCCTTGGCTGTTATGGAAGTGGTAGAGCAGAATGAGGTGGGAGAAGCCCTGCAGGTCGCTCAGGCCTTCCGCAAGCTTCGGGAGGAGGGTGATGCGGCCCTCGGTATCCCTTGCGCCTATGGGTTGAATAGGCATATCACTGAGGGTATGGTACGGCGAAGAGATAGTGCCTATCCGTTTGAAGAGGATGTTCTCGTGCATGGGGTGCTCCTTTTGTTGGCCAGCCGAGCCTGTGCATTATGTCTGGCCAATCAGTTATGTCGGGCAGCACGACACGTAGTGAACGTATTGTCGGTATTGCCGGTGCTGCAAGACCAGTCTGTAAATTTATTCTGCAGGATCATTCTGCAAAATGAGCCTGCAAATGAGCCTGCAAATGAGCCTGCAAATGAGCCTGTAAGATGAGCCGGTAAGGTCATCCTGTAAGATCGATTATCCTGTAAATTCAGCCGGGGTGTGATACTGCGCCTTGTGGCTCAGATTTGCAAGAACGCGCGGGGGGAGTGTGGCCGAAGATGTGTTAGAGGCGTGCGGCCTTGGTGTGGCCGAAGTGGACGCTGCCTGCGCGGTGCAAAAGGCCAATGCTGTTTTTACCGCCATGTTCGGGCCTGATGCTGAGGGAATGGCGCGCGGGTGTTTGGCTGCTCTGTCGCAGAACATGCTTGCGCAGATGCCCTGCGAACTGCGGGACGCCGTTGCCGGGGGACGGCATTGGCAGGGACATGTGCCCCTGCCTGAAGGACAAGTGGCGTTTGTGGAGGCTTTTCCCCTGAGGTGGGCGGGGATTGCCGGGCATAGAGTGGATGCCGGGGCTGTGGAGGATGCAGGGGCCGTGCTGCAGGCGCGGTACACGCAGCCGGAGGAGGCTTGTCGGCATTCTCTTATGCCATTAGGCGCGGAAAAGAGTCCGCAAGACAGGCAAGCCGGGCAAGACAGGCAAGACAGGCAAGTCGGCCGGGATACGACAAGGGACGCACGGCGGCAGCATGTGCTTTGCTTTGCCAGCGGGGTGGCGCACGACTTCAATAACGTGCTTGCCTCCATTCAGGGCTTTGCGGAAATTGCCGCCTCTGCGGAGAGGGATGCCGTATCCCTGACGGGGCGCAGTGTGCGGAATATTCTTAAGGGATGCGAACAGGCACGGGAACTTGTGGGGCGTGTGCGGACCATGGGCGGCAAGGTGCGTGTGGATGCTGCAGGCTGCGATGTTGCGGCGTTGACGATGCAGTGGTGCCGGGACCGGAGGGGCCTGCTGCCGGGGGACGTGCTTCTGGAAACGGATGTGTGCGGGGAGCGGGTGCCTGTGAATGCCGACCCGCAGTTGCTTGAGCAGGTGTTTGATGCCGTATGGCGCAACAGCGTGCAGGCTATGCCGCAGGGTGGCACGCTGCATGTGCAGGTGCATGTGCAGGCGGGGGAGGCAGGGGGACGGCTGCCTGTGTTGCTGGAAATGCGGGATACCGGGCATGGGATGGATGCGGCAACGCGTGAACGTTGCTGCGAGCCGTATTTTACCACCCGTGAGGCCGCAGGTGCCCGTGGGCGGGGGCTGGCCTTGGCACGCGGCATTGTGTGGGCGCATGGGGGTGAGATGGTGGTGGATTCGGTCCCCGGCGCGGGGACCACTGTGCGGATATGGTTGCCACGGGGATAGAGCGATGCTGACAGGGGAGGAGTATGGCCCGCATTCTCATTCTGGATGATGATGTTCTGTTTCTGGACATGCTGTCTTCCGCCATGCTGATGGAGGGGCACGAGGTGTGCGGCGTTTCTACCATTGCCCAGTGCCGTGAGGCGTTGGCGCAGGGCGGGTATGACCTTGTGTTTCTGGACGTGGGGCTGCCGGACGGGGACGGACTTTCGCTCATTCCGTATATCCGGCAAGATATTTTAGCACCTGAAATCATCATCATCACCGGAGACTGTGACGCGGACGGGGCGGAGCTGGCCATAACGGGCGGCGCACTGGACTACATAACCAAGCCCGCCTCGCTTACGGCCATGAAACAGGCGGTGCACAGGGCTTTGGCCTTTCGTAACGGCAGGGGCGGACTGGAGGAGCCTGAGCGGGAAGGGATTGTGGGCAGCAGCCCCGGTATGCAGCGGTGCTTCCGCGTTCTTGCCGAGGCCGCCAGCAGTGATGCTCCGGTTCTTATCACAGGGGAGACGGGAACCGGCAAGGAACTGTTTGCGCGGGCCATTCACCGCAACAGTGCACGGGCAGGGAAGCCCTTTGTGGCTGTGGACTGCGGTTCCATTGCCAAATCGCTGACGGAGAGCGAGCTTTTCGGGCATGAGAAGGGGGCGTTTACCGGCGCGGACCGTCCCAGAGAAGGGCTTATTCTTCAGGCAGACGGCGGGACGTTGTTTCTGGACGAGGTGAGCGAGCTTGCCGTTCCGCAGCAGCGGACATTCTTGCGCGTGTTGCAGGAGAGGCGGTTCCGCCCTGTGGGGAGCGGAAGGGAGGTTGCCAGTAATTTCAGGCTGGTGGCCGCCACGAACAGGCTGTTGCCCCAGATGGTGGAACGCGGGTCCTTTCGTAAGGATCTGCTCTACCGATTGCAGGCCATTACGTTGATGCTGCCGCCTCTGCGCGAGCGGCTTGAGGATATTCCGGAGCTGGCAGCCTATTTTGTGGCCAGAGGGTGCGCCCGGTATCGGGTGGGGCCTAAGAGCCTGAATGAGGTTTTTCTCAGAGAACTGGCTGAGTATCCGTGGCCGGGAAATGTGCGCGAGTTCATGCATGTGGTGGAGCAGAGTCTGGTGCGGGCACGGTTTTCTGACCAGCTTTTGCCGGAACACCTGCCCAGCGTGGTTCGTGTTGCCGCAGCGCGCCGCCGGATAGGTTCGGGGGCGGAGGGAGCTGTGGGGGCTGTGGGAGCTGCGGGGGCGGTTCGTCAGATGGGGTGGGGCATGGTTTCTCAGGCGGCGGAGAGACGGGAGCAGGAATCCGCATGGTGGGAGAAGGCCGGGGGGGCGGATGGTGGAGATGGTGCGCTGTTATCTGTGCCTGTGGGCGTGGTAAACGAAAAGTCCGGCACGGATGGAGAGAGGGTGACGTCTTGCCAGGAGGCGGGGCTGCCTGTGTGGAGGGAGTTTCGGGACGCGGCACTGGAGTCTGCCGAGCGCGCGTATCTGGAACGGCTTTTGTCGCAGGCGCAGGGGAATGTGGCGCGGGCCAGTGATATTGCGGGGGTAACGCGCCAATGGCTGTATGCCATGCTGCGAAAGCACGGCATTGCGCGCCGCTGGGATACGGGCAGGGGAGAGTAATGCCCTTATGCTGTTTGTAAATTTTTAGTTTACACTTGAATTTTTGGTTTGAAAGATGGCCAGCGTTCCCCGTCGGGATGGTGCGGGCAGGGTATTGTCTCCATAGGTTTTTTTTAATTTTTTCGGTTGGTACGCTTCTTGATATGTTGGGCGGAGTACACCTTTCGAGGGGAGAAACGCCTATGTATGTGAATCTGGCAAGGATAGTCCACGATATTGTTCTGAACAGCCCTGTGCCCGCGAAGGCGCTTGCCAAGGAGATTGGCAAGCCCTATTCCACCCTGCTGCGGGAGGTGAATCCGTATGATACGGGTGCCAAGCTGGGCGTGGAGACGCTGCTGGATATTATGAAGCGGACCGGAAGCGTGGCCCCGCTGGAATTTATTGCACAGCAGTTCGGGTATATGCTTGTGCCCGCAGAACAGGCTGGTGAACCGGATAACGCCCGAAGTGTACAGGGTGCCGGTTTGGTTGTTGATTCCGAACCGCTGCCGGTTGGCGGGGGGACGCATGCGCATGGAGTGTTGCCGGGGAGGGCAGCGCCACATGTTCCGGACATGCGGACGGTTGCAGATGGGGATGCCATTTTGGGGGATGATGCCACCGAGAGGGCGGCGCAGCGTAACGGCCGCAGGGGGCTTGGTGGCGGAGACGGACAGGGGCGCGCGGGAAGAGAGGTCGCTGAAAGCGGAGTGCGGTCCGCATAGGATGTGTTATGGTAGCAGTCAATGCTAGCGAAAGCAGGGAGAGCACCCGGGTCATTGTTATGGAAGATGACCTGCTGCTCAGACGGATGCTGGAGTCTATTCTCAAAACGGTTGGGTACACTGTGCTTAGTGCCGGAGATGGAGCGGAAGGGATGCGGGCTGTCCGGACCCATGGGGCGGATATTGTGATTACGGATCTGTTCATGCCCGAGCAGGACGGGTTGCAGACGATTATGCAACTGAAGCGGGAGTTTCCGGCCGTGAGGGTGGTGGCCATGACAGCCGGGGCATCGTATCTGAGCATTGAGAACGCCCGCGCGGCGGCAACGCTGATCGGGGCGGATGCCTTTATCGAAAAGCCGCTGGATCACAGGGTGCTGCTGGACACCATGGCAGAATTGCGTCCCGCCTGAACCGCCAGAACCATCAGAACCGCCAGAACTGCCAGAACTGCCAGAACCGGGAGCAGGGCGGTTTACAGCGCTTCCTCAATGATGCCGCCGCCCAGCACGGCGCCCTGCCCGTCGTAGAGGCAGCATATCTGGCCTGTGGCGGGAGGGGTGCGCGGACCGGTAAAGCGCACGGTCATGCTTGCTGCGGTGCCGTTGTCTCGTGTGCCGGAAACGAGGTCTGCCACCTGCGCGGCAAAGGGCTGCTGCCTGTAGCGCGTGCGTACCAGCACCTGCTGCGGCCACAGAGAGGGCGGGACAAGCAGGTTCACATTCCGGACGATGCAGCCATTTGAAACCAGATGTTCCTTTTCGCCTACCACCAGCGTGTTGCTGTGCGCATCCTTACGGATGACATACAGCGGCGCGTGCCACGCAACGCCTAAGCCTTTGCGTTGCCCTTCTGTATAATGCCACAACCCGGAATGGCTGCCCACGCGTTTGCCGGAGACGGTGAGGATGGGGCCTGAGGTTTCCTGCACCTTTCCTCTGCTGCGAAGAAAGGCCCGGTAGTCATCATTGGGGACGAAGCAGATTTCCTGACTTTCTCCGGGATAGGCCGGAACAAGGCCGCGGCGCGTCAGTTCCGCGCGCACCGCCACTTTGGTCTGCCGCCCGAGGGGGAAGACCGCCTGTGCGAGGGCCTGTTCGGGAACCAGCGAAAGGAAGTAGCTCTGGTCCTTGGCGGGGTCGTGCCCGCAGGCGAGCACAGTGCCGCAGGCGGGGTCGTGACGCAGCACGGCATAGTGGCCTGTGGCGATGCGGTCTGCGCCCAGAGTGCGCGCCTCGCGCAGCAGGGCACCGAACTTCATGCGGGCGTTGCACAGCGCACAGGGGTTGGGGGTGCGTGCGTGAACGTATTCATCCAGAAAGGGTTCCACCACACAGCGTTCAAATTCGTCATGCAGGTCCACGGCGTGGAAGGGCACGTCCAGCGTGTTGCACATGGCGGCAAGGGCGTGTTCCCGTTCCTCGCTGCGGGGCAGGAAGTGGGCGTGCAGGGCAAAGACCGGCACGCCCTGCTCTTTCAGTGAGAGCAGGGCGAACATGGAATCGGTGCCGCCGCTTATGGCTACTGCAATGGTCATGGTGGTGTGTTGTTTGTGTACCAAGGGGCCGTACGGCCCCATTTTCTATAGTGCAGCCGGCTGCCCGAGGGGAGGCGTGGCCCGTTCCAGTGCGGCGGCAATGCCGTAGAGCGTTTCTTCCGCAAAGGGTTTGCCGAGCAGCTGCAGGCCAACGGGCATGCCGCTTTCTTTGCCCAGCCCCACGGGCAGGGACATGCCGGGAAGCCCTGCGAGGTTCAGGGAAATGGTGTAGATGTCCATGAGGTACATCTTGAGCGGGTCGTCCGTGAGTTCACCCACCTTCCATGCGGTGACGGGCGATGCCGGACCGCACAGCACATCGCACCGGGCAAGCGCGTTTTCGTAGTCTTCGCGTATGCGTCTGCGTACCTGTGCGGCCTTGCGGTAGTAGGCATCGTAATAGCCGGAGGAAAGCACGTAGGTGCCCAGCATGATGCGCCGCTGCACTTCTTCGCCAAAGCCTTTGCTGCGCGACCGGACGTAGAGGTCCATAAGCTCGGAGGCTTCTTTGTCACGGAATCCGTAGCGCACGCCGTCGAAGCGGGCGAGGTTGGAGCTGGCTTCTGCCATGGCCACGATGTAGTACACGGCGATGGCATAGCGCGAGTGGGGAAGAGAGACCTGTACGGGCTGTGCTCCCAGCGACTTCAGGGTTTCCAGTGCGGCGGAGCAGGCGGCCTCCACTTCCGGGTCCAGCCCCTGCGCCCAGAATTCTTCCGGCAGTCCGATGCGGATGCCTTTAAGGTCGGTGCGGGAGAGGGCGGCAAGATAGTCCGGGACCGGGGTATCGGCACAGGTGGAATCTTTGGGGTCGTGCCCTGCGATGACCTGCAGCAGGCGGGCGTTATCTTCCACCGTGCGGGTCATGGGGCCTATCTGGTCCAGCGAGGAGCCGTAAGCGACCATGCCGTAACGGGAAACGCGGCCATAGGTGGGCTTGAGCCCCACACAGCCGCAGAGCGAGGCGGGCTGGCGGATGGAGCCGCCCGTGTCTGTTCCGAGGCAGCCGTGGGCCTGACAGGCTGTGACCGAGGCGGCGGAGCCGCCTGATGAGCCGCCGGGAACACGGGACAGATCCCACGGGTTGCGTGTGGGGTGGTAGGCTGAGTTCTCTGTGGAGGAACCCATGGCGAATTCGTCCATGTTTGACTTGCCCAGCAGGATGGCTCCGGCTTCTTTGAGTCTGCGGACCGCAAAGGCATCATAAAAGGGGCGGAAATTTTCCAGAATGCGCGAGCCGCAGGTGGTGGGAACCCCTTTGGTGCACAGCACGTCCTTGACGATGACCGGAACGCCCCACAGGGGTTTTTCCGGGTCAGGCCCCTGTGCGTCCATGGCGCGGGCTGCTGCCAGAGCCTCTTCGGCCTGCACGGAGAGCAGGGCCTGAATCTGGGGTTCCGTGGCGTGTATGCGGGCGAGGCACGAGGCCACGGTTTCTTCTGCGGAAACCGCACGGGAAGCAAGTAGGGCGCGGATTTCGGTGAGTGTTTTCGCGTATAGTTCTGACATGGCACAATTCTCCGGCAGGTTGGGGGGCCGCTGTACAATGGCACTGTGCTGCGATGCTTGTCCGGGCTTCTGCCGTGCTACGGCGGGCACGGGACCGGGGCAGCGTTCTGTGCCCGTGAGGCAGCCTGAGGGAAAACTCTTCAGACGATTCTTGGCACAACGAAGAACTGACCATCGGATTCCGGGGCGTTGGACAACACGTCGTCCCGCCGGGCGGTTTTGACGGCCACATCGTCCCGCAGCACCGTGGCGTGCGTGACAGGGCTGTAGAGCGGCTCAAGTCCGGTGGTATCCAGTTCGTTCAGCGTATCCATATAATTGAGAATGGACTCGAACTGGCCAGCGAACAGGGTCAGCTTGGCTTCGTCCGGTTCCAGCCGGGCCAGTTTGGCTATCCGGGCCACTTGTTCGGGGGAAATCTTCATGGGTGGCACTCCTTGTTCTCCGTAACAATACGGCGCAATCAATGTGGCTCAAACAGAACGATGCAGGCGGTGTGTCCTGAGCGGTGGTTCCTGAGGCGGGCCTGCCATCGCGTGTAAATCATTTTTCCTTCATGCATACCGGCACAGGCGGGGGGCTGTGGTCTCAACCCTTCCGCCAAGGCCGAAGGCAGCCGGGGGAGTTCCGTTTTGCGGTGTGCAGGGTTGGGCTGCCAGCCTTGACCGCATTGCTGCGCCCTGCAAAGGCGGCGCTGGAAGGGCAGGTGCGGGAGGGGCATTCGCCGCAGGCCGGGTAACGGCACGGGTCGGTGCTCTTTTCCGGCGTCCTGTCTGAATACTCCGGGCTGCCTGTGCTGCTTTCTGAACCCCGGCAGGTCACTGGCGTTTTTGCTGGCGGGCCTCTTCCAGCATCTTTACCCGGTCTGCATGACGGGCGCGCGTGTTCTCCAGCCGTTCTTTGAACCGGGCGGGATCAATGGGCGCAAAGCCGTTTGCGGCAGGTGTGAAGAGAAACATCTTTTGTGCTGCCAGCCCGTCTGCTGTCCAGCGGATAGGGGCGATGCTCCAGTCCATCTGCTGCGCTGACTGAATGCGCGCATTCATTGCCTGAGCGCCTTCACCTTTTTCCGGGGTGCCGAGCATGGAAGCGAAGCGGACGAAATCGTACCCCAGCCCTACCCACAGGTCGGGCTGGCCCAAGCCGGATTCATCCAGCGCACTGGCAAGGGACATGGCCGCTGCTGTGGGCGCGTAAGGGTTCCATGAGCCGGGGAAAACCGACAGGTTGAAGTAGCGGGTTTCCGTGTCGCGGCTGCCGGAAAGTCCCTGTTCCCACAGGGCGTTGCCCAGAAAGACCATGCGGTCTTCCTGATAGTAGAAAAAGTGAGGGAGCAGTGCCTGCATCTGCTGCCAGCCATCCGGCAGGAACACGGCCTGAAACGGCGGATTGGGCGGCATGGGGGTGTCTTCACCGGGGCGCTGCGCGGGTACCCGGAGGAAGGTGTGCAGGACCTTGCTCCATGTGAGCGTGTCCTTGGTGGTGTAGGTTGCGGATACCGTGGTGGTTGCCCCCATCTCTGAGGCAGTCTGGCGGAACATCTGCGCCATGTGTGCCCCGAAAGGCTCATCCGGCGCGAGCACCCCGTACTGGGCAATCTCCAGATCCTTCTGTGCAAAGTCGAGCAGGCTGCGTATCTGGTCACGCGGGCTGGAGAAGAAGCGCCATGCGGTGCGGCCTTCCTCGCCATCGTTCAGGCTGGTCAGGAACGTAAAGAACGCGCGCTGGCGCAGCAGGCCGGTGCGTTGCATGGTGGTGTACGTTTCTTTTTGTAGCGGGCCGCCCACGATGGAAACACCTTCGGGCAGGGCTTGCAGCCGCTGTTCCCAGCCTTCTGCCGCAGTATTGATAACCGTGACGGAGAGGTCGTTCCCCTGCCGTGCCAGTTCCCATTGGGCGACCCCTGCCCCGCGCAGAATCTTCCAGCCGATATTGCCGAAGGGGCCTGTCAGGGGCAACGCAAGGGCAATGCCCTGCGACGGGCGGCCGAATTCCTGTTCCAGCGGCATGAGCACGCGTTCCAGCAGGAGTCTGTCCGCAAAGGTATCTGTGTGGCGCAGGCGCTGTATGGCCTGCCATGCGGGAGGCCAGTCTGCGCTGTCAGTTGCCGTGCGGCGGGCCTTTTCCAGCAGGATGACGGAATAGGGGTAGCGCAGTTCGTTGTCTGCCGTGAGGTGTCCGGCAAGGCGGGCCAGAGCGTTCTCGTCCGTTTCCTGCAGCAGGGTGAAGAGGCGTGATTCCAGCGTTGCGCGCAATCCGGCATCGGCGGGGGCGGCTGTCTGGGCGTAGAGGGTTTCCAGCGTTTGCAGGGCTGCGGCGTTGGAGGCCTTGTCGCCGCCTTCCCACTGCATACGGGCAAGGAGCAGAGCCGATTCTGCCCTGACGGCCCACGGGCGCTGGTCATCCTGCACTGTGCCTTCCAGCGTGCGGGCAGCGCCTGTTCCGGACATGCCGGTCATGGCACGGTTATACGCGTTCAGCCATTCCGCGCCGGTCTGGGCATCCGGGTCCAGAGAACGCCATTTTTCCAGCGCTTCCAGCCCCAGATGATGCTTGCCGTAAGCAATGTTGGAAAGGGCGAAATACTTCCATGCCTCAACGGTTTCGCGCCGAGAGAGTCCCGGTTCCTGCAGCAGCCTGTCGTACAGGGTGGAGGCAAGGCGGTAGTCGCCCTGCGTGTAGGCGGCAAAGGCCTTGTCTGCCAGAGGGGCATCTGCGCTGATGGCTACGGGAGTTCTGGGGCCTTCTCCGGGAGGATAGAGCACGGCCTTCTGGCAGCCGCCCAGAGCGGAGGCGAGAAGGACGAGAACAATCAGAAGGACAGGCAGCAGGCCCGGCAGGGAAGAGGTTCCGGAACGGGCGTTGGCAAGTCGGAAGAACGGTATATATGTCATGTCGTTGGCTACCATAAGTGAAAAGGCCTGATCCGCCAAATGGCGAATCAGGCCAAGCTAAACGCATACCGAGGCAATTGCAAGAGCGGGAATGGCGGTGAAGCCGCCGCCGCTGCTACTTCTTTACTTCGGTGTAGTCGGCATCCACCACGTCGTCATCATCCTTGCCGGAGGAGGCAGAGGCGGAAGCGCCTGCGCCTGCAGCACCGGCGTCCGCAGCCTGTGCCTGCTGGGCGTAGAGCTGCTCAGCCAGCTTGTGGGAGGCCTGCGACAGTTCTTCTGTGGCCTTCTGGATGGCTTCGACGTCTTCGCCTTCCATGGCTGTGCGCAGGGCGACCACCTTGGCGTCTATATCTGCCTTGAGCGCGGCATCCAGCTTGTCGCCGAGGTCGCGCACGGATTTTTCCGCCGAATAGATGAGCGTGTCTGCCTGATTGCGGGCCTCGATGACCTGCTGCTTTTTCTTGTCTTCATCCGCATGGGATTCCGCTTCCTTGACCAGACGCTGGATTTCTTCTTCCGAGAGGCCGGAGGAGGCGGTGATGCGGATGGACTGTTCCTTGCCGGTGCCCAGATCCTTTGCGGAGACATGCACGATGCCGTTGGCGTCGATGTCAAAGGAGACTTCGATCTGGGGCATGCCGCGCGGTGCCGGGGGAATGCCGGTAAGCTCGAACCGGCCCAGTGTCATGTTATCTGCCGACATGGGACGTTCGCCCTGCAGCACATGGATGGACACGGAGGGCTGGTTGTCTGCCGCGGTGGTAAAGGTCTGCGACTTCTTGGTGGGAATGGTGGTGTTGCGGTCGATGAGCTTGGTGAACACGCCGCCCAGGGTTTCGATGCCCAGAGAGAGCGGGGTGACGTCCAGCAGCAGCACGTCCTTTACATCGCCTGCAAGAATACCGCCCTGAATGGCGGCGCCCATGGCCACGACTTCGTCGGGGTTTACGGAGCGGTTGGGTTCCTTACCGAAGAATTCTGCCACCTTCTTCTGCACCAGAGGCATGCGGGTCATGCCGCCTACGAGCACGACCTCGTCAATTTCCGCAGCGGTGAGGCCTGCATCGGCAAGGGCCTTTTTGCAGGGAGCGATGGTGCGCTCCACGAGGCTTTCCACCAGCTTTTCCAGCTTGGCACGGGAAAGCTTGAGCATAAGGTGCTTGGGGCCGTTCTGGTCTGCAGTGATGAAGGGCAGGTTCACTTCCGCCTCCATGGAGGTGGAGAGGTCCTTCTTGGCTTTTTCTGCCGCTTCCTTCAGGCGCTGCAGGGCCATGCGGTCCTTGGTGAGGTCTATGCCGTTTTCGCGCTTGAACTCGTCCGCAAGGTAGTTGATGACCGCAAGGTCAAAGTCTTCGCCGCCGAGGAAGGTATCGCCGTTAGTGGCGCGCACTTCCACAACGTTATCGCCCACCTCGAGGATGGAAATATCGAAGGTGCCGCCGCCGAGGTCGAACACGGCGATCTTTTCGTTGGCCTTTTTGTCGAACCCGTAAGCGAGGGACGCAGCCGTGGGCTCGTTGATGATGCGCTTGACTTCAAGGCCCGCGATGCGGCCTGCATCTTTGGTGGCCTGACGCTGGGAGTCGTTGAAGTAGGCGGGGACGGTGATGACCGCTTCCGTTACTTCTTCGCCCAGATAGGCTTCTGCATCGGCCTTGAGCTTACCCAGAATCATGGCGGAAACTTCTGCCGGAGAGTAGCTGCGGCCTTCTATTTCCACATGGGCGTCACCGCCGTTGCCGGAAACAATCTTGTAGGGGGAGTGCGAAGCCCAGCGGCCCACTTCCGGTGCGCTGAACTGACGGCCCATGAGGCGCTTGATGGCAAAGACCGTGCGCTCGGGGTTGGTAACGGCCTGACGCTTGGCAATGTCGCCCACCAGACGTTCTTTGTCGGTGAAGCCCACGATGGACGGCGTGGTGCGGCCGCCTTCGGGGTTGGTGATGCACTTCGGGTCCTTGCCCTCCATGATGTAGACGCAGGAGTTGGTGGTCCCGAGGTCAATACCGATAATCTTACCCATGTGAAAAATCCTCCTGAAGGGAATACTCTCAGAAATGGTATGGAAATTCTGCCCGATATGTGGGGGGCAACAGTCGCTGCCCGGTGTCTTTGCGACGTTGTGGGAAAGCTAAGTTCATTTTTTGGGTGTGCAAGGGGGAGTGGTGAAAATTTTTACACATGACCGGGAAACGCGCGGACAGTCCTTGCACAGAAACGGAGAACGGCGGCAGAGGCGTGACTTTTTTTGCGCGCGTGGAGCGCTAACGGAGGTCATCGCGTAGATCAGCCCATTTCAGGAGTGCATCAAGCACCGGGCAGAGGGCTTGGCCCCACTCGGTGAGGCCGTATTCGACCTTGGGCGGCAGCTGATGATGGAGGATACGCCGAACAACGCCATCGGCTTCCATCTGGCGAAGCTGCTGGGTCAACATCTTCTGTGTGATGGCGGGAATTGCTCTTTCCAGTTCTGAGAAACGCAATAACTTGCCGCCGAATAAGTGGAACATGATCAGCAGTTTCCACTTCCCTTCGAGAACTTTGAGCGCCTGTTCCACGCCATCGGCAGCGGAGGTGGGGGTCAATTCTTTTTCCATACTTTAAAGTGAGTACCTTACTTTTTAGTGGGTTATTGCTAAAAATAAAATGTTAGCCTTATCCTCTCAACTTATCAATTCGGATCGCACAGGGTGATTCGATCAGACACGAAGGAGTTTTTTTTACATGTCTATCAAACTTCCCAAACCCGTTGACGCCTATTTTGTTGCAGACAGAGGTGATAGCGAAGCGGTTGCCCAATGCTTTGCTGAGGACGCCGTTGTAAAGGACGAAGGCCACACCTACCAAGGCCTAAGCGCCATTAAGCAGTGGAAAGAGGATGCCTCGCAGCAATACACGTACACGAGCGAGCCTTTTGCGTGCGAAGACAAGGATGGCAGGATAATCGTCACCAGCAAGGTGACCGGCAATTTTCCCGGCAGTCCCGTTGACCTTCACTATTCTTTCAGCGTTGAAGGCGACAAGATTGTCTCTCTGGAAATCACGTTATGAGCTTTACTCTTGAACTCCATGGCCGCAGAGCGCTTGTTACGGCCGGTACCAAGGGCGTGGGCGCAGCTGTTGTTGAGTCTTTGCGCAATGCCGGCGTTACGGTCGTGGCCGTGGCGCGGTCGGTTCCCGAAGTCGCCCCAGAAGGCGTTATGTATGTCGCGGCTGATCTGACTTCAGCAAGCGGATGCCAGGCGGTGGCGGATGCCGTGCTCAGTAGTCTTGGCGGTGTTGATATCATCATCAATGTTCTCGGCGGATCGAAAGCATCGGCTGGCGGCTTCGCGAGGCTGGATGACGGGGAATGGGAGGCGGAAATCAATTTGAATCTGATGCCTGCTGTGCGCGTTGACCGGGCGTTGCTCCCTTCAATGATCGCACAGGGGTCAGGTGTTGTCATTCACGTCACGTCCATACAGCACGAATTGCCCCTGCCGGAATCGACGACCGCTTATGCGGCAGCAAAAGCTGCGCTATCGACCTACAGCAAGAGTTTGTCGAAGGAGGTGACGCCGAAAGGCATTCGTGTGGTGCGTGTCTCTCCGGGTTGGGTTGAGACGGAAGCAGCTGTCCGGCTTGTTGAGCGGGTAGCAGATCAGGCCGGAACGGATTGCGAGGGAGGGAAGAAGATTATCATGGATTCCCTTGGTGGAATTCCGCTTGGTCGCCCGGCCCGGCCTCAGGAAGTGGCTGATTTGATCACATTCCTCGTCTCGCCGCGCGCAGGATCGATCACGGGCACCGAGTACGTCATAGACGGCGGGACCGTGCCCACGGCGTGAGCCGGATGGGACGGCGGGCACCGTGCTCGCAGACTGCGCGTTCCGAATGTGGAGTTACCTTGCTTGCATGAATAACATGTGCGCAAAATCATAGGCGAACGGCTTGGTCATGAGGTTTTTGGAAACGCCAACGCGCTAAAATTGCAAGCAAAGATGGATTATATGCAGACGGGCGTGCCCATAACCATCCTTGCCATGCAGGTGTGCGTGTTTCCGTTTCCCCTGCTTTGGTCTGAGTAAGACATGGCCCTTGCTGTCGGTCTCTGGCCGGGGTAAGTGTGTATGTACAGAGTGTCTATGGGCTGTGCGGCTCAGTACGCGCCGGGTTTTGTGGCCCTGCGGCACAGCTGCCGGCAACCCGGCAGGCAGGCTGCCGTGCATTTTGCCGAATAGTTTGCCGAACGGTTTGCCGGACACATCGCCTACGCTCCGCAGTCATCTCATATCGGGGCGGAACATGAGGCACGTTTGACAGCTTGTAAAGAATGCTGACATGTTGAATACATCTTTCCGGAACAGGCGGCGGTATGGTTCAATGATTCAGCCATATCCGCCCGGCCTGTGCATGGCACGGAAATTGATGCTCTATCCGGAATATCCCGTGGGCCGTTTCGAGAAACGTGCGGGAAGCGTTTCCTGAAGCGGACATAGGCGCGCCGCAGCCTGAACCGGGCAACCCGGTCAGGGCGGGGGGCACAAACAGGAGGGACTATGCCGCAGTTGAAAGTCTTGCTTGTGGACGATGAACCCGATTTTCTTGAATTCATGAGCAAACGCCTGACCCGGCGGGGGCTGGAAGTAGCCACCGCAGGCAGCGGTGAAGACGCGCTTCAAAAAGTCCGGTCCGGAGCCTTTGACGTGGTGGTGCTGGATGTGAAGATGCCCGGCATGGGCGGGCTGGAATGCCTGCGCCGCATCAAGGAGCACAATCCGGACATTCAGGCGGTTATGCTCACAGGCCACGCGGATCTGTCGGATTCCTCGCAGGGGTTTGCTCTCGGCGTCTTTGAATATCTCATCAAGCCCGTTCTTCTGGACGACCTGCTGGAGGCCATTGTCAACGCCTGTTCGTGCAGTCGTGTCAGGCGCGGTGGTGGAAAATGTAATCTACCCGAGTAGGAGGGCCGCATGGACCGTCCCAACATCCTCAGCAGGCTGTTTGCCCTTATCGGGCGCAGGCAGGCGGACCCGGTGGACAAGGAGCGTATGCGGGAGATGCATCGCGCGCGGTGCAACGATTTTCGTCTGCTCATCCGGGCTAACAACAGGGCGCTGGAAGGCATGTCGGAAATTGAGGAAGCCCTGCGCGGTACCGTGCCTTTCGGTATGTCTTTTGTGCGCGGCAAGGCGGTGCTGGTGGCGTCTGCCGTGCACCAGATGATCTTGCGTATAAACGCCTTGTCAGACAATCGCTATGCCGCGCTGGAAGAACAGTTCTCCCGCATTAACCAGACCATTGGCGAGATTGTGGAGCCAAGGCGGGAGGCGGGCAGGGGGCAGCCTGTGGTCCCGCTGGAAGCCGTGGGAAGGGAGCATGCCGATGAGGCGGGGCCCAAGGTGGTGAACCTGTGCCTTGCCAGCCGTAACGCCGGGCTGGGCATGCCGGAAGGATTTGTGGTGACGGCCAGCGCCTACCGCATGTTTATGGATCATGCCGGGCTGCGTGATGAAATTCACCGCCAGATGCAGATGGCGGATATAGGCGACCTGGAAGGGCTGGCGGCCCTGAGCCACACCTTGCAGCAGCAGATTGTGCAGGCCCCTCTGCCCCCGGCTCTGGAAGAGGCCATGCTGCGCGCGCGCGATGCCTTGCACGCCAACGGAAAAGGGCCGTATCTTCTGGCCGTGCGCAGCAGCGCGCTGGGGGAAGATTTGCCCGGAGCTTCTGCGGCCGGCCAGTACCGCTCCTTGCTTAATGTGGAACCGGACGACCTGTTTGCCGCGTACCGACAGGTAGTGGCGGGAAAATACGATGTTCCGGCCATCGCCTACCGTTTCAACCGGGGTATCCGGGACGATGATGTGGACATGTGCGTGTGCTGCATGGTCATGGTGGATGCGGTGGCGGGCGGGGTGGCCTACAGCCGCGACCCCGTGCACCTGCATATGCCGCGAATTCTCATAAACGCGGTGGACGGCCCGCCGGTTGCGGTGGTGGACGGCAGCAGGCGGCCCGACCTGTACATGGTGGAGGGAGTGCCCCTTCCGATGCAGAACGGAGCGGGCAGCGGACCTGAGGAGATATCTGCCGGTAAAGCGCCCGTTGAGAAGCCACCGGCACAGGATTCGCCCCCGAAGCTGACCAAGGTTCCCGCCGAGCAGGGGGTTCCCCTGCTTACGGGCGATATTCTTTCTGATGCTCTCATCTTCCGGCTGGCGGAGCATGTGGCCAGACTGGATGTGTATTTCGGCGGGCCGCAGGACGTGGAATGGGCGGTGGACCGCGCCGGGGAGATTATTCTTCTGCAATGCAGGCCGTTGCATCAGACGGCGGACCGCGAACGGACGCAGACCCCGGTGCCGGAAGGCATGCCCGCCCCCCTGCTGGAAGGCGGCGTTACCGCTGCGCCGGGTGTGGCGCACGGCCCGTTGCATATTCTGCGAAACAGTGAAGATGCCTACGCCTGTCCACGGGGTGCCATAGCCGTGGTTGTGCAGTCGCTGCCCCGCTGGGCCCCCGTTATGGGGCGCATAGCGGGGCTTGTTGCTGAACAGGGCAGCACGACCGGGCATCTGGCCAGCGTTGCACGCGAGTTTGGCATTCCGGCGCTTTTCGGCATTCCGGGAGCTGTGGATGCGCTGGACGGCGCAGAATCCGCCACTCTGGATGCCGATGCTCTGCGTGTCTACGCGGGACGGGTGGAGGAACTGCTGGCAGACAGGCCGGAACCGCGCAACCTGATGCTGGGCAGTCCTGTGCATGCCACACTCTCCAAGGTGGCGGAACACATTGTGCCGTTGCGGTTGCTGGACCCCACATCGGCCGAATTCAGCCCGGAACACTGCCGGACATTCCATGATATCACCCGGTTTTGCCATGAGAAGGCCGTGGAGGAACTCTTCAGGCCCGATGAACGGTTCCCCCGCGAGGCGGCGAGCCGTCAGCTCTATTTCAAACGCCCCATGCAGTACAGGGTGGTGGATCTGGATGATGGCGTGGCCGAAGACGCGGATGAACGGTTTGTGCAGCTTAAGGATGTTCGTTCCATCCCCATGCTTGCCCTGTGGGAGGGCATGACCGCCGTGCCGCTGGACGCCCCGGTGCCCATGGATACGCGGGGATTCATGTCCGTGCTCATTGAGGCTTCTGCCAATCCGGAACTGGACCCGGCAACGCATTCCGGTTTTACCCAGCAGAATTATTTCATGATATCTTCCACGTTCTGCAACCTGCAGGCGCGGTTCGGGTTCCATTTCAGCACGGTGGAGGCGCAGATAACCGACAACCCGGATGAAAACTACGCCACCATACGATTCAAGGGCGGCGCGGCGGACCTGGACCGCAGGCTGCGCCGGGTGCGGCTTATCGCTGAGCTTCTTGAAGCGCGCGGGTTCCGGTCTGAGGTGTTTGAGGACGCCCTGTTTGCGCGCATGGAGGGGTTGGATGCCGCAGATACGGAAATCGGGTTCGGCGTTCTGGGCTTCATTATCATGCACAGCCGCCAGCTGGACATGGTGCTCGCCAATAACGCGCGTCTGGCAGAATGGAAGGCCCGGCTCGAACAGGGGATGGATACGGCGGTGCAGGCTGTTGAACGTCGGCGGGCAGACGGCTGGAAGGTGGAAGAGGCATGACAGACAATAAATATTCCCGGCTTCTCGGCCGTATCGTCTTCATTTCGCTGGGGTTTTCTCTCATTCCGCTCATCACCCTCAGCGCGTTCATGTATCATCAGTTCACGGCCACGTATAATGCCAAGGTTGCAAGCAACCTGCGCACCATGGTTGAGAACAAGCGCATGTCTGTGGATCTTTTTCTGGATGAAAAGATTTTCTCCCTGCATGCGCTTGCCCGGTTGCACGAGTATGAGGCCATAACCTCGCCGGGGTACCTGAAACGGGTGTTCCGCGAAATATCATCGCACCGCACCCCCTCTTTTGTGGATCTGGGGGTCATAGACGGCAACGGCAAACATGTTGCCTATGAAGGGCCCTACCGGCTGGAAGAAGCCGACTACAGCGATGCTGACTGGTTTCAGGAAGTGCTTATGCGGGGCGTGCATGTGAGCGATGTGTTCATGGGGCTGCGCCGGTTTCCGCATTTCGTCATAGCCATCCGGCGCGATGAAGGGGAGCGCACATGGATTCTGCGCGCTACGGTGGATCTTAACCTCTTCAACTCCCTTGTGCAGAGTGTGCAGGTGGGAGAACGCGGCGACGCCTTTCTGATGAACGGCAACGGAGAGCTGCAGACCGCTTCCCGCTTCAACGGCGGTCCGCTTGCGCGGGCACCTATAGAACCGGTGGAACGCTTCCGGGGCGTGCGGACGCGTGATGCGGCCATGCACGGGCGTGCCTATCTGGCGGGCATGGCGTGGCTGGAAAAGGCCCCTTGGGTGCTGGTTATTTCCGAAGATCTGGCAGAAGGCATGTCTCCGCTGCTCAGTACCCAGACGGATGTGCTGCTGATTACGGGGTTTGGCGTCATATTTATTGTGCTGGGCACCATTCTTACCAGCCGCACGGTGGTGGAGCGCATACGCAAGGCTGATCTGGACTCTGCCCGGCTGGATGCCTCGCTGCTGCACCAGAGCAAAATGGCGGCACTGGGCAAGATGGCTGCCGGGGTGGCGCATGAGCTGAACAATCCGCTCACGCTTATCAGGGAGGCGGCTGGCTGGCTGCGCGACCTCATGGACCCGGACGAGAAGGAGCCTCTGGACCGTAAAGAGGGATGTGAGGTGCTGGACCGCATCGATTCCTACATTGAACGGGCGCGGGGTATTACACACCGCATGCTCAGCTTCGGACGGCGTATGGACCCGGTGCGGGAGCACGTGAACCTGAATCAGCTTGTCGGGGAAACGGTGGCTTTTCTGGAAAATGAGGCCATGCACCGCAGCATAACCATAGAGAAGGAGTACGACCCCGCCCTGCCCACGGTAAGTACAGACCCGTCCCAGATGCAGCAGGTGTTCCTTAATCTCATAGATAACGCCATAGACGCCGTGGGTGAAGACGGCGTCATAACCGTGCGCACATCGGTGTATGGAGATGGCAAATTTGCACGGGTTGAGGTGGTGGATACCGGGCCGGGTATCCCGCAGCATGTTCTGGATAAGGTGTTCGATCCCTTCTTCACCACCAAGAGCGTGGGCGAAGGAACTGGTCTGGGGTTGGCCATTTCTTTCGGCATTGTAGAGAACATGGGCGGACACCTGCTGGTGGACAGCGAGGTAGGCAAGGGAACAACCTTCTCGGTTCTGCTGCCTCTGGGGTAGGTGGCGTACTGTGCGCGGGAGTATCACACAGGAGTGCTGTAATGGAAGATGACAAAAAAATGGTGGTGCTGGTTGTGGACGACGAGGACGATTTTCGGTTGTTCTTCGCAAGGCGGTTTTCCCGGCGCGGCATGAAGGTGCTGGATGCTTCCGGCGGCGTGATGGCTCTGGAGAAGCTGCGGGAAAATCCGGTGGATGTGGTGCTGCTGGATCTGAAAATGCCGGGTATGGACGGCATGGAAACGCTCATTGAAGTGAAACGGCAGTTTCCCACGGTGGAGGTTATTCTGCTAACGGGGCACGGGTCCACCGATTCCGGCGTGCAGAGCCTGAAATACGGAGCCTATGACTATACCATGAAACCTTATGACATAGACGAACTGGAAAAAAAGATACGCAGCGCCTTTGAACGGCGTTCTCTGCATCTGGAGCGTCTGCGGGGCGAGGCGTGCAATGGAAGCTGACCGCCACTGCGCGGTGTGACGGGGCGGATTTTGCCACCGGGAAAGGCTGTTCCAGCGATACGCGGGCTTGCCGTCCGCATAAGGCGGAAGAAGCAGGGGGCCGGGAGGCCGGAGAAAGGCATCCAGACCGGCTTGCCGCCGTGGGTGAAGTAGCGCTGGGTATTGCCCACGAGGTAAATACCCCGCTGGGCATCATCGCGCAGGAAGTGGAACTGCTGCGGGTTCTTTTTGATGCGGAACGCCGGGCAGGGCGGAGCATCCCTGCTGAGGCGGATGAATCGCTTGCGCAGATTCTGGGGCAGGTGCAGCGTTGCGGCGAGATTACGCACAGCATGCTTTCGCTGGCGGGGGGCAGACCTCCCATTCCCCAGAAGGCTGACGTGGCGGATATTGTGGAAGGCATGGTGGGCCTTGTGGAGCGGGAGGCGCAAAAACGGGGCATTGCTCTTGTGCGGCGTTATCCGGCTTGCGGCAGTTTTGGTGTAGCCACAGACCCGCCCATGCTGCGGCAGGTGGTGCTCAACCTTCTGGAAAACGCCATGCTGGCGGTGGAGCGGGGCGGAAGTATAACGGTTTGCGTGGTGGCTGAAGAGCCGGGCTTCTGGACCCTGCGTGTGCGGGATAGCGGGTGCGGCATTGCCCAGGAGCATATAGGACGCGTGTTCAACCCGTTTTTCACCACCCGTCCGCCGGGGCAGGGCACGGGTTTGGGGCTTGCCATCTGCGCGTCCATAGTGCATCGGCTTGGGGGAAGCATTACGGTGGGCAGTACGCCCGGTACGGGAACGGAAGTATCGGTCTGCCTGCCCGCCGATGTTGAGGCGTAGCGGGCTGTGGACGGGGTTGGTTTCGTTGCGATTGCGAAACGGCAGGGATGTTTTAGCTGCGAGGAAATGCCATGACAACCCGCATCCGTGTGCTGGTGGTGGATGACGAGCCACGGTTCCGCGAAAATTTGGTGCGGCTCCTCGCATTGCAGGGTTTTGATGCTGTTTCTGCCCCCGGCGGGCATGAGGCGCTAGCCACACTGCGGGAAAACCGGTTTGACGTGGCCGTGGTGGACATGAAAATGCCGGGAATGGACGGCATGGAAACCCTGCGCGGTATCCGCCTTCTTTCCGATGCGCCAGCCTGTATTATCCTCACCGGGCACGTGTGCATGGATGATGCTGTGGAAGGCATGCACTGCGGCGCTGCGGAGTATCTGCTCAAGCCCTGTCCGACCGACGATCTGGCAGAGCGCATAGTAAGGGCGTATGAACGGCGCAGGGAACACAGGACAGGGCTGTGTGCCCGTGGCTGACTGATTGGTTCTAAGAAAAACGCCAGTATTCCCCCCGTAAGAAACTCTCTGCCGCCAGTTGCGCGGTGGCATTGTCCTGCATCAGCATATCCATCTGCCGGGAGTAGATGAGCAGTCTGCCCAGCGCGGTAACGCGCTCAAGGGTTTCTGCCGCGTCATGCTTGCGGAACCGGGCGGTCACCCGGTCGCCGGTGCGCTCCATGGAAAAGCCCAGCCCCTCCAGCACCAGAGCGAGTGCCTGCGCCCGGCGGGCTCTTCTGTCTTCATGCGCGGCACCGCCCTTGAATTCAAAGTGCACGTAGTTGCTGTGCACGTTGGAGCTGCAAAAAGCGTCCAGCACACTGTAATGATACCCCACGCGGGAACTGAAGTTCAGGTAGCGGTCTGAGATTATGGCGTAGCTGCGGTCCCCGAACCGGCGGCTTGCGGCCGGCGGAGGCTCCAGCATCTGCCTGCCCATGACGGAGAGAAAGCCGCGCACGCTTACGGGGCGTGGCCCGCCGTGGGCGACGGCCGGGTCCAGCATGCCCTTGAGCAGGGCAGCGAACGGCAGTGAAGAGATATCTGCCGGACAAATGAATCCGCCCGTTCCCCTGCCCGGAGGGGGTGTTGCATTGCCCGCTCCCATGCCCGTTCCGGTAACGGGTCCGCAGGCAGTCTGCATATCCTGTCTGTCACCCATTCCGCCGCCAAGGTTGATGACGCGCAGGTCCAGCGGAATGGCCGCCCGCAGCCGCACTGCGGCAATGTGGGCGTCTGAGAGCGCATCGCTGATGGAGAACATTTCACGGTAGCACATCTCGTGTGCAAAGCGCATTATGTCGTGAATTGTACGGCAGTTTTCCGGCAAGAAGTCCTGTGATTCCGGATCGGTAAGGTGCAGCGGAAAGATGTTGTCCGCCGCCTGGCGCAGCAAGGCAAGCATGGCCGTGCCCGCCATGGCGGGATAACTGGGAGTCGATTCCAGCAGCGATTCCACCCGTCCCCGGTATACCCGCCTGCACAACGCATCCAGAGTGACCGTTTCCCCTTCCTGCAGCACTGCCATGGCATCAGGAACGTTGAAGAGGGCGGGCACGCGGAACTCCCTTGCAAGCAGGGCAAGGTGTCCTGTCAGGCTGCCTGTCTCCGCAATGAGCCCGGACGCGCGCACCAGTGCAGGCACAAGACGCGGAGAAGGATGCCGGACCACCAGCACGGCGTGAGCGGGAAGATGCGATGGCGGGGTCTCATCACGCAGGTGCACCACAGGTCCGGTGCCCACGCCTGCGCAGGCGCAGTCGCCGCCGCGCAGCAAAGGATGGTTGTTCTCCGCAAGAAGACAGCGGGCAGGAGCGGTCTGCGCTTCTTCCGGGACCGGGCTTTTCGCAGCCTGAGTCGCCTGCGTGCCGGCAGAAGCTGCTTCGCCGCAATGAGGCTGCGGCTGCAGCGGGGGCCGTGGGGCGGCACGTTCCCGGCATGCCCGTAATGGCCGCGTTTGCAGGAAAACGTGGTTGCCGTTTCTGTCCACAGCCCATTCCATGTCCTGCGCACACCCGAAACGGTCTTCAGCATACAGCCCATGGGCGGCAAGGGCGGTGGTCTGTGCCGCCTGCAGACACGGCGCATCCCGAAGTTCGTCGGGCACGTTGTCCCTGCCCGTGCCGTTGCTCTGCACAGCGTTAAGGCGAACGTGCTTTGCGGCGGTGCTGACGGCAAGCAGCTTCAGACTTGTACGGCAGACGGTAAACCTGTCCGGCGTGACCGTGCCGTCGGCAGCATAGGCTCCCAGTCCCCAAATACCGTCTATGAGCACGGTATCCGCATCCTGCGATCGGGTATGCAGGGCTCCTCCCGCCACCGCGTCCACCATGGCAAGGCATTGCACGGCCATGGCCGATTCTTCCAGAGGCTGGCCCGTGAACAGCCGGTAGGTGATGGCCCGTTCGGAGAACAGGCTTGCCACCACCTCGCGGTAGGCGGGGGCAAGTCCGTTGCTGTGCACATTCAGCATGGTGGCGTATTGCCCCGCATAGGAGAGCGCTCCGTCTTCTCCCAGTGCACTGCTGCGCACGGCAAAGCGGCAGATTCCTTCCTCCCGCAGGGCATCCGCCTCTTTCTGCATGGCGTTGACAATGGGGAGCGGCACGGCCTGGCTGAGCACCATGTCACGCAGCGCGAGCGAAACGGAGCGGATGGATTCGGCATCTTCCGGAAGTATTTCCCGTGCCTTGCGCAGAATGCGGTCAAGCAGGCCGTCGTGCTCCATGAACAGGTCATAGGCAGAGGTGGTAACGACGAATCCCGGCGGGACAGGCAGTCCCATCCTGCCAAGTTCGGCAAGGTGTGTGCTTTTCGCTCCTGCGGTAGCCACATCATCATGCTCCAGGGCATGCAGCGGAAGCACCAGTTCGGTGCGTCCCTGCGGGCGGCGCATTGCGACCGCCTCATCCAGCCGGGTGCGGATATCGTGCAGCGCATTGTGAAGGCCGCCATACCGGCCGCCTGAAAGGGTGTGCAGACTGGCTGTCATGCGTGCGGCATGAAATATGGCGCGGGATGACTGCGCAGACAGAAAGGGACGTCCGAAAACGCGGTTGCCCTCCAGCATTGCCTGCATTTCACCCATAATGCCCAGAAGCTCAGAGTTGGATTCCAGAAGATCCCGGAAGGCGTTGTACCGCAGTGTGAAACGCGCTGCGGCCTCTTCCTGATTTGGAGGGGCGGGTGCCGCAGGCGGCAGGGCACCGCCTGAGAAAACCAGCAAAGAGCGAAGGCGTTTGATCAGGTTTTTCATTATTCTTTCAGGTTCCTTCCGGGCTATGCGGGTACGCCGGACAGCGGCGTGTTCCGGCCTCCCGGGAGGAGGCATGCAGGTTGTTCAGGAACGAGCCATGGTTATTAGCATGTTGCCCTGCGCTTTGCCATATACGCGGCAAAGAGGGCGCGGCCGGGTCTTCGGCTTGCTCACGTTCCCGAGAGTATGCGGGCAGTATGGGGGCAGTGCGAAGGCCGTATGCGGGTTCTTGCAACGGTGTGGAAGGCACGGATTGCGCAGATAATTTGTGCCTGCACAGCTTGCCGGAACAGGCGCAGCAGACGCGGTATTGCGCAATTTCACGCAAAAAGGCAACCCGGTTTGCGCAAAGGGGCTTGCGCGGTGGGTGTGCGGTTTGAAAATTTTGTATATAATATGTTGTATTTTAGATTGTTGTGCTGCCCGCAATGCGTTGTGGCCCGAAGATTGCTCATACGGAATGAGCAAAAACCATACTGGACTGCACGGGCAAAAGGAGAGGCAGCGGGGCGATGAAGGCGATGATCGGACTCATGCATGTGATACGGCGTGTGCTTGCCGTGGCGGTTGCTGTCGTGCTGTTTGCCGCATGGGCTGTTCCGGCCGTCTCGGGAGAATTTGTCGTGGTGGCGGACACCCGTGTGGTGGAGTCCGCTATCCTGCGCTACTTCGCTGACCTGTACAACATAAATCCGTTTATGAACGCTGTGTGGGCCGTTGTGCTTACTGCCCTGTACGGCAGCTTTCTTGGTATTCTCATGGACTTTATCCTCTCGCGTACCGGGCTGGACCTTTCCTCCAGACCCAGCGATGAGCGATAGCGGACAATCGGGGCAGGCACGCAATGGATATTTTCTCCGCCGACTGGTTGTACATGTATATGCCCATTGCGGGCATGAAGGTACTGTGGCCCGCGTTGCTGCTTATCGGCTTTGCGGTGGGGGTTATCGGCGGGTTCTTCGGCATGGGCGGCGCGTGGATGGTTACTCCGGGGCTGAACATCATCGGCTTTCCCATGGCTTTTGCCATAGGCACGGACATAGCGCACATTGCGGGCAAGTCCATGATATCCACCATCCGCCACTCCAAGTTCGGCAATGTGGATTACCGGATGGGGCTGGTCATGCTGGGGGGAACGGTTGCGGGCATAGAGGCGGGAGCGCAGGCTATCATGTACCTTGAACAGGTGGGGCTTGTGGGGTCTGTTGTGCGCTGGGCGTATGTGGTCTTTCTGGCCCTTATTTCATGGCTGGTGTTCTATGACTATGCCAAGGCGGAAGGTGGCACGCGCCCCGATGAGTTTGACCGGCAGGCTGCAGAGGGCGTTACGTGGTACCGGGCTTTGCATCGCATAAACATACCGCCGATGCTGCACTTTCCTGTTTCCGGCATTACCTGTTCGCTGTGGCTGCCTGTGCTGGTGGGGCTGGTTACGGGTGTGCTGGTGGGGTTTCTCGGAATCGGGGGCGGGCTGCTGCGTATGCCCGCGCTGGTGTATCTTGTAGGCTGCCCCACCCATATTGCCGTGGGAACTGACTTGTTTGAGGTTATGATTTCAGGTCTTTATGGCGCATTCACCTTTGCGCTCAAGGGACGCATAGAGCTTGTGTCCGTGTTTGTCATGCTTACCGGTGCCGCCATTGGAGCACAGATAGGCACTGTGGCCACCAAATATTCGCGGGGTTACGGCATCCGCATTGCCTTCGGCGTTGCCGTGCTGTGCTGCATGGTTTCCATCATCCTTAAGGAGTTCGGCCACGAAATTTCTGCCGCCGTGATCATTCTCAGTGCCATCTCCCTTATCTGCCTCTACATCATGAAGGTTATGTTTGTCGGGGCGGCGCAGGAATTGCGGGAAAAGAGACAGAGCAGGGCGCAGGCGCGGCTGCAGAATTTCAGGAGGATGCGGTAGCGTGTTCAGCGGAATGCCATTGCCCGCCGGGTTCAGGTTTGCGGTTTTGACGATTTTTGCGGCAGTTCTTTTTCTGTCTGTACCGCATGTTGGATGGGCTGCCGAGGTGAGTCAGGGCAGATGCATCCAGTTCGATGCCGGGCAGGGCATTATGGTGGTGGAAGAGTTTGATACCAATTTTACCCCTGAGCACAGATACGGCATGGCCACCGGAATTATAACCACGTTTGATATATCGCGGGCGCGAATGGGAATGGAACCCCGGCCGGAAGATATAGTGCGCACCGCCTATGTGGTGGACGGGGAAAAACGAATTGCTGTGCGGGTTATGAATGTGACGCGTCAGGAAGGCATGCGCTAAGTGCGGTACGCACCCGGCATATGCAACCCGGCGTACCTGAGATAACTGACGCAACGGAGAATATGGCAGTGAACACCAGACAGCGCATCACCATTATCATGATGGATATTCTGCTCATCGCGGAGCTGGTTTTCTGCATCTATTACAGCCACGGCGATCCGGACACCATGCCGGTACTATTTCTGCGGACATATGTGCCGCTTTGTCTGGGAACTCTGCTTGCCTGCCGCTATCTTGTGAGACGTTTTGAATCTCCTTCGGCGGAAGCGGAGAGCGCGCAGTAGGGTGTGCTCTGCCATGTTGCCGGTGGCGGAGCGGACCCGCGTGCCGGGGAGTTGCCGCACGGATGATGCCCACAAGGGCACGGGGTGCGGCCTCCCGCCAGACCGGACGACAGGATGACAGGGACGTAGACCGAAAGGGCCGCTCGGCGTGACAGGCAACTGCTGCCGCAACCGTGCGAGACACCGTTCGCAACAGGGAAAAGAGAATAACGCAAGGGACACCCAAGCGGATCGAAATAAACATCGATCCCTTCTCCAGTGGCCGGGGCTGCCATACCCGGCCACTTCTATTTTGGCCGGGAAAACAGCCCGCAATCCGCAGGTATTGCTCCGGATGAAAGGGCTTCGGGAATGTTACAGGGCGTAGGGAATGTTCGTTCAGCCTTTGTCAGGTTCAGATTCAGGCAGCACGTACCGTGTATTCGGCCCCCTGCCCACGCGGAACAGAAGGTTGCGGGAAACAAGGTCCTGAATATCGTAGCTGGCTGTGCGTTTGGAGATATCGCCGCCCATGAGGCGGATGAGTTCTCTGCTGGTTATTTCTCCCGTGCGCAGAACATGTTCATACGCCGCTATCTGCCGCCTGTTAAGATCGGGAGGCAACGGGCGTACTGCGGGAGCAGCCTGTTCCGCACCGGGTGGTGTTACGGTGGAAGCCACTGGCGGCTGCGCAGGGCGCGGTTCCGCTGCAGCAGAAGCGAGTCTCGGCGTGTCCGGCAGGTCAAGGTTGAGTTGTTCTGCCTGAATTACTTTGCCTTCTGCCATAACGGCGGCGGTAATGATTACGTGCTTCAGCTCCCGGATGTTGCCCGGCCAGTGGTATGCCAGCAGGGCTTCCAGAGCGCCGCGGGAGATGGACAGGCTGGTTCTTCCGGCCATGTGCTCGGCTTCTTTGAGAAAATGCAGTGCCAGTTGGGGCACGTTTTGCAAATGTTCCCGCAGGGGCGGGGCCTGAATGGTTATGACTTTGAGCCGGTAGTACAGGTCTTCACGGAATTTGCCCTGATCAATGAGGGTTTTCAGATCCAGGTTGGACGCTGTTATGAGGCGCACATTCACTTCCATTTCTTTGTCGCTGCCCAGTGGCCGCACCTTGCGCATGGCTATGGCCCGCAAAAGAGCCTGCTGCACCTTGAGTGAGGCCGACTGAATTTCATCCAGAAACAGTGTCCCGTCATCCGCTTCCAGAAACGCGCCCCGGCGGTCTGTTTTGCCATCTGTGAACGCACCTTTCACATGTCCGAACAGCGTGTCCAGAAGCAGGTTTTCGTCCAGTTCTCCGCAGTTAATGGAGATGAAGGGCTTGCCCGCCCGGCGTGAGAGCCTGTGCACCGCTTCTGCCGCCAGTTGCTTGCCGGTGCCGGTTTCGCCTTCGATGAGCACGTCCACATCTACCTGACCGGCCTTGACTATGTCGCGCTTGAGCGCGTGCATGAGCGGGCCTGAGCCGATTATTTCCGGGCAGATAACATCTTCATCCTGTCCGGGTTCATCCATGGACAGGGCCACGGGTTCTTTGAGCGCGGCTGATTCTATGCGGATATCCTTGGTGCGTATCTCCTCCAGCTGCTTGCGTATGGTGGCAATCATGGCATTTATGGAATCGCCAAGAAGAGAGGCTTCATACCCTGCGTCGTTCCGCAGGCGTATTTCTTCCCATCGCCCTTCTTCACGCACGTGGGAGACTCTGGATGCAAGGTCCATAAGGCCCCGGGTCGTCAGCCGCGTGGTAAGGGCTATCAGGAAGGTGATGCATGCAACGGCAGCGGCAATGATGACAAGCATGATGTGCAGGTGCCTGTTTCCTGCGCTTTCTACCAACGCGCTTCTGTCCACAAAGGCAACGCCTCCGACGACCTGCGGGGTGTCGGAAGAAGAGAGGCGCAGTCGCACCGGCGAAAAGGCGACCACATGTCTGCGACGTTCAGAGCCGTCTTTGTCGGCAGTGTCCAGATGAAAAAGGCTGCGTTCGCCTCTGCCCGTTTCCGTGACCATGTTCCAGTACTGTGTTTCATCGTCCAGCGGTTTAAAGGCGTTGGGCAGCCCCGGTCTGCCTAAGGTGCCCTTCTGAACGGCGCGCACGCCGAGGGTGCTCAGCGGTGCCTCCGGCGTATCGGGCGATTCGGATTGGAAAATTACCCAGCCTTCCGCGTCGTAAAAGAAGGTGTAACGCGTGACAGAAGGATTGCGCGGAAACGCGTACACGGGAGATTTTGTGGAATCGTACAGCGAGAGAACGTTACGCAGCTTACGCACGTCAATCCCCATATACAGGTAGCCCGTAACCTCGCCCGCGGCGTCCATGCATGGCGTGAACATGCGGATTATGGTGAGTGATATCCGGGCGTGCGGGGCGTCATCATGGGCGAAGGGGTATTCCACCTCTTTGAACGGAGAAAGCCATACCTCGCCGGGTTTCAGATTCTTCACGTCCCCGTAAAAGAGCACGGGATTAGGGCGAACCTCCTTCACCTCTTCCGGTTTCAGTTCAATGGTCACTCCCTGATGCGCCACAAAGACGATGTGCTCCTCCGCATGGTTGGGAATGAAGCCGAACTCCGTGACGGTATCGCCGTCTACCGCTCTGTGTTCCGCCAGATGCCGTAACATGGATGATGCGGAAACGGGCATTTGGGCTGCCAGAAGCAGTTCCCTGCGGTAGCCTTCCATCCGCGTTTCCAGCGCATGCGCGGTGGTGGTGGCATGGGCGCGGGAAACACGCTCGGTGGCGGTGTTTATGAACTCTGAAGACGCGATGTAGGTGCTCAGCCCGGATGCGGCGAGAATGAGAATGGAGGCAGGAATGAGGATGAGGGAGAGACGGGTGCTCAGTTTGCGCGGAGCGGCTTTGCTTCCGGAAACGGCGGTGGAGTGGAGTCTGCCTTTCGGGTCGCTGGGTCTCATGGTCCGGCCCTCCGTACGTTTGGCGGTTGCGGAATGCGGCTGCCACGTTGTGCCCGTGCATGACCGCAGGTTGCTCCGCGCAGGGATATTATCGTGCAAAATCTGGCAAAATCGTTTCCTGCAAGGCTGCAATAACACGCAAGGAGTCGGGCAGGCAAGTGGGTTGCGGTCTGCTTTGTGAAAAAAGTTACATAAATAAATTTGAGAAATATAAAAGAGTTAACAGGATGTTTTGTGCCAGTCTGTCCATGATGGCACGGCATTTGATAGTTGTGTGAAACGTGTTTCTGATTTGCGCGCAGTATTCGCGCCAACTCACCAACATCGTGCAGTGGTCCTCCGGGGCGCGTTGTACGCAGAAAGGCAGGAAGAGAGAATGAAAGGAAGCGTAAAGGACTACATGATTCCGGTTGCCAAGTTTCCCCTGATTGCCGAAACGGCGACGCTGGCGGAAGGCGTTCTGGCTCTGGACAAGGTTCATGAAGAGTATCTGGCAGGCAAGCGGGAGCAGCGCATACTTCTTGTTTGCGACAACGGCAACAAGGTTGTGGGCAAGCTGTCTCCCATTGATGTCATGCGCGGGCTGGAACCAGACTATGACAAGGTTATGGGCGGCAGCACAAGCCCGCTCATGGGCAACGTGGGCTATGTGATCGATTCCATGAAGAATACGGCAACTCTGTGGGCGAAGCCGCTGGACGACCTGTGTGCCACGGCGCAGGGGATAGCCATACGGGATGTGGTGAACCGCCCGACCAAGTCGCAGGTCATCGGGCAGGATGACTCCATAAACGCCGCGTTTCATCGTTTTGTCATGTTCCGGCACGATTCACTTTTTGTCATGGACGGGAAACGGTTGGTCGGCATCCTCCGGTTTTCTGACGTGTACAGGGAAGTGGCTGACAAGATGAAAAATATCTGCAGTGCCTGATCAGGCGGTCTGCATTCCATAACGAATTTTCCGGGGATACGGGAAGGAGGAATACATGGCTACACTCAAGGATCACATGAACTCGCCGGATGAGCTGGATCTGCACGAAGAAGATCAGCAGGGTTCCGAACAGTCCGGTAAGTCTATTATCATTAAGGTGCTTGTCGCGCTTGCTGTGGGGCTTGGCATATACATGCTGCCCACGCCGGAAAACCTTTCGCCTCAGGGGCATAAGTTTCTGGCACTGGTGACCACCATAGTCATACTGTGGGTTTCAGAGGCCATTCCCATCGGCGTTACCGCGTTGTGCGCCGCGGGCGGGCTTATCCTCTTCGGCATAGAAACGCCTGCGGCGGCGTGGGCACCCTTTGCCAGCCCTGCGGTTATGTTCGTGCTCATGATTGTCATGTTCGGCGTGGTGCTGAACGAGGTTGGGCTTGCCAACCGTATCATGTACTGGATTTTCAAGGTTGCGGGTACAGGCGTGAAGCGGCTCAGCTTTGTTCTTGCCGTAGGGTGTACTGTTCTTGCCACCATCTTCCATGATGCGACCGTAACCGTTATCATGATCTTCGCGCTGGTGCCGGTCATCCGATCCATGGGGATAACGCCCCAAAACAGCACCAATCTGGCAAAGTTCTTTATCATTCTCATTCCGCTGGCGTCTTCCGCCGGTGGTTTCGGCACGCTGCTGGGCGGTGGTCGTAACCCTCTGGCTGTGGAAATCCTCCAGCAGTTCACCAATGGCGAGGTTTCCATAGGTTTTATGGAATACATCGTTATTCAGTTCCCCATATGTCTGCTGACGGCACTGGCCACGTGGGGCGTGGTGTTTCTCATCTTCCGCCCCAAGGAGAAGGAACTGCCCGCCAGCGTGAAGATGGAAAAGATGGCCCCCATGAGCACCCGTGAACTGGGCGTTACCATCATCTTTACCGCCACCTTTCTTCTCTGGACCTTCTCCGACCTGACGGGATGGCATGTGAGCGTTGTGGCTTCTTTGGCCCTGGCGGGCTTCTGCGGTCCCAAGTTCGTGTCCTTTAAGACCATCTGCGATAAGTTCCCGTGGGAATCGTGGATTGTCTTCGGCGCGGGCGTCTCCATGGGTGCTTCCATGCTTAACTCCGGCGCGGGCAAGTTCCTTGCTGAATCTCTGCTGCCGCTTCTGGATGGGCAGGCCACCTTTGTGGTCTACTACGGCATGGGACTTTTCGGCTCCATCCTCTCCAGCATGATGAGCAACTCGGCGGCTGTGGCACTTACCCTGCCCATTACTCTGCCCATGGCGGAAATGCTGAATATGTCGCCCAAGGCAGTGGCCATGCTTGCGCCGCTGACCACATCGTTCATTATGCTGGTCATCGGATGTCCACCCACCATTATTGCCTACAGCACCGGCTACTTCAGCCAGATGGACTTCATCAAGGTCGCAGTGCCGTGGTGCCTTGCCCTGCTGTTGGTTGCAACTTTCGGTGCAATGGTCTACTGGCCGATGATAGGGTTCTATTAGAAGCAGCATGCAATCCCGCCGGTCTCTGGGGCCGGCGGGTACCAAGGAGGAGTGCATCATGAGTGATACTAAGGCCAGATTGCTGCTCGTGGACGATGAGGAAAGCTTCCGCACCACGCTGGGCAAGCGGCTCACGGAACGGCAATACGATGTGAAAAGCGTGGGCAGCGGCATGGAGGCTCTGGACCTGCTTGCCACCACGCCCATAGACGTGGTCATTCTGGACATACGTATGCCCGGATTGAGCGGCATTGAAACCCTTGCGGAAATACGCGCCAAGCATCTTGGGGTGGAGGTGGTTCTGCTTACCGGACACGGGGACGTGCCGTCTGCCGTGGAAGGTATGCGCCTTGGTGCCTTTGACTATCTGATGAAGCCCTATGAGATAGAGGGGCTGCTCGCCAAGATAGAAGAAGCCCACGCCGTGAAGAAGGAGCGTGAAGAACGCCTGCGCAAGGCTGAAGAACGGGCGCAGCTGGACAGGCTTGAAAAGAGCATGCGCTTTTAGTACCGATGCAATGCAGTCTCCCCGTTGCCCTGCGCGGCGGGGAGACTTTTTGATACGAGGCGGTCCATGGTAAAGCCACTGAACGGAAAAGCAGAAGAAAAGGGCGCACCACCCGGCGAGACGCCTGCTGAGTCGTTTGTGCCCTTCAAGGCGCTGCATCATCTTCCCCGCGGCAAGAATACCTGGAACCCCGCCATACTCAAGGAGTGGTGGTTCTGGCCCGCCTGCGTGGCAGGACTCGCCGCTCTGAACTTTGTGGCGTATGTTGTTCGGGAATGGCTGATGTAGCTTCTTGTCCTTTCTTTTGCAGGCGTGTTAGCAAGAGAGCCTGTAGCATGTTGATCGTGCTGTGGTATCGGCATATTTGGGTGTCCGTCCCTGCAGCGGTAACGATGGCAACCTCAGGATGATGCGAATATGAATGCCTCTTCGGCTTCCCGGAAGCGTCCGGTCATACTCACGGTGCTTGTTTTTCTTACTGTTCCCTCTCTGCTGGCCATATCATTTCTTTTTGCCCACATTTTCAGAAGCACAGAGCAGAACCTGCATGCGCAGCACGGGCAGAGGCTGTCTTTTCTTACCACGCGCTACAAGGGCACCGTAGATGCCCACCTGGGCGAGATGGTGAAGATTGTCCAGTTTGTGGCCCATGTGCATTCTCTTGAGTACCTGCGTTCGCAGAAAAATCTGTTTGACCTGTTTAACACCATAGACCGCGACTTTGACCATGTTTTTGAGGACATGGGTGTTCTGGATGGCAACGGCAGGCACATTGCGTATGTGGGGCCGCATGACATCATGGGCAGGGACTACAGCGAGGAGCCGTGGTTCAGGGATGTCATGGAAAAGGGCGTGACCATAAGCGATGTATTTCTGGGGTATCGCCGTTCGCCCCATTTCATCATCGCGGTGCGGCAGGAAAACGCGGGGCAGACGTGGGTTCTGCGCGCAACCGTGAATGCCTTTCTCTTCAGTTCGCTGCTGGACGATGTGCGGTTCGACAACACGGGCGAAATTTACATTATCAACGCTGGCGGGGTGTTGCAGACCCGTTCTGCCAGCAACGGTGCCATGCTTCAGGCGGTAGATTCCTCCCTCGCGACAGCGGTAGCCGCCGGGCAGAAAGGGGCGGTTATGCAGGAGAAGGGGGGCGGTGTGCTGTTTGAAGCCGCCAGCCTGAACAGTAACCCCAACTGGTGGCTGGTTGTGCAGCAGTCGCAGAGCGAGCTGACCAGCGAACTGGGGTTGCGCGCCAAGGGGTTGCTGATTCTCTGCATATTCGGTGTGGCTGTGGTGCTTGCGGCGAGCGGCTGGACCATCCATCGTCTGCTCAGGCATTTCGCCCAGCTCGATATGGATAAGAAAATGCTCAACGACTACGCCATCCAGTCGCAGAAACTGGCCGCCATAGGCCAGCTTGCGGCGGGCATAGCCCATGAGATTAATAACCCGCTTGCCATTATCGGTGAGGGCACAGGCTGGTTGCAGGACCTGCTCAAGCGCGAAAGCATGGCGGATTTTCCGGAGCATGACGAGTTCAAGGAATCGCTTGCAGTCATTGCCACGCAGGTGGGCAGGTGCCGCGAAATTACGCATAAACTGCTCAGTTTTGCCCGTAAGATGGACTTTGTGATCCGCGAGGTGAACATTGCCAACGTTGTCTCCGAGGTGGTGGGGATGCGTGAACGCGAGGCGATGCTGAACAATATCGCCATTGTAAAGAATTTTGCGCCGGATTTACCCATCATCCACAGCGAACCTTCGTTGCTGCGGCAGGCATTGCTGAACCTGCTGAACAATGCCATGGACGCCATCCACGGCACGGGCACCATCACTATTGATGCGGAAAAGTCGCGGGGTAACGGGGTAACGATCCGCATAGCCGATTCGGGTATCGGTATTCCCAAAGACAATCTGGACAGGGTGTTTGAGCCGTTTTTTACCACAAAGGAGCCGGGGCAAGGCTCCGGGCTTGGGCTTTCTATCTGCCATGGCATCATTCAAAAACTTGGTGGCGACATAACGGCAGAGAGCACTCCCGGCAAGGGATCTACGTTTACCATCCTGTTGCCGCAGAACGCCCCGGCAGACATTGAGTAGACGATGCGGTTCCCGAGGATACGCCCGCCCCGCCGCCCGTGATGCAAGGCTCACCGTTTTCAAGGACTGGGCCGGATATCCGACCTGATACCATGAGGAAACGATGCCACAGCTTCTTGAGTTTTTCAGAAAAAACAAATCCCGCCAGCGCGGCATCAGCGACGAGACGGCGCTGGATCGCAAGTATCATACCTTCAAGAGCCTTCTTGCCGGGAATAATCAGGTTCTGGAGTTTATGACCGATCTGGAACGGCTTATGTACGATGGCCGTTCCTTCACGCAGGACGAGGCTCTTGAGCTGACAGAATCGCTTGTTGCGGGCGTATACGACCTTGTGGAAGACCTGAACTCCCTTTCCGGCGGCGCGTATCCGGAACTCTTCGACAGGGCGGAATCCATCAGTGTTGAGGCGCTTAAGCTGCTCTCGCGGCGCAGAAGGTTTGAATCCCGCCGCCTTATCTTTCCGCTGGAACACCTTTCGCTGGATAATCTGGATGAGGTGGGCGGCAAGGCCGCCAATCTGGGTGAAGTCAGTAACCGGGTGGGACTTCCCACGCCCCACGGCTTTGCCGTGACTGCCTCCGCAGCCGCTCTTTTTTTACACCATTCCGGCGTGTTCGAGCATGTCCGGCGCGAACTTTCCGCAACGGATATTGGGGATACGGCCCGGCTGGAGGAGGCGGCCCTGAGCGCGCAGGAACGCATTCTCGCCGCGCCTATGCCGCCGGAACTGCAAACGGCACTGGCGGAAGCTGCGCGGGGCATGGTGCGCACGTTCGGGTCTCAGGTGCGGCTGGCAGTCCGTTCGTCCGCCGTATGCGAGGATTCGCAGGCTTCTTTTGCCGGGCAGCACGCCACGGTGCTCGGTGTCGCACCGCAGGAAATGGAACGCGCATGGCGAGAAGTGGTAGCCAGCGTGTTTAGCCCCCGGGCTGTCTTTTATCGCAGAACAAAGGGCTACTCGGAAGAAGATGTCATGATGAGCGTGCTGGTGCTGAACATGATTTCTGCAAAGGCCAGCGGCGTCATCTATACAGCTGACCCAAACTGTCTGGATGACAGGGATATTCTGGTTTCCGGCATATGGGGGCTGGGACTCAGCGTTGTGGATGGTTCTGCAGATACCGATTTCTGGCGCGTGCGCAGGCGTGACAGGGGCTTGGAAGCGCGTCAGGTTGCCCTGAAGGAAGAGCGCATTGTTCTGCTCCCCGGCGGCGGCACCATGTACGAGCGCGTGCCGCAGGAACAGCGAACCATGCCCTGCCTGAACGATGGGCAGGTCGCGCGGCTGGTGGAATATGCTCTCCGGCTGGAGGAGCACTACGGCACGCCGCTGGATGTGGAATGGGCCATGGATGCCGAGAATAGATTTGTGGTGCTGCAGGCGCGCCCGCTCATGCAGGCCAATGCCTGCAAGTTGCCTGAATCGTGTGCGTTCATTGCGGGGTACGCGATGCTGCTCGCCGGAGGGCAGTCGGCGTCTCCGGGCACGGCATCGGGCGTTGTGCATGTGGTGGAGACTGGGTATGAGCTGCACGGCATTCCGCAGGGTGCCATCCTTGTTGCCCGGCAGACATCCCCGGAATACGTGGCGGCCATGGGCAAGGTTTCCGGCATCATCACCGACATGGGCAGCGTTACGGGGCATATGGCTTCTGTGGCGCGCGAGTTCGGCATCCCCACGCTTGTGGGGGTGGGCAGGGCCACGCATACGCTTCAGCACGGGCAGGTGGTAACGCTGGATGCCTCTAATCAGGTGGTGTACGAAGGGCGCGTGACAGAGATTCTGCACGAGCGCAAACCCGTGAACCTGATGAAGGGCAGCCCGGTGTATAAATCGCTCCAGCAGGCTCTCAAGCTCATTGCCCCCCTCAATCTTGTGGACCCGGAGACCCCAGAATTTACGGCTTCCGGGTGCCAGACCCTGCACGATATCATCCGGTTTGCCCATGAGATGGCCATGCGTTCCATGTTCTGCATTGCGGATGATCTGGACATGCAGGAGGGGCTTGCCGTGCCTCTGTTCACGGGGTTGCCCCTGCGGTTTCTCGTTGTGGACTTGGGCGGGGGGCTGCATCCTATTTTGAGCGGTCGCATGGCGGAGGTAACGGATATTATCTGCATGCCGTTCAAGGCATTGCTGGAAGGCATGAGCCACCCCGGCGTGCGCTGGACCAATGCCACACAGCAGGAGTCGTCCGGCTGTGATGCCGCCGTGGCGGATTCCGTTTTTCGCAGCAGGCTGCCCGGTTCTGGGCTGGGCGGGGCAAACTATGCCATCATTTCCGGTGAATATATGAACATTCACGGGAGAATGGGACACCATTTCGCCACTGTGGATTCCTATTGCGGTCCGCTTTTGAACGATAACTATATCATGTTCTCCTTCAAGGGCGGCGCAGCAGACGCGGGAAGGCGTATCCGCCGTGCGCAGCTCATCGGCGCAACCTTGCGCTGGCTCGGCTTCCGCGTTGTTCAGAAGGGCGATTCCATCCGTGCGGAGATGAAGAAGTATGACCAGAAGCGGATAATGGAAAAGCTCGACATGCTGGGCAGGTTGTTGGGAGCCATGCGCATGCTGGATCTGACCATTTCTCCGGATGCGCAGACAGAGTGGTATGTGCAGCAGTTCCTCAAAGGAAACTACACGTTTTCTCCTCCTCCGGAAGAGTGATCTGCCCCCTCTCTCCCCCCCCCCCCCCCCCCCCCC